>JAJBTJ010000287.1 GCA_020860905.1 Parabacteroides sp. | reverse complement strand
AAGAAAAGATAACTCCCTGGGTAAGTGTTATTTGTTTCAGCACGTTAAACGGATACACGCCGCATTCGATAGTAACCACTGCGTTCCGGTTCTGGACAAAATGCGGTTTGGGAGCCGCCGTAATCTTCAACTTGCCGGTACCCGTAACCGGAATATGCACGGCAGGCCACACTGTACACCACCCGCTTCCGTCGGACGTATATACGCTCTTCACCTGCCACTGCCGGCATTCGTCGCCGATTCGGATTTCGGGCGTAACGGTAGTATAGGTATCGCCGCTGAATATGAAGAACGTATCCGACACGTCTACAGTGGTAGGCAAGCCCACTTGTTGCTGCATCACCGGCAAAGAAGCCTGTAGGCGCTCGCCTGCCGCACCGGCCGCCGCTACTTCCACCACGGCCTCGCGGGGCTCGTTACCGAAATTAGATGTAACCCGTAACAAAAAGCGGCGATTATTTTCCTTATACACTTCAATCCACCGGATAGCAGCCGGTATCTCCACTTCCCATTGCGGAACAGAGCACTCCACCCCTACCATAAACTCCTTCGCCATACCATCGGTAGTAAGGCGGCTAAACGAAAGCCGCAGAAACGAAGGCGCCGTTTCAGACGCCGGCATTTCCGCCGGTATATTCTTCACAGGCGAAACAGCCTGTTTGTTTCCTTTCCGTTTTCGCAACCAATAAATAACGGCGATTAAGCTCCCTATGCAACCTATGCTTAGCGCCGCATAAAAAATAATTATTGTTTCCATAAGTTTTTTTCTATCCCTTCAAACCTTTCGCACGCTCCGTTTTTACGGAACAACGCACCGATTACAAGCTAACATACGCGTAACCGCCCGGCAGCTCCGCTTTCACAAATAAAAACCAGATTCTTGTTTTTCCGGAATAAAGATAGGTATCCTTCCAGAATTAACCACCATACCGAAAAGACTTTTTTATGCGTAACTCTCTTCATCCAAGGCTATTTTGTAGGGATTAGGTATGAAATTCAACCCCTCTCGCAATTCCCGTTTTCCTGTCCTTTTCCAAACGAATCCGAATTTATTTTCCAAACCTTACCCTTATTTACCGGATTTTAATACTTTTGCACCTAAAACCAGGAAAACATAAACAAAAGATATGAACCGATCCGACCTGTATTGGCAAAAAGACATCGAAACGATGAGCCGCCCCGATTTGGAGAAACTCCAGCTCGAACGGCTGAAAGCAACCGTTACATTAGCGCAGAACTCCCCGTTTTATTCCCGCATATTCAGCGAGCGGGGAATTACCGCCGATAGTTTTCAATCGCTGGAAGACCTGAAAAAACTTCCTTTCACCACCAAGAACGACCTGCGCAGCACCTATCCGTTCGGCATGGCGTCGGTACCCCTCGAAAAATGCGTACGGCTCCACTCGTCGAGCGGCACCACAGGCAACCCCACCGTAATCCTGCACACGCAGAAAGACCTCGACGAATGGGCGAACCAGGTGGCGCGCTGCATGTACATGGTGGGCATCCGCGATACCGACGTATTCCAGAACACGTCCGGTTACGGCATGTTTACCGGCGGCCTCGGATTCCAGTACGGAGCCGAAAAGTTAGGTTGCCTTACCGTGCCCGCCGCCGCAGGCAACAGCAAACGGCAAATCAAGTTTATCCGCGATTTCGGCAGTACCTGCCTGCATATCATTCCCAGTTACGCCACCCGGCTGGCTGAAGTATTGTATGAAATGGGCATCGACCCCAAGAAAGATACACGGCTGAAGGCGCTTTTTATCGGAGCGGAGCCCCACTCGGAAGAACAGCGCCAGCGCATCGAGCAACTGTTCGGCGTAAAAGCCTATAACAGTTTCGGTATGTCGGAAATGAACGGGCCGGGCGTAGCATTCGAGTGCACCGAGCAAAACGGCCTCCATATCTGGGAAGATTACGTAATCGTGGAAATAGTAGATCCCGTTACGCTCGACCCCGTACCGGTAGGTGAAACGGGCGAGCTGGTACTCACCACCATCAACCGCGAAGCCATGCCGCTGTTGCGCTACCGCACCCGCGACCTTACCCGGATTATCCCCGGCGAATGTCCGTGCGGACGCACCCACGTACGCCTCGACCGGTTCAAAGGCCGCAGCGACGATATGATTATCCTGAAAGGAGTAAACCTGTTCCCGATTCAAATCGAAACGGTACTGATGCAGTTCAAGGAACTGGGCAGCAATTACCTGATTACGCTCGAAACCATCGGCAACAACGACGAGATGCTGATAGAAGTGGAACTGAGCGAATTGTTTACCGACGATTACAGCGTACTGCAACGGCTTGCCAAAGACATTACCCGGCAACTGAAAGACGAATTGCTGCTCACGCCGAAAGTAAAATTAGTAGCCAAAGGGTCGCTGCCTACCACCGACGGAAAAGCCGTACGGGTAAAAGACCTGAGAAAAGTAATTTAATGTAGCACCTTCAATACCTATTATATTATGACAGTTACCCAAATCTCCATTTTCCTGGAAAACAAATTCGGGAAATTAAGCGAAATACTGAGCCTGTTAGGCAACGAGAATATCCGCATCATAGCCGCTACGGTAGCCGACACGTCCGAATTCGGTATCCTGCGCCTGATTGTAAGCAACCCGCAGAAAGCCTACGAGTTGCTGAAAAGAAGCAACGTTAGTGTAAACATGACCGACGTGCTTGCCATTGCGGCGGAACCGTGCGCCGGCAGTTTCGCCAAAACACTGGCCTGCTTCACCAAAGCCGGCCTTACCATCGAGTACATGTATTGCTTCTCCCTGAACGGAAAAGCCATCCTGATACTGCGTACCAACAACCGGGAAGCGGCGCTCGACGTAATCCGCACCAACAACCTGGAATACAGAATGGAAAGCGACCTGATAAAAATGTAAAAACACCCCGTTATGTTCGGAATACACGACCCCGGCATCTGGCTGCCATACGTGCTGGCCGTTGCCTGTTTGCTGTTCGCCGTTTGGTTCGGCATTACCCGCTGGAACAAAGACAGCGACGAAGATACCCATCCTTAATCCAGCTTTATCCTATGGAAAACGATAACACACTCACACTCGGACTGATTGTCATCCTGTACCTGTTCGCCATCGCCTTCTTAGGCTACTTAGGCTACAAAAAAACGAAAGATGCCAGCGACTACCTGTTAGGCGGCCGGCAAATGAACCCCATCGTGCTGGCCCTCTCGTACGGCGCCACTTTTATTTCCGCCTCCGCTATCGTAGGGTTCGGCGGGGTAGCCGCCACGTTCGGCATGGGTATCCAATGGCTTTGCCTGCTCAACATGTTTATGGGCGTAGTCATCGCCTTTATCGTATTCGGGAGGCGTACGCGCAAGCTCGGCGTACGCCACAACGCACGCACGTTTCCACAACTGCTGGGCGCTCACTACGGCTCGAAAGGCATCCGGATTTTCACGGCGGCGGTTATCTTCATCGGCATGCCGCTGTATGCAGCCGTGGTGATGAAAGGAGGAACCGTTTTCATCGAGCGGCTGTTCCACATCGACCTGCATGTAGCCTTGCTGGTGTTCACCTTGGTCGTGGCGGCCTACGTAACCACCGGCGGCATTAAAGGCGTATTATACACCGACGCCATGCAAGCGGTAATCATGTTTTTGTGCATGTTATTCCTGCTTTTCTGGTTTTACCGGATTATGGGGATGGGCTTTACCGAAGCCAACCAGGCGCTTACCGACCTCGCGCCGAAAGTGCCGGAACGGTTCCAGGCGTTAGGGCACCAAGGCTGGACAAGCATGCCTGTAACAGGTTCGCCCCAATGGTATACGCTGGTAACCTCGCTGATTCTGGGAGTAGGTATCGGCTGCCTCGCCCAGCCGCAGTTAGTGGTACGGTTCATGATGGTGGACAGTACCCGGCAACTGAACCGGGGCGTGCTCATCGGCTGCCTGTTCCTGATTGTTACGGTAGGCGCCATTTACCACGTGGGCGCCTTGTCGAACCTGTTTTTCCTGAAAACGCACGGTGTAGTCGCCTCGGAAGCCATCAAAGACATGGACAAAATTATCCCCCTCTTTATCGACGAGGCCATGCCGAAATGGTTCGGAGCGCTTTTCATGCTTTGCATCCTTTCGGCAAGCATGTCGACACTGAGCGCCCAGTTCCATACCATGGGCGCCGCTTTCGGAGCCGATATGTTCACCCGGCTGTTTTACCGTACCCACGATAACTCCACCGCTATCGTACGAATCGGCGTACTGTTTTCCATTTTGGTAAGCTACATTATCTGCTACACGCTGAGCGCCGGGATTATCGCCCGCGGTACCGCCTTATTCATGGGCATCTGCGCCGCCACTTTCCTGCCGGCTTATTTCTGTTCGCTGTTCTGGAAAAAGGCGACCCGCCAGGGAGCGCTGGCCAGTTTGTGGATAGGCGCTTTAGCGAGCCTGTTCGCCATGTTGTTTTTACATAAGGCCGAAGCAGCTCCTCTGGGCTTATGCAAAGCCTTGTTCGGTAAAGACGTGTTGATAGAAACCTATCCGTGGCATGCCATCGACCCGATACTTTTCGCGTTGCCGTTGGGATGTATCGCCATCGTAGCAGTAAGCCTGGCAACACGTAAGCAACAGGCAGAATAAAGCGATTTCTTCTAAATTTTAACATTCCGGAAGGCTTTAACAAAGATATTAATCGTACTTAGTTTTTCTTATATCTCATTCAATTTCAATTAACATTTTGCTTATTGACAGTTACGTAAGAAACCGTACATTTGCATTGTGGTTTTTTCATAATAGTATTAGATTTAAGGTTAACAAAGAGGTTTAGGGAAGCTGTGAAGCTTCCTTAAATTTTTTCCGGAAATTAGGAATATAGACACAAGGCGCGAAGCGACGGAGAATGAAATCCGTACTTCGCGCTTTTCCGTTGTTGTATGTTCGGCGATTATCCCCTACCTTTGCAGAAAACCGTTGCCGATGACACTACGCCTTTGCTTTTTACTGCTCCTGCTCTGCTCCTGTGCGGAAACGAAAAAAAACGATACCTCCACGTTAGAAGTGTGCATCCTCCGCGGGCCTTCGGCTATCGCCCTGGCCAGCCTTACCGACGATACAACCACGCTGAAAGGATATACCCTATCGGTAAAGCTGCTCGACTCGCCCGAGCAAATGCAAGCCCGCTTAATAAAACACGAAGCCGATATAGCCGTATTACCGATGACTGCCGCCGCCAACCTGTATAATAAAGGAACCGGTTACCGGCTGGCAGGCTGCCCGGTATGGGGCACCTTGTACATCGTAGGGCACGACTCCGCGATACAAGAACCGACCGCCCTGTTCGGCGCCGGCACTACGCCCGATATCCTGGCACGTTATTATTGGGAAACGCACGGGTTACCCGTTACCAGAAACACCTTTACCTATGCCTACCCTTCCGCGCGCGAAACCCTGCTCGCGTTGCTGAACAGACGCTCGCAAACGGCCGTATTGAGCGAGCCGTTCGTGAGTATGGCGTTAAAGAAAGATACGACGCTGCGCATCGTTGCCGACCTGAACCGGCCCGAAGGCGCAGGATACGGCTTTCCGCAAACGGCCGTAATCATCCGACCCGAACTGAACGGCCTCTTGCCTGCTATCGACAGCTTGCTGCATGTCTCCGCACGCCAGGCTATGGAATACCCGGAAAAAACCATCCGGCTGCTGGAACGGCAAGGCGTATTCGCGCCGGGCATGCTTTCGGCAGAAGGCATCCGGCGGTGCAGGCTTGCCTACCGGCCGGCAACAGACATACGAGACGAAGTATACCGTTTCCTCGACCTGGTTTACCGCTATGAGCCCCGGGCGGTAGGAAACCGGTTGCCCGACGCAACTTTTATCCCGGAACGTCCATGAAGAAATTTATTTATCCCTTCCTTTCCGTTATGTTGGTTTTGCTTGTCTGGCAAGCAGCCGCCTGGAAAGCAAACAACCCCGGGCTGGTTCCCGGACTGCCCGAATTAGCCGGTTCGATAACGGGAGTCCTTACATCGGCCGGGTTCGTGCAGGCGGTTACGGCAACCGTGGCGCGCGGGTTGGCAGGTATCTTCCTTTCATTGACGGCGGCAACAGCGGCTGCATTGCTGTTTGCCCGCATCCCATGGGTTTACGAACTCTTCGGGCCTGTATTGGCAGGCATGCGGTCGGTACCGGTTATTTCGTTTATCCTCCTGGCGCTTATCTTTATGCAGCCGGAAAGCATTCCGTTGCTTATCGCTTTCCTCACGATGTTTCCTTTACTCGCCGAGAACCTCACGCAAGGTATCCGGAACCTGCGGCCGGAACTGAGAACACTGGGGCGCACGTTCCGGATAAAGAAAACCAACTATTACACTCAACTCCTGTATCCCCAGTTGAAGCCGTTCCTGTTCAGCGGCCTGGCCTCGGCCACGGGTTTCGGCTGGCGCGCCATCATCATGGGGGAAGTGCTGGCGCAATGCGCCGCAGGTATCGGCAGCGAAATGAAGCGGGCGCAGACCTTTATCGACATACCGGCGCTGCTGGCCTGGACACTGGTAGCGATAGCCATCGGCTTTCTTTTCGACCGCCTGCTCGCACGAGCAGAGCAAGCCGGCTTTCCCATCGTATACCGCCAATGCGACTTACCGGAAAACAACGCTCCCCGCCGGCAACAAGCCGAAAGGGCATCCGTTACCTCCGGGCAGCCCCAGGTGACAGAACAGGCAACCGGCAATCCGGTAATCCGGTTGGCCGGCGTAAGCAAATCGTATGGCGGCATCCGGATTATCGACCGGCTGACCTTGGATTTCGAAAAGGGAAAAATATACGGGTTGAGCGCTCCCTCCGGCAGCGGTAAAAGCACGCTGCTCAACTTAATCAACGGCTCCGTGCTCCCTTCTGCCGGCACCGTGCATACCGACCGTACCCTCGGAATGGGATGCGTGTTCCAGGAAGCCGCCCTTTTGCCGGGACTTTCCGTAACGGCAAATATATGCCTGCCTTTAGCTACGTGGTATACCCGCCGCACGGCGGAACGGAAAGCGCAGGAATGGCTCGGGCTCACAGAAACGGAGGCCTTGGGCCAACGGTTACCGGGCGGATTGAGCTACGGCCAACAGCAGCGTGTTGCCCTGGCGCGGGCGCTGGCATGTCCCGCCCCGGTGGTTTTGCTTGACGAGCCGTTTAAAGGGCTCGACCGGGAATTGACGGAAAGAATCTTGGTCCGGTTGAAAAAAAAGCTACGCGATTCGGGGCAAACCGTTATCTTTGTAACCCACCAACCGGACGAATTAGACCGGCTGGCCGATGTAAGGCTAAATCTTTTTTAACGGAAAAGCCCTGGAAAAAGCAGTCCGGCTCGCTTTCCAGGAGTTTTACCGGCACACCGAACGGCACGAGCCGGGGAGACGGAAACGGGCGTCGACCGGCTATGCCAGGGCGCAATGAAAACAAAAACAAGAACCATGACAAATTTGTTTTACTCTCTTATTTCCAAACAATTAAACATTCCTGTACGGCAAGTGCAACGCACAGCCGAACTGCTTGCCAAGGGAGCTACTATTCCGTTTATCAGCCGTTACCGGAAAGAAGCGACCGGTGGGCTGGACGAAGTACAAATAGGCGACATCCGTACACAATACGACAAACTCGCCGAGCTGGCCAGGCGCAAAGAAACGGTACTGGCCTCCATCGAACAGCAGGAGAAACTTACCGGAGAATTGCGCTCGCGCATCGATGCCTGCTGGGATGCTACCGAACTGGAAGACATTTACCTGCCCTACAAGCCGAAACGGCAAACCAAAGCGGAAACAGCCCGAAAAAAAGGACTGGAACCGTTGGCTAAAATCCTGATGAGCCAGCATGATAACGATGTGAAAGGCCGTGCCCGCGCCTTTGTAAAGGGCGAGGTAGCCGACGTAGCCGAAGCGTTACAAGGTGCGCGCGACATCATCGCCGAATGGGTGAACGAGGAAGAAAGCAGCCGGCATACGGTGCGTACCTCGTTTGCACGCACAGCCGTAATTACGGCAAAGGTAATCAAGGGGAAAGAGACGGAAGGCGACAAATACCGCGATTTATTCGATTATGCCTGCCCGCTCGCCAAGTGCAGCTCGCACCGCTTACTGGCCATCCGCCGGGGCGAAGCCGAAGGCATCTTGCGGGTAAGTATCACGCCGGATACGGAAGGGTGTACCGAACGGCTGAAGCGGCGGTTCGTAAGAAGCGCTACCGAAGCCTCGCTGCAAGTATCGCTTGCCGTAGACGATGCTTTCAAACGGTTGCTCAAGCCGTCGATTGAAAACGAGTTCGCCGCCCTTTCCAAAGAAAAAGCCGACGAAGAAGCCATCCGGGTATTCGCCGGGAACCTGCGCCAGTTGCTATTGGCTCCCCCGTTAGGACAGAAGCGGGTATTAGGGGTGGACCCCGGTTTCCGCACCGGGTGCAAATTAGTTTGCCTCGACGCACAGGGTAATTTGCTGCATTACGAGGCGATTTATCCGCATCCGCCGAAAAACGAGCGAGCAAAGGCCTGCGCCAAAGTATCGCAATTAGTGGAATCGTACCAAATCGACGCCATTGCCATCGGCAACGGTACGGCCAGCCGCGAAACCGAGCAGTTTTTCGCTTCCGTACGGTACAACCGGCAAGTGCAGGTATTCGTGGTAAGTGAGAACGGGGCTTCGGTATATTCGGCCTCGAAAACCGCCCGCGACGAGTTCCCCGACTACGACGTAACGGTACGGGGCGCCGTAAGCATCGGACGCCGCCTGATGGACCCGCTGGCCGAGCTGGTAAAAATCGACCCGAAAAGCATCGGCGTAGGCCAGTACCAACACGATGTAGACCAGGCGGCGCTGAAGCAATCGCTCGACCGTACGGTGGAAAGTTGCGTGAACTCGGTAGGAGTGAACGTGAATACGGCCAGCCGCCATTTGCTCACGTACGTTTCGGGACTGGGGCCGGCGCTGGCACAGAATATCGTGGATTACCGCACGGCCAACGGACCGTTCGGCACACGGAAGGAATTACTGAAGGTGCCGCGCCTGGGAAACAAGGCATACGAGCAATGTGCGGGATTCCTGCGGATTCCGGAAGGCAAGCATCCGCTGGACAATTCGGCCGTACACCCCGAAAGCTACGGTATTGTGGAAAAGATGGCTTCCGACCTGAATTGCTCGGTAGACGAGCTTATCCGTAACAAAGAACTGAAGAAACAGCTCCGGCTCGAAAACTACCTTTCGGATACCATCGGCATGCCTACCTTGCTCGACATTATGAGCGAGTTGGACAAACCGGGCCGCGACCCGCGAAACCGAATCGAGGTTTTCGAGTTCGATGCGCAGGTACGTACGCTCGACGATTTGCGTGAGGGGATGGTGTTGCCGGGTATCGTAACGAATATCACGGATTTCGGCTGCTTCGTCGACATCGGAATCAAGGAAAACGGGTTGGTGCATTTGTCGAACTTAGCCGACCGGTTCGTGAAAAACCCGGCCGAAGTGGTTTCCATCCACCAGCATGTAAAAGTGAAAGTACTGGCTGTCGACACGGAGCGCAAGCGTATCCAGTTGTCGATGAAAGGGCTACAATAAAAAGCGGGCTTACCTGCCGGAACCGCATAGTAAAGGAACAACGCGGCATTGCGTATTAGATTTGTTTGCCGCTGACGGCGGCAAACGAAAACAACAGCATGCAACACAGAAATTCCCTCCGGTTTGCATGCTTAACCTGTACCTTCGGAGAATAAGGTAAATAGGGATATTCCGGAAACAATACGATATAGGCAATTGATTTATGGATAACCAATTGCCTGTATCGTATCTTTAAGCATTCCCCCGGAAACGAAGTTTAACCACCCGAACGGGGGTAATCCAAACTAAAACACAAGATAAAACAGTAGCCCTTTTTTTAAAACCGATTCATCCACCGGATTATTCTTTTTTATGCCGAACGAAAACCGGTTTTATGTGGATAAAAACTGTATCCGCAACTTAAGGACGGCCGTCCGCAAGCTAAGGATACAGTTTTCATTCTGATGAACGGATAAAAAGGACAGCCTGAAACCGGGTTTATCCGGGTAAGCCGGAAAAAAGTGCCTGTTTACTGAAATTCCGTAAATAATAAAAAGCAACCAGTTCTCGACGAGCCGGTTGCCTCGGTATGTTTATTTACTGAATATACCTCTCGATAGGTCTGCCAGGTGGAATAAAGAATTTCCGCATAAAGGAAAGAGAACACACGGCATAAAACCGGTTTATCCGGATAGGGCCGGCGCAACCTCCGGATTATTCCGGAACATCACCGGAAAGCCCCTCGGCAAACGGATGCACAAATACGAACCGGGCTCCGCCCGTATACGACGAATCGACAGTAAGCGTGCCGCCGAAACGGTCGGCAATCATCCGGCAAATAGGCAAGCCCAACCCGGCTCCCTGCTTAAAATCGTTTACCTTTTCAAAACGGTTGAAGATACCATCCTGCCTTTCCGGCGGAATGCCGCATCCGGTATCGGTAACGGAAAAAACAACCCTTCCTTGCTCGCGTTCCACCCGGTAATCGAGTACGATTTCGCCTTGTTCCGTGAATTTCGCAGCGTTGGTAAGCAAATTCAGCAACAATTGCTGCAAACGCACCTCGTCGGTCTGCATGGCAAACTCCCGGTCCGAACATGTCAGCGTAAGTCGTACTCCCGGCTGGATGCGGCCCTGCACGCTCTCGAGCACTTTCGTGCAACAGTCGTAAAT
>JAJBTJ010000063.1:22458-39872 GCA_020860905.1 Parabacteroides sp. | reverse complement strand
GACATCCGCAACTTAAGGACGGCCGTCCGCAAGCTAAGGATACAGTTTTCATTACGATGAACGGATAAAAAGGACAGCCGGAAACCGGGTTTATCCGGGTAAGCGGGAAAAAAGTGCCTATTGACTGAAATTCCGTAAAAAATAAAAAAGCAACCGGTTCTCGACGAGCCGGTTGCCTCGGTATGCTTATTTTCTGAATATGCCTTTTTATCAACTGATCGCTTTTGCTTATTGCCTGGACAGCACCTGTTCGTACACCTCCGGATCATTGATAATCTTCAGCGCCTGCTGCAGCGATTCGTTGATGTCGTTGATAATGATAAAATACTCATTCATATCGAATAAATCGCGGGCGATCAGCGCTTTTAACTGGAGCTTGATTAAAGGCAGGGATGCCTGGTATTCCGTTTCGTTGAAAGCGATCTTTTCCGCATCGGCCAACGTGCGCAAGTCGTTCAGGATAGCGTCGTTCACCTCGAACTTAGATTTGAAATCGGCAATCGAAGGATACGCTTTTTTCAACTCCTTCCGGTGGCTGTCGATATAGTTCATGCTCGCCCGGTAAATCGCCCCCTTCGCTACTAACTCACGATGGTACTTCGTGGTACGCGCCGTATCTACCGGCACGAAGATATCGGGCATGATACCTCCGCCGCCGTAAACGGTACGTCCCTTTTCCAGCGTTTTGTACTTCAGCGAATCGGCGAAGTGAATACTGTCGGCGTGCATCAATTCCCCGTGATCGAACCGTTTTACCAAATCCTGCTCGTACCCTTCCTTATCGCCGTTCACGTAAGGCTTCTGGATACACCGCCCCGTCGGAGTGTAGTACCGGGCCACCGTAAGCCGAATCATCGAGCCGTCCGGCATGGGGATAGGCCGCTGCACCAGACCTTTCCCGAACGAACGCCGTCCTATCAGCACGCCCCGGTCCCAGTCTTGTACGGCACCCGAAACGATTTCGCTGGCGCTGGCCGACGCCTCATCGATGAGAATCACCAAACGCCCCTCCTCGAAATCGCCTGCGCTCGTCGCCTTCGATTCTTCCCGGCGTTGCTTGTCGCCCTCCGTATACACGATTAGCTTATTCTTATCCAGGAACTCGTCCGCCAGGTCGATGGCCGCATTCAGGTATCCTCCCCCGTTCGATTGCAAGTCCAGAATCAGGTTCTTCATCCCCTGGCGCTTCAGCTTGTCGAGCGCTTCCCGGAATTCTTCGGCCGAAGTAGCCGCAAACCGGTTCAACTTGATATACCCAGTAGCCGGGTCGGCCATATACGCCGCATCGAGGCTGTACACCGGTATCTTACCCCGCGTAATCTTGAACTCCAGCAACTCCGGCGAACCCTGCCGGCTTACCTTTACCCGCACTTCGCTCCCTTTCGCACCCCGCAGGCGTTTCATAATGTCGGTCGTTTTCATTTGCACGCCCGCAATTACCGTATCGTTCACCTCGATAATCCGGTCGCCTGCCAACAAGCCCACCTTTTCGCTCGGCCCTCCCGGGATTACCTGAATAATATACACAGTATCCGTAAGCATATTGAACTGGATACCGATTCCGTCGAAGTTACCTTGCAACGGCTCCGTCATTTCTTTCGTTTCCTCCTTGTCCATGTAGGTAGAGTGCGGGTCGAGTTTCTCCAGCATCCCCCGGATGGCGTCTTCAGCCAACTTCTCGCTGTTTACCGAGTCTACATAAAACGACGCGATGGCATATAAGGCGCCGGCTACTTTCCGGGCTTCCGAGTTCAAAGCTTGGCTTTGTGCATCCGACGGATGCACGTTTATCGTGAATGCGAGGCATACCGGCAACAGTATGCGGAAAATCATCTTTGTCATAGTTCAATCTGAATAAAGGCGCGGAGAAGCGGGTAAGGCTCCTTGCCTGTTCCCGCTTCCCCGCCCGGATTAATACAATTCTGTTTCTTTCGGAACGAATAGCGAAATGTCTTTACCGTACCGCAGCAGCTCGCGTACGATAGACGAGCTGATATGCGTATGCTCCGGTTCGGTAAATAAAATAAACGTTTCGATACCCGCCAGTTTCCGGTTCACGTTGGCGATACTCTTTTCGTATTCGAAATCGTTTACCGTACGGATGCCGCGCAGGATAAACCGCGCGCCTACTTCTTCCGCAAAGTCGACCGTAAGCGAGTTGTACGAGCGCACCGACACACGCGGCTCGTTCCGGTACAAGCACCGGATGGCCTTGAGCCGCTTCTCCAGCGGGAAATACGTAAGTTTTTTATCGTTAATGCCGATGGCTACGATAATCTCGTCGACCAATTCGAGCCCCCGGTTTACTAACGACTGGTGCCCGATGGTAAACGGGTCGAACGTACCGGGAAAAAGCGCTATCTTTTTCATCTGAGTTTACTTTGATTTACGATGCTTACGCTGTGTACAACCTTCCGGCATACAGCAGCCGGCCGGACTCATGGCAAAGGGGTCGTGCCCTCCCTCCCGCGTCCGCTTCAGGCAACGTCTTCTTCTATAATCAGGTTGTCGATAATGAAGTTTTGCCGTTCCATGGTGTTTTTACCCATATAGAACTCGAGCATCTCTTTCACCAGGTCTTCCTTTTTCATCGATACCAGGTCGAGGCGCATATCCTTGCCGATAAAGTTCTTGAATTCGTCGGGCGAGATTTCACCCAGCCCCTTGAACCGGGTAATCTCCGCTTTCGCTCCGACCTCGCGTATGGCAGCCAGCCGTTCTTCCTCCGTGTAGCAGTAAAACGTTTTCTGTTTGTTGCGTACCCGGAACAACGGCGTTTGCAGAATATACACGTGGTTGCGCTTAATCAGGTCGGGAAAGAATTGCAGGAAGAAAGTAATCAGCAGCAACCGGATGTGCATGCCGTCGACGTCTGCATCGGTGGCGATGATTACTTTGTTGTACCGCAGCCCGTCCAACCCGTCTTCAATGTTCAGCGCCGCTTGCAGCAGATTGAATTCCTCGTTCTCGTATACGATTTTTTTAGTAAGACCGAACGAGTTCAGCGGCTTGCCCCGCAGGCTGAATACCGCTTGCAGGTTCGGGTCGCGGCTTTTGGTAATCGAGCCGCTGGCCGAGTCGCCCTCCGTGATGAAGATGCAGCTTTCTTCCGTCCGGTCGCCTTTCGGGTCGTTCAGGTGCACGCGGCAGTCGCGCAGCTTCTTATTATGCAAGTTGGCTTTCTTGGCCCGTTCGCGCGCCAGCTTGGTTACGCCGGCAATCGCTTTGCGCTCTTTTTCCGAATCGAGTATCTTTTTCAGCAACGTATCGGAAGTTTCTGCGTTCTTATGCAGGAAGTTATCGAGCTCCCGCTTGATGAAGTCGCCGATAAACTTGGCAACCGAAGGGCCTTCCGGGCCGACGTCTTTCGACCCTAACTTCGTTTTGGTCTGCGACTCGAAAACCGGCTCTTCCACCTTGATACTGATGGCTGCCACAATGCCGCTACGGATGTCGGCGTACTCGAAGTTCTTGTTATAATATTCCTTGATTACTTTCGGCACCGCCTCGCGAAAAGCAGACAAGTGCGTTCCTCCTTGCGTGGTATGCTGTCCGTTTACGAACGAATAATATTCTTCGCCGTACTGGTTACTGTGCGTAACCACCACTTCGATATCTTCCCCCTTGAGGTGGATAATAGGATAAAGCGGCTCGGTAGTCATGTTCTCGTTCAGCAAGTCGACCAAGCCGTTGCGCGAGTAGAACTTTTTCCCGTTATAGAAAATAGAAAGCCCCGAGTTGAGAAATACGTAGTTCTTGAGCAGATTTTCGATATGCTCGTCTTTATAACGGTATTCCTTGAATATCTCTTTATCGGGGATAAAGCAAATCAACGTGCCGTTGGGCTGGTCGCCCGGCGTTATTTCCGTTTCCTCGGTTACCAACGCCCGGCTGTAAGTTACCTGCTTGCACTCGCCGTCGCGGTAACTGGTTACCATGAAGTACGACGACAATGCGTTGACCGCCTTGATGCCGACTCCGTTCAGGCCCACCGATTTCTTAAACGCCTTCGAATCATACTTCGCCCCCGTATTCATTTTGCTGGAAACGTCTACCACTTTTCCCAACGGGATGCCGCGTCCGTAGTCGCGTACGGTTACTTCACCCGCTTCGACGGTTACTTCGATGGATTTACCGTACCCCATCATATACTCGTCGATCGAATTATCCAACACTTCCTTCAACAATACATAAATTCCGTCGTCGGCGTAAGTACCGTCGCCTAATTTACCGATGTACATACCGGGGCGCCGCCGGATATGTTCCATCCAGTCGAGCGTTTTGATGTCATCGTCGGTATATGCTGTAGGTTGCCCCATTGTTGAATTCAGTTCGTCCATATATATAGTCTCCTTTTTTTTAAAATTTTTTGATATAAGCTCTTCTCGTTTTGTGATGCTCGCGCCGAAAGTACTCCCACTGCGCCTGTACGGCATTGTTGGTTTCCAATTCCGGATTGCTTTCGGCATACTCTACTCCCAACTGTTTGTAAACGGGAATCAAGTCATTAAATAACAAGGCATTTACCCCTTTGTTCTGGTATTCGGGCAAAATACCTATCAAATACAGGTCGACGATGTGCGGCTTTCCTTTCAGCCCTTTCAGCATGTGCACGAATCCGAACGGAAACAATTTCCCTTTGGCTTTCTGCATCGCCCGGCTCAGGCTGGGCAGCGAAATACCGAACCCCACCACCTTATCGTCTTCCTCACGTACGATAACCGTTACCAGGTCGAGCCGGATGAGGGGGATATACATGTTAATATAGTAGTCGATTTGCCTCGGCGTGAGCTCGGCAAACCCGTAGAGCGGGCGATAAGCCTCGTTCAGCGTTTCGAATATCTGGCGGGCATACGGCCATACTTCTTTCCGGTTCCTGAATTTAAGTATCTTCAGCCCGTACTTTTTCATAACGATTTGGGAGATGCGCTGGTGCTTCTCCGGTATGCCGTCGGGTATGTAAATTTTAAACTCTTTCCAGTCCTGGTCTTTCACATAGCCGAGCCGCTCCAGATGCTCCGGGTAATAAGGATAATTGTATAGGGTGGCCATGGTTCCGAGCTGGTCGAACCCTTCGATGAGCATCCCTTCATGGTCGAGGTCGGTAAATCCCATCGGCCCCTGTATCGCTTCCATGCCGCGGGCTTTTACCCACTCTTCGGCAGTGCGGAACAAAGCATCGGCCACTTCCCGGTCGTCGATAAAATCGACGAATCCGAACCTGCCGTATTTCTGGCTCCAGGTTTCGTTGGAAGTGCGGTTGATAATGGCTGCGATACGCCCGGCGATTTTCCCTTCTTTATAGGCCAGGAAGTAAGCGGCGTCGCAAACCTCGAATGCCGGGTTTTTCGTTCGGCTCAGCGTGGTCATTTCTTCCGAAATGATGCCGGGGATATGGTACGGATTACCGCTGTATAAATCGATGTTAAACTTAACAAATTGTTTGAGTTGTTTTTTTGTCGTGACTTCTTTGATTTCTACGCTCATTGGTTACGAATGTATTTGATTTGCAAAGTTATAAATTTATTCCGAAGGGAAGAGAATCAACCCTTTAAACAATTATAAAAGAATGGAAAGTTCCCGGCGTAAAAGCTGATTGCCAGGCGTTTCAAACGGGTGGCGGTGCCCCTGGGAACAAAAAAACCGGTTCGGGGTATGGAGTGAAGGATATATTTACGATTAAAACCGCTTTTTCACCTTTTCAGGCTCAAAATATAATCAATATGGAAAAAAAGAAGGGAAACCGCTATGCAAAATCTGAAAAAGCTCTGATATATTCAGCAAATTTCTTTTCTTTGGTGGTTGGAAAATAATTCATTATATAACGATCAGGAATAATATCATGGTTGCAGCCTATTTGAGAGTGAGTACCGACAAACAAACCGTGTTAAACCAGGAGGGCGAAGTGCAACGTTTTTGCAAGAGCAGGAATATTGTAGTAACCGACTGGATCATGGAAACAGTAAGCGGTACGAAAAGTGAAGATGACAGGCAATTGGGGCGTTTGCTCCGCAAGTTGAAGACGGGCGATACTTTGATAGTGACGGAGGTGTCGAGGCTAAGCAGGAAGATGATTAACATCTTGAATATCATCTACAAATGTATTGAAGATGGGATTACAGTGCTGAGCATCAAGGAAGGGTACACGTTCGACGACTCGATTAACAGCCAGGTGCTTGCATTCAGTTTCGGCTTGTCGGCGGAAATCGAGCGGAAGTTGATTTCCCAGCGTACCCGGGAAGCGCTGGCGCAGCGGAAAGCGGCGGGCGTAGTGTTGGGAAGGCCCAAAGGCTCCTTTTATTTACGGGGAAAGAAGAAGGAAATCGACGCGCTTCGCAAGAGCGGAAAAAGTTACCGTATCATCGGGAACAAGTACAATGTGTCGCGTGAAACCGTAAGGCGTTTTTACCTCCGCCGGTACGACTGATTGGTGGTTGTCCGCGTTTAAAGGGGAGAACGTATTTTTCCCGGCTTTACCAGCGCGGCAGATTCGACACGTATAAACAGTGTATTTTTGTCCGGCAGGCCAGGGTATAAATGGGAATATCCTGCTTTTTGCGTTTATGTATCCAGCGTAGCGATTTAACGCTTTGCGGGAACAGGAGGGTAACCGGCACGGGATAACCGCCGTTAAAAATCGGCACAACTCTACCGAAGCTTTTATACAGAGGCGTTAATAACGCGGAATGTAAGAGCCTCTCTTCCTGGCTGTTCGTTAACGGTACGGGGTTACCGGCCTAAACCCTCTTTGTAATAATTTAAGTATTAGTAACGTTGACTATTTAAACCTTTTTCGCCCGGTTTTGTCTGTTTATAATGAAGCTTCAATAAACAGAGTGTTTAATTTTAAAAATTGAGAAAATGAAAAAGGTTTTGACTATATGTCTGATAGCGATGATTACTTCCGTTTCGTCTTTTACCTATGCGCAGAATCCGCAGCATGGCCGGCGGAGCGGACGGATGATGGACTCGAAACAACAAATAGAGCGGCTTTCCAATAAGTTGTACCTCACCGACGAGCAAAAGAAAGAGTTCGAGTCGATCAACAACGAGTTCTTTACCAAGATGCGAGCCGAGCGCAATACCAACCAGGGCGACAGGGAAAAGATGCGCGAAAGCATGCAGGCACTGATGAACGAGCGCGATGCCCGTATCAAATCGCTTCTTACGGATGAGCAATACAAGCAATATGTAGCCAACCAGGAGCAAATGCGCAACCGGAACAAGAAGAATGCCAATTATAACGATAAAAGGAATAACAACAACGGGGAATGTCCTTGTTGGTAAAGCCAGGACGGATACTTTCGGAAAAGCATCCGAATCCTTCCAAGTCCTCATAAAAAAACAGCTTCACCCGAACGGGTGAAGCTGTTTTTTATAGTAACCGGACGATATTATTTGCCCGACAGTTTGTCTTTCAAAGCGGCCAACTCTTCGATGTCGCCCAGCATCGTTTTTTCGTAAGAAGAAGTAGTGATCGTTTCTTCCTCTTTCTTTACGCGCCGTGCAGCGGCTTTCTTTTCAGCAGCTTCTTTCTTGGCGCCTTTCTGTTCGTCTTCGAAGATACGGCTGTGCGAAAGAATGATCCGTTTAGCCTCCTTGTTGAATTCGATCACCTTGAACTGGAGTTTTTCTTCCACCTGAGCTTGCGAACCGTCTTCTTTTACCAGATGCTTCGGCGTTGCGAAACCTTCCACACCGTAAGGCAATGCTACTACTGCACCCTTATCCAGCATTTCGATAACCGTGCCTTCGTGGATAGAGCCTACGGTAAAAATCGTTTCGAACACATCCCAGGGGTTTTCTTCCAACTGTTTGTGACCGAGGCTTAACCGGCGGTTTTCTTTGTCGATTTCCAATACTTGTACATCGATGGGCGCGCCGATTTGCGTAAATTCCGACGGATGTTTGATTTTCTTCGTCCACGACAGGTCGGAGATATGAATCAAGCCGTCTACCCCTTCTTCGATTTCTACGAATACGCCGAAGTTCGTGAAGTTACGAACCGTAGCCGTATGCTTCGAGCCAACCGGGAAACGTTGTTCGATATTTTCCCAGGGATCGGGTTTCAGTTGCTTGATACCGAGCGACATTTTCCGTTCGTCGCGGTCGAGCGTCAGGATAACGGCTTCGATTTCGTCGCCTACTTTCATAAAGTCCTGAGCGCTGCGCAGGTGTTGCGTCCACGACATTTCCGATACGTGAATCAACCCTTCTACGCCCGGAGCGATTTCGATGAATGCACCGTAATCGGCCATCACAACCACTTTGCCTTTTACTTTGTCGCCCACTTTCAAGTCGGGGTTCAAGGCATCCCACGGATGCGGAGTAAGCTGTTTCAAGCCCAGGGCGATCCGTTTCTTTTCGTCGTCGAAGTCGAGGATAACCACGTTGATACGCTGGTCGAGTTGCACGATTTCTTCCGGATGCGAAACGCGTCCCCACGACAAGTCGGTGATATGAATCAAACCGTCTACGCCGCCGAGGTCGATAAATACGCCGTACGAAGTGATGTTTTTAATCGTACCTTCGAGTACCTGCCCTTTTTCGAGTTTAGAGATGATGTCTTTCTTCTGGGCTTCGAGTTCGGCTTCGATAAGCGCTTTGTGTGAAACAACCACGTTCTTGAATTCCTGGTTGATTTTTACAATCTTGAATTCCATGGTTTTTCCAACGAATACATCGTAGTCGCGGATAGGCTTCACGTCGATTTGCGAACCCGGCAGGAAAGCTTCAATGCCGAATACGTCTACAATCATACCGCCCTTGGTACGGCACTTGATGTACCCTTTGATAATTTCGTCTTTTTCCAGCGCTTCGTTCACGCGATCCCACGAACGGGTTGCGCGCGCTTTTTTGTGCGAAAGGAGCAATTGTCCTTTTTTGTCTTCCTGGCTTTCGATGTACACTTCTACTTCGTCGCCAATCTTCAAGTCGGGATTGTAACGGAATTCCGACATGGGAACTACGCCGTCCGATTTGTAACCGATGTTCACTACGACTTCGCGTTTGTTCATTGCGGTTACGGTTCCTGTTACTACTTCCTTGTCTTTAACCGTGCTCA
Organism: Parabacteroides sp.; assembly: GCA_020860905.1. Lineage (GTDB taxonomy): Bacteria > Bacteroidota > Bacteroidia > Bacteroidales > Tannerellaceae > Parabacteroides_B. Next base: position 30,808 of record JAJBTJ010000063.1, on the reverse strand, counting down.
GGGATTCGTCGTACGTTTTTACCAAGTCGTCGCGACTTACTTCGCCGTAGGTTTCCCCTTTTTCGTAAACGTCCCAGTTAAAGTCGTCTACAGGAACGATGTTCTTTAAATTTTCCATTCTAAAATTGTTAATAATCCGTTTGTTTAATTACTGAATTAGACTTTATATTGTCATCTCTTAAAAGTGCCGCAAAGGTAAATCTTTTTTCTGATTTACAACTCATTCGGGGCGGATTTTTGCCTGTACGGGCCGAATATTTTACGCAGGCCGTAATCGAAAGCCAGTAAAAGGCAGGCGGCTCCCGCAACAAACAGTAAAACGGGGTGTACCAGGAGGTTGGGGAAACCCACGGGCGGCATATCCGGTATTTCCGGCATCCCGGCAGCAACGCCGGCTGTTCCGTGGGCCGCCCCGTACAGGTAAAGGGTAACCGCCGCAACAAGGAGTAGCGCCGCCGAGGCCGCAATCACGCCATATAAAGCATACCGCTCCCTGCGTTTCCGCAAGCGTACAGCCTCGGCGCGTATTTTTTCCATCAGGTCGCTACGGAAAGTATCCGGCAACGGTTCGGCCGGCAACCGGCCGAAAAGCATACCCAACCTGTCTTTTGCGGATGTATTCATAATCGTTCCTCCATATTAGTAAATAAAACAAACAGTTTTTTCCGTATCCGGTGCAACCGGGTTTTCACGTTCGATACGGAAAGGCCGGTAATGGAAGCGATTTCTTCTACCGGCTTCTCCCGGAAATAAAAAAGCAGTATCAGCGCCCGGTCGTCGGGCGGTAATTGTTCGAGCGCCCGGTCGAGCAAGTCAAGTTGCTCCTCCTGGGAGGTACGGCCCAACTTTTCGGCTACCGCTTCCTCGGAAACGTTAGCCAAGTCATCGTCTTCGACGGCAAGCACTTCGTACTTCTTTTTCCGGGCACCCGAAATCGCCGTGTTATACGCGATACGGTACACCCAGGTGGAAAAGGAACTTTCACCCTTGAATTTCGACAAGCCGCGAAAGATTTTTACAAACGTATCCTGCGTCAGTTCCTCCGCGTCTTCCCGGTTCCGTACGACTTTTACAATCAGCGAGAATATCTGCCGGCTGTACTTGTCGACCAGGCAGCCGAAACTTTCGGTATCTCCTTTTCTGATTCGTTCTATATAATATATGTCGTCGTAAAGTTCCATTCTGCCTTATGGACGCAAAGTAACGAAAAAGGTTACAAACAGAAACGGAAAAAATAGCCGGCCGGCATTTTGCTCCTTAAAAAAATAACCGCACGAAACAGGAAGGATATAAAATAAACTATTTTTTACCGGTACCTGTAACCTTTCCGCCGCTCGTACGTCAAACCGGACAGAAACAGAAAACAAACCATTAAAATTGTATAGCTATGTTTGACTTTTTGATGCCTCCCCTGGTAATAGGGTTGATTTGCGCCGGAATCTACGGCCTGTTCGAACTGTTCGTACGCCGTCCGGAACGGATGGCCTTAATTGAGAAATTGGGCGACAAGCTGGGTACGCCCGAGTTGAGAAGTAAATCGTACCTGCCCCGATACGGAGGGCTGTGCTTTTCGTTCAGCGCGTTGAAGGGCGGCTTGTTAATGACTGGTATCGGGTTGGGCTTATTAGTGGGCTTTTTTATTATGACAAATACGGTGCCCAATTATCCCAACAACGAGCACTGGGGCGCGATGGATCGCCTGGGCAGTATCGTGTACGGAGCCTCCGTATTGCTGTTCGGCGGAATCGGACTGATTGTGGCTTTCGTTATCGAGATGAAGCTCTCGTCCAAAAAGAACGACGATTGAGACGGGGATACCCGTTTCATCTTACCGGAAGCAAGAGCCGGACACGGCAGGCTTGAACGGATAATTCTCTTAATCGATAGTTTTTTAAACAAAGGCAGCCTGGAAACACGAAAGTTTCCGGCTGCCTTTTTACATAATCATATAATCTTTATCAAACAAATTCCGATAAAAGAGAGGTAGCCGACAAGCATACTTCTTCCTCTTGCACGCCCTCCCTGTCCTGGCCTTATACCGGCCACGGGCAGACAGCCCTTCATTCTTCCCGGCCGGTTAAAACTCCGAAGTGAAATGGAAACGTATATCCGGAAAATCCTGCTGCGCCATGGAAAGCACATAGCCCGAGTCGGCCAGGTACACGTCGCGTCCTTCCTTGTCGGTTGCCATGTACTGCGCTTTCCGCTTTTTAAAGCTGGCCAGCATCTCTTCGTTGTCGCTTTCTATCCAGCACGCCTTATATAAATTGAGCGGCTCCCATTTGCATTGGGCACCGTACTCGTGCAACAGCCGGTATTGGATTACCTCGAACTGGAGTTGCCCCACCGTGCCGATGATTTTGCGCCCGTTAAACTGGTTGGTGAATAACTGCGCCACCCCTTCGTCCATCAATTGGTCGATGCCTTTGGCCAGTTGTTTGGCTTTCATCGGGTCGGCATTCTCGATATATTTGAACATTTCGGGCGAAAAGCTGGGCAACCCTTTGAAATGCAACTCTTCACCTGCCGTCAGGCTGTCGCCGATTTTGAAGTTTCCCGTGTCGGGCAGGCCTACGATGTCGCCGGCATACGCTTCGTCCACCGTTTCTTTTTTCTGCGCCATAAATGCCGTAGGGCTGCTGAAACGCATCATCTTGCCGAAACGCACATGCTTGTACGGTGCGTTCCGTTCGAACCGTCCCGAGCAAATCTTCACGAATGCGATGCAACTGCGGTGGTTCGGGTCCATATTGGCGTGGATTTTAAAAATAAATCCCGAGAAGGCTTCTTCTTCCGGTTCGATGGTGCGTTCCAACGCCTGTACCGGCCGCGGAGAAGGTGCGATGCGCACGAAACAATCCAGCAACTCCTTTACTCCGAAGTTATTCAGTGCGGAGCCGAAAAAAACCGGGGCTATGTCGCCTTTTAAATAAGTATCCGTGTCGAATTCGGGATAAACGCCCTCTATCAGTTCGATGTCGGCCCGGAGCTTGGCCGCCTGCGATTCGCCGATATGCGTTTCCAGCTCGGGGCTTTGGATATTTTTGAACTCGATGTTCTCGGTGACGTACTGTTTGCTGGGCGTATACAGGTTGAGCTTCCGCTCGTAGATGTTGTATACCCCCTTGAACCGTTGCCCCATATCGATGGGCCAACTCAACGGACGTACGTGGATATGCAACTCGGCCTCTATTTCGTCGAGCAAGTCGAAGGGGTCTTTTCCTTCACGGTCGAGCTTGTTTACGAATACGATCACCGGCGTTTTCCGCATCCGGCATACTTCCATCAGTTTCCGGGTCTGCGCTTCGACCCCCTTGGCGGCATCGATTACGATAATCACGCTGTCGACTGCCGTGAGCGTACGGAACGTATCTTCTGCAAAATCCTGGTGGCCCGGCGTGTCGAGGATGTTGATTTTGTAATCGCCGTAATTGAATCCCATTACGGAGGTAGCAACCGAGATACCGCGCTGTTTCTCGATTTCCATCCAGTCCGACGTAGCCGTTTTCTTTATTTTATTCGATTTTACCGCCCCGGCCACATGGATAGCACCCCCGAAAAGCAATAGTTTCTCGGTAAGGGTCGTCTTACCCGCATCGGGATGGCTGATAATGGCAAATGTTCTTCTTCGCTTGATTTCTGCTGAAAACTCACTCATTTGTTTAACTTTTCCAAGCACTTCGCCAGGCTGGCTTCCCAATGGGGAATCGTCAGGGCGTAAGCGCTTTTTATTTTTGCTTTGTTCAATACGCTGTAATGCGGGCGCTCGGCCTTGGCTGGATAATCTTTCGTTTCGATGGGAGTTACCCGACACCCTTCGATACCCGCCGCTTTCAGTATCGACACTGTAAAGTCGTACCAACTGCATACCCCTTCGTTGGAGAAATGGTAAATGCCCGGCCGGAAATCGCCCGCTTCGGCCTGGTTCACTACCGCGAGGATGGCGTCGGCCAAATCGGCAGCATACGTCGGTGTACCTACCTGGTCGAAAACCACCTTAATTTCATCCCGCTCTTTTCCTAACCGCAACATGGTTTTTACGAAGTTATTACCGTAGACCGAGTACAGCCAGGCCGTACGGATAATCACCGAGTCGGGACAGGCGGCCAGCAACGCTTTTTCCCCGGCCAGTTTGGTATGCCCGTATACCGAGCGCGGACAAGTAGGGTCGGTTTCCGCATACGGCGTGTGGCGGGTGCCGTCGAAAACGTAATCGGTAGATACGTGAATCACCCGGGCTCCAGTCGCAGCAGCCGCTTCGCCTAAGTTCCGTACGGCATCGCTGTTTATTTTTTCACAAAGGGCGGCTTGGTCTTCCGCTTTGTCTACAGCCGTGTAGGCGGCGCAATTCAGGATGTAATCCATCCGGTTTTCGCTTACGAACGCCGTTACCGCTTCCCGGTTGCAGATGTCGAGCGTATCCACATCCGTAAAAAAGAATCGGTACGTGGGATTTTCGCTCGCTAGCAACTGCAATTCGTTGCCTAACTGGCCGTTGGCTCCCGTTACAAGTATATTCTTCATTCCGTATATTCCTTAAATTTCTTCTTCCAATTTCAGCTCCCCGCTTTTCTCCTGCCGGTACTTTTCCGCCAAGAGCGCCAGGAAACTACTTATTTGCTTGATGGCCTGTTGTGTTTCCTCGCTTACGGGCTTATGCTGCATCCGCAGGAGCAGGTACCCGTATAAAGCGGTAAAACAGGTTTCGAGTTCAGGCACCTCTTCGCCGCCCGATTTGCTGCGCAACTCCACGATATACGGAAGCGTTTGGTAATACATCGCCCCGTAGGCCGTTTCTTTCGGCGCTTTCAATAGCCGGAGGTGCAAATCGGTAAGGTCGGCAATCACGTTTTTGTTCAACTGGATATGCCCTTTTTCCTTTACTCCCTCCAGCAACATCATGTCGATCAGCTCCTGATACCAGCGGGTAATCTCGTTTTTCACCTCCTCCGGCTGATCGTACTGCGAAACGATATCTCTTTTTATCTTTTCGATATCGAATCCGTTGGCGCGGATCAAATCTTCCACCTGCCACATGTACAGCAAGTACTCCGCGATGTTTTGTTTTCTTTTTTCCTGTGCGATAATCATATATTCATAGTTAAGCTGTATGCCGAAACGGCTTTGTAAAAATCTGTATCTTTCATCCCCAAATGCCTGCATGCCAGCCGAGCTGCATTCAGGTTGCTCAGGAAGAACTCGTCGGGAATGCGCACCCGGAAATCCCCGTATCGGGTAACGAGCCACGTACCTTCTCCGGTTTCTTTTATTTCGTGCGCTCCGTAGGGGATGGCCGTAATATCTTCGCGCACGTCGTTCGCCAGCTTGGTAACCGTAGGGTCACTCCCGAAATAAATCAGTTTCCCTTCGCGCTCTATCGAGGCAGTAAACTGGCGGTAAGTGCCGATATACCCTTCCAGCGTGGTATGCTCTTCGCTTTGCTTCCAGTCGATATTGCTGATAACGGCGATATGCGGTCGGTAAAACTCGAGGCGGAACTTGGTTTCGAGCGCCGAAGTAACGTGCTCGTCGCCCTCGATAATGGCGATACGCGAGTTGTATTCCAATCCGATGCGGTTGGGTAACAACGGGATATTGCTGCTCAACGCATAATCGAATGCCATGCGTTGTTGCTGGAAAGCATGAATAATCATGGAGAGGATGCTTTTTTTCCCTTTGCTGCCCGATATCACCAGCCGCGTTTTGCTTTTGGTGCGCTCGAAAATAAACTCGGGAATGGAAAGGATAAGCAGTCCGATATTTTTGGCTTTTTCGTACTCCGGATTCTCCTGCGTTACGGTAGAGCCGAGTACGACGAATTGGATGTCGTTGGTCAAGCGGTCGGGAAACCAGCCGTTTCCATGAAACTCGATACCGGCATCGCGCATACGCTTGCTGTCCGGCTCGCTTACCCGGGTGCCGGATGCACTGATATCGTATCCTTTTTCTTTCAGGGCAAAAGCGAGGTCAAGTACCACAGGTTCGGCTATGGAGATTAAATGAACTTTTCTCATCTCACGGATTTTGCGGGCAAAAATACGACTATTTACCGAAGGCGCCAACCCAAACCGGGGCTTTTTCGAAAAAAGTAACGGACGTTCGAGGGAAGATTTTTATCTTTGCCTCTACGCCCGACGGATAAAAAAAACCGTAACGGCGGGCGACAGCCGGAGAAGTAAAACCCAGCGCCGTATTATGCAATGTATGGGAGCAGAAATACAAATCGCCCGGGCATGACATTATAATAAAAACCGTTATCGCCACCACCGGTGGCATTGTGTGAAACAGTTGTTTCACCCGGATAGCAACGACATGAACCGATACGTTTTTTACCGGTCGCGTATCGAAAGTTCCTATGTATCCGAATCTCCGGCCGCTGTATTTGGTTTTAGTTAAATTATAAAATAAGAAAAGAATGACGCTCGATTTATTCGAAACCGGCCGTTTTTATGCCGACGGCGGAGCGATGTTCGGGGCGATACCGAAAACGGCCTGGCGCCGCCGGTATCCGTGCGACGAGTATAACAGCTGCCTGCTTGCCATGCGGTGCATGTTGGTACGCCCCGGCAACGGACGGGTAGTACTGGTCGACGCCGGGTGCGGCGACAAACAGTTGCCGCAGTTAGGGTATTACCGGTTCACCGGCTTGAAAAGCCTCGAGGCGGAATTGGATACGCGGGGCGTTTCATGCGAACAGGTAACCGACGTGGTGCTTACCCACCTCCATTTCGACCATTGCGGAGCGGCGACCTTGCGCGATAAGGATTCGGGTCTGGTACGGCCGGCTTTTCCGAATGCCGTTTATTGGGTAGGAGAAGCGCAATGGCAAAACTTCATACAGCCGCATCCGCTGGAAAAAGATTCGTATTTTACGGAAAACATGCTGCCGGTCGTCGCTGCGGGAAAGCTACGCCTGGTAACGGAAGACACCGAACTGTGCCGGGGCGTACGGCTCCGGTTGTATAACGGGCATACGCCCGGACAGTTGGCCGTATATGCGGATACGGCTACCGAAACGGTGGTGTTTGCCGGCGACGTGGTGCCGTTAGCGGCTTCGGTTTCACTCGCGTGGATTTCGGCCTACGATTTGTCGCCGCTCGTTTCGTACTCCGAAAAAATCAGGATGCTCGACGAGGCGGTTACGCAAGGGCAACGTATGGTATTTTGCCACGACACCTATACCGTTTCCGCCCGGATAAAAAAATCCGGAAGTTTTTACAAAGCGTACGATTGCGAGCAGGAAGGAGGCGCCCCGGCCCCTCTTCAGGATAAAGATGCTGTAAACCCGGTAAAGATTAAAAAGTTATAACGCATGCAACGTTTGCCGTTTTCGATGGTCTTAAATAAGTAGGAGACGCAACAAATCCGTATAACAGATGGTTAAATAACTGAAAAGGAGGAATTTTTATGAACGGAAAATTAGTAGGTAAAATGAAGAGTGTGCTTTTGCTCTCGGCCCTTTTCCTGATGTTCGGTACCGGTTGCGGCACACAGTCGCCCGGAAGCGGAAGGGGAACGATGACGAAAGAAGAGCGGGATGCAAAAAAGAAAGCAGAAAAAGAAACCCGGGCGGCCGAAGACCAGGCCTGGCACGAAGCAGCAGTACAAGCTATCCGCGAACGGTCGTTCGTGCTCGAAGCCGACCGAATCGAGTTTAAACGGGGTCGTTTCGTATACGTTACCCCGAGTACCAACTTCGTATCGCTCGATAAAGACCGGGCGGTAGTGCAACTGGCATTCAACACCGGCTACGCCGGCCCCAACGGCATCGGCGGCATTACGGTAGACGGCCTGGCGTCGGGCGTAGAAGTGAATACTGACAAAAAAGGAAACGTAACGATTAAAATGATGGTACAGGGAAGCGCCATTTCCGCTTCCGTATTTATCCGGATGCAAGCCGGAAGCAACCAGGCCACGGCTACCGTTACCCCCAACTTCAACAGCAACCGTATTTCTTTTAGCGGAACGCTGTATCCCACATCCGAGTCGAACGTATTTAAAGGACGAACGTTGTTCTGATATTTTTGCTTTGTTCTATATAATTAATGTGTAGTGAGCTTCCGGCCGTGCGGGGAACGATTTCCCCCGAAGAGCCGGAAGTTTTCTTTGCGTGAGGAATCCCTCCGTGCCATCCGGCGTAAACCGCCCCTGCTCGTTTGCCTTTCTCCCGATAGGCGGAAAGCGTTTTCCCACTGCGCTGTTTTTTACCGGCATACACGCAGCCTGTCTGCGGACCCGTCTGCCGGGCGGCTTATAAAAAATATTCGGGAAGGGTTTGTATATATAATTAGTTTTTTCGTACCTTTGCAAGGTTTTTACACTAAAAGGCTTTGGGAAAGTTTAAATTATA
>JAJBTJ010000063.1:0-22448 GCA_020860905.1 Parabacteroides sp. | reverse complement strand
AATTATATCAGATAGATTTGAAGAATCTTTCTCCGGGAGTGCACCAAATGGAGTTTTTGCTGGAGAATAAATTCTTTATCGACATCGACGGCGAAGAAGTGCAGAAAGGCAAAGTCAAGGTCGACCTTACTATTAAACGTACGGCCGTGGCTTTCGAAATGAACTTCGTACTGAACGGTGTCGTGCTGGTTCCCTGCGACCGGTGCCTGGACGATGTGGAAGTGCCCGTTTCAACACAGAACAAACTGATTGTGAAATTCGGAGAAGACTATGCCAAAGAAAGTGATGAAGTAGTGGTAATACCCGAAGACGAAGGCGAAATTAACATCGCCTGGTTTATTTACGAGTTCGTAGCCTTGGCCGTGCCGATGAAACATGTGCACGTAGCCGGTAAATGCAACAAGGCGATGAGCTCCAAGTTGCGGAAACATACCGCCCGGAGCGCCGACGAAGAAGAAGAATTCGGCGACGGCCTCGACAACGACATTATCGTCGACGACGACGCAGACAGCCGCCCCACCGACCCGAGATGGGACGCGCTCAAAGATTTTACGGAGAATGATAACAATTAAATAAATAACAAAATGGCACATCCTAAAAGAAGACAAGGTAAAACAAGAACAGCCAAGAGAAGAACGCATGACAAGGCTGTCGCTCCTACGTTGGCTATTTGCCCGAATTGCGGCGCATGGCATGTTTATCACACCGTTTGCGGTGAATGCGGATATTACAGAGGTAAACTGGCAATCGAGAAAGAAGCCGCTGTATAAAGATTCTTTTATCTTGGATAAAAAGATTAAAGAATAAGAAAAATAGCCCTGAAAAACAATTTTTGGGGCTATTTTTCTTACTTTTATAGAATGATTTATTTTTTAAGTGAAAAATATGGAGAATTTAAATGCCGTAATCACGGGAATCGGTGCTTACGTCCCGGATGATATCCTGACAAATGAAGAGTTGTCGCAGATAGTGGATACCAATGAAGAATGGATCCTTACCCGCGTGGGAATTAAAGAGCGGCACGTCCTGAAAGGAGAAGGAAAGGGTACTTCTTATATGGGAACCAGGGCCGTGCGCGAGCTGCTTGAAAAAACGCATACCGACCCGCTCGACGTGGAAGTAATTTTATGCGCTACCACGACCCCCGACTATCCTTTCCCTACCACCGCATCCCTGATCGCTTATAATACCGGTTTGAAAAACGCCTGCACGTTCGATGTGCAGGGAGCATGCGCCGGATTTCTGTACGCACTCGAAACGGGCGCCAATTACATCCGCTCGGGACGATATAAGAAAGTGATTGTGGTAGCCGGCGACAAGATGACCTCGATTACCAATTACCAGGACTGTACCACCTGCCCGTTATTCGGAGATGCCTGCGGTGCGGTAATGCTGGAGCCTTCTGCCGAAAAACTGGGCGTACTGGATACTTTCCTGCGTACCGACGGCGTGGGATTCCCCAACCTGCACATGGCGGCCGGCGGTTCGGCCAATCCGGCCTCGCACGAAACGGTGGACAAACGGCAGCATTTCGTTTACCAGGAAGGCCGCGTGGTATTTAAATATGCGGTATCGTATATGGCCGATGCAGCCGCAACGATTATGGAGCGGAACAACCTCTCGAAAGACGACGTGGCATGGTTCATCCCCCACCAGGCCAACTGGCGTATTATCGACGCCGTAGCGCGCCGGCTCGAGGTTCCGATGGATAAAGTAATCGTCAACATCGAACGGTACGGAAATACGAGCGCCGGCACCATCCCCATCTGTTTATGGGAATGGGAAAAGAAATTGAAAAAAGGCGATAACCTGATTCTGGCGGCTTTCGGCGCCGGTTTTACCTGGGGCGCCTTGTATCTAAAGTGGGGTTACGATGGAGAAAAAGCATAAGTCGGGGTTCGTCAATATCGTCGGGAACCCGAATGTAGGCAAGTCTACGCTGATGAACCTGCTGGTGGGAGAGCGGGTTTCGATTATCACTTCGAAAGCACAGACCACCCGCCACCGCATTATGGGCATTGTCAATACCGACGATATGCAGATTGTGTATTCCGATACGCCCGGCGTACTGCGGCCCAATTACAAGTTGCAGGAATCGATGCTTAATTTCTCGGAGTCGGCCTTGGGCGATGCCGACGTGTTGGTATATGTTACCGACGTGGTCGAAACAATCGACAAGAACGGCGAGTTCCTGCAAAAAGTGCGGAAAGCCGCCTGCCCGGTACTGTTGCTGATTAATAAAATCGACCTCACCGACCAGAAAACGCTGGAGGAACTCGTGGCCCGGTGGCAGGAAATGCTGCCGGCAGCGGAGATTATTCCTATCTCGGCGCTTTCGAAGTTCAATATCGACTATGTAAAGTCGAGAATCGAGTCGCTCATTCCCGACTCGCCTCCTTACTTCGAGAAGGACGCCCTGACCGACCGGCCGGCGCGTTTTTTCGTAACGGAAATTATCCGGGAGAAGATTCTTTTATATTATCAAAAGGAGATTCCGTACGCTGTGGAAGTAGCAGTGGAGCTGTTCAAGGAAGAAAAAGACCTGATTCATATCAAGGCGCTGATTATCGTGGAGCGCGATACGCAAAAGGGTATCGTTATCGGACACGGCGGCCAGGCTTTGAAAAAGGTAGGTGCGATGGCCCGGAAGGATATCGAGCGCTTTTTCGGTAAAAAGGTTTTCCTGGAACTATTCGTGAAGGTGGAAAAAGACTGGCGTAACCGCGATAATTTGTTAAAAAGTTTCGGATACCGGCTGGATTGAAAACCCATTTTCGACAATTGATTGTTTAACAACCGGAAGGAAAAAGTTTAAAGAGATTTATGGGAAATATTGTTGCCATAGTGGGACGGCCGAACGTAGGAAAATCTACCTTGTTCAACAGGCTCACGCAAAGCCGCCGGGCTATCGTGAACGAAGAGGCCGGGACTACCCGCGACCGCCAATACGGCAAGTCGGAGTGGGGAAATAAAGAGTTTTCGGTTATCGATACCGGAGGCTGGGTGCTTCATTCGGACGATGTGTTCGAGGAAGAAATCAACAAGCAGGTGCAAATCGCCATGGAAGAAGCGGACGTAATTTTGTTCGTAACGGATGTATCGAACGGCCTCACCGACCTGGACGAGCAAGTGGCTGCTATTTTGCGCCGTTCTTCCAAACCGGTTTTAGTGGTAGCGAACAAAGCCGATAATTTCGATATGCACTATGCAGCGGCCGAGTTTTACAAGCTCGGACTGGGCGACCCGTATTGTATTTCGGCCATCAACGGTTCGGGCACCGGCGACCTGCTCGACGAGATTGTGGCCAAGCTGGGCGACGACAAGCCGGAAGAAACGGACGAGGAGTTGCCGCACATCGCGATTGTAGGTCGGCCGAATGCAGGGAAATCGTCGCTGATTAATGCATTTATCGGGGAAGACCGGAATATCGTAACGGATATCGCAGGCACTACGCGCGATTCTATTTATACGAAATATAACAAGTTCGGATTAAACTTTTACTTAGTGGATACGGCGGGTATCCGTAAGAAGGGAAAGGTGAACGAAGACCTGGAGTATTACTCGGTGATTCGTTCAATCCGGGCGATAGAAAACTCGGACGTGTGCGTATTGATGGTGGACGCTACGCGCGGCATCGAAAGCCAGGACATGAATATTTTTTCGCTTATCCAAAAAAACAACAAAGGGTTGGTGGTGTGTGTGAATAAATGGGACCTGGTGGAAGACAAAACGCAGATTCGCATCAAGACGTTCGAGAACGCGATACGCGAGCGGATGGCTCCGTTTACCGACTTCCCGATTCTGTTTATTTCGGCGTTGACGAAACAGCGTATTTTCAAGGTACTGGAAATGGCGAAGATGGTATACGATAACCGTCAGCGCCGGGTACCTACCAACAAGTTGAACGAAGTGATGCTGCCGCTTATCGAAGCGTATCCGCCGCCTGCCTGGAAAGGAAAGTATATTAAAATCAAATATGTAACGCAATTGCCGAATACCCGGGTGCCCTCGTTCGTATTTTTCGCTAATTTGCCGCAATGGGTAAAGGAGCCGTACAAGCGCTTCCTGGAGAATAAAATCCGCGAGAACTGGGATTTCACCGGTACGCCGATTCATATTTTTATTCGGGAGAAATAAAAGAGCTCCGGTTCTTTCAGCAGAAAGAAAACGAAGGAAAGAAAGGGCATTCCTCTGACGGGGATTGCCCTTTTTGCTTTTCGTTATTTTAGGGATATTCCGGACTAAAAACACAAGATAAAAACTATATCCCTTTTTTAAAGCGATTCGTTCACCGGATTATTCTTTTTTATGCTGAACGAAAACCGGTTTTATGTGGATAAAAACTGTATCCGCAACTTAAGGACGGACATCCGCAAGCTAAGGATACAGTTTTCATTACGATGAACAGATAAAAAGGACAGCCGGAAACCGGGTTTATCCGGATAAGTTGGAAAAAGTTCCTATTTGCTGAAATTTAAGTTCTTACGACGAAGACTTTTTCACCCTATCCCCAAATTGCCGGGCGGGGTACGGAAACAAACAGGAGCAGAATATCGCTATCCCGCTCCTGCTATTATTCATAAGTTTTACAGTGTTAAAGTTCGGTTATTTATCTGTTTTCCCAAGATTTTTCAAACTAATTTCTCCACTTCCGAGAGGTTCGCGGCTACCTCGGCATCCGAAACCTCGTAGTTAGCCAGGTCGCCCGCCAGGTATTGGTCGTATGCGGCCATATCGATCAGGCCGTGTCCCGAAAGGTTGAACAGAATGGTTTTCGACACCCCTTCTTCTTTCGCCTTCAACGCCTCGCGGATGGTGGCGGCAATGGCATGCGACGACTCGGGAGCCGGAATGATTCCTTCTGCCTGGGCGAACAACGTGGCGGCCTGGAACGTTTCCAACTGCTGGATGTCGACCGCTTCCATCAGCCCGTCTTTCTTCAACTGGCTTACAATGGAACCCGCGCCGTGATACCTCAGACCACCGGCATGGATATTGGCCGGAGCGAAGTTATGCCCTAAGGTGAACATGGGCAAAAGCGGCGTGTAACCGGCTTCGTCACCAAAGTCGTACTGGAATTGCCCGCGGGTAAGTTTCGGACACGAGGCCGGCTCGGCCGCAATAATGCGAATATCTTTTCCTTCAACGAGTTTGTGGCGCAAAAACGGGAACGAAATGCCGGAGAAGTTCGAGCCGCCCCCGAAACAAGCAATCACCATGTCGGGATATTCGCCCGCCATTTCCATCTGCTTCTCGGCTTCCAACCCGATAACCGTTTGGTGCAGCATAACGTGGTTCAGTACGCTGCCCAGGGTATATTTACAGTTGGGAGTTTGCATAGCGAGTTCTACCGCTTCGGATATGGCGGTACCCAGGCTACCCTGGTAATTGGGATGGTCGGTAAGGATTTTACGGCCGGCTTTCGTACTCATGCTCGGCGAAGCCACCACCTGCGCCCCGAACGTTTGCATAATCGAGCGGCGGTACGGCTTTTGATGGTAACTCACCTTTACCATGTATACGGCCAGCTCCAGCCCGAAAGCCCGGGCGGCATAGGATAAAGCGGCGCCCCACTGGCCCGCGCCCGTCTCGGTGGTGATATTGGTTACGCCTTCTTTCTTGCAGAAATAGGCTTGTGCAATCGCAGAGTTCAATTTATGGGAACCTACCGGACTCACGCTTTCGTTCTTGAAATAAATGTGAGCGGGCGTGTCGAGGGCTTTCTCCAATCCGTATGCCCTGACCAGCGGGGTAGGACGCCAGTTTTTATACATTTCCCTTATTTCCCCGGGAATTTCTATCCAGGCATCGGTCTGGTTCATCTCCTGGTGAGCCAGTTCCTTGGCAAACAGCGGATACAAATCTTCCGGAGTTAAAGGCTGCTTGGTTACGGGATTCAAGGGGGAAGCGGTTTGTTTTCCATATCCGCCACGATGTTATACCAGGCGGTGGGGATATCTTTCTCTTGTAATAAAAATTTTTTAGTGCTCATAAGGTATTTTCGTAATTTATCGCTTGTTCCGATACCGCTTTACAGAACCGGTATCTCGAAGGCAAAGAAACAAATAATATTTTATAATCCAAACGGAATAAATAAAAATATATAACTTTGCGCGCTGATACGAACAATAAATGATACTAAATAACCCGTAAAAGATGAAACCTGTTTTCACCGCTTTGTTTAGCCTTCTCTTCCTCCTCCCCGTTACTGCGCAGAAAAAGAATTTTACTTACCGGTTCTACGGTTTCGTAAGGGGCGACTTGTTTTACAATACCCGGGCCAATATGGCGCCTGTCGACGGCAATTTCTACCTCTACCCGCTGGATAAAAAGGAGGACGCGGCGGGAAAAGACCTGAACCATATCTCGAACGGCAGTTTCTACACCTTTACTTCCCGGCTGGGAGTAGACCTTACGGGCCCCCCGGTAGGACGCGCCCGCACGTCGGCTAAAATCGAAACGGATTTCGGAGGATTCTCCAAAAGTACGATAATGCTACGGTTGCGCCAGGCGTATGTGGCGCTCGACTGGAACCACCAGCAGTTTCTAATCGGACAAACCTGGCATCCGTTGTTCGGCGCGGTATGCCCGGATGTGCTGAACCTTTCTACAGGCGCTCCTTTCCAGCCGTTCAACCGGAGCCCGCAACTGCGGTACCAATATACGGCCAATCATATCAAACTCACGGCTTCGGCGTTGTGGCAACTCCAGTATACCTCGGGCGGCCCGGCAGGGATGAGTGAAGAATATATCAAGAACAGCGGGGTGCCGGAGTTTTACGTCGGTGCCGACTATACGTCGGGAACAGGGTGGCTGGCAGGCGCCGGGATACACCTGATTTCGCTCAAGCCGCGTACATCGTCTACTTGGAACGATGCGGTTTACAAGGTAAGCGAACGGGTAACGGCCCTGTCGTACGAGGCACATCTAAAATACACGGGCATGAATTATACATTTGCAGCCAAGAGCCTGCTGGCGTCGTGCCTCGACCATACGGCGTTGCTGGGCGGCTACGGCATCAGCTCGATAGACCCGGTAACGGGCGAACAGGAATATACGCCGTTCCGGCACTCAACTTCGTGGGTGAATTTTACGTACGGCCAACGTTGGAAAGGAGGGGTATTCGCAGGTTATACCAAGAACCTGGGCACGGGGAAACCGCTGGCGGTTACCGGTACGGACCACCTGTACGGCATGGGGCTCGACATAGACCAGCTTCTTACATTCAACGTGAACGGCTCGTATAACCTTCCGCACTGGCAAATCGGCCTGGAGTATTCGCCGGCAACGGCCTGGTACGGTTCGAACCGGCCGCTCGACGGGAAAGTGCGGGAAACGCACGCGGTGACGAACCACAGGGTGCTGGCGTTGGTAATGTATTATTTTTAGGAACGGCATCGAAAACAGAAAAACCAAACATAAAACGACATAGATGAAACGCGCGTTATTTTTACTGATAGGCCTGTGCATCGCCTGGAGCGGGTATGCACAGAAAAAGAATTTTTCTTATACGTTTTACGGACAGGTACGGGGGGATTTGTTTTATAATTCCCGTGCAAACTCGGAAACGGTAGACGGCCTGTTCTATCTTTATCCAAAAGATAAACGATTCGATGCGGCGGGCGAAGACCTGAACGCGTCGCCTAACGGTAGCTTCTACGTACTGTACTCGCGCCTGGGAGTCGACGTACAGGGGCCCGACCTGGGAACGGCCAAGACTACGGTGAAGCTGGAGGCGGATTTCCGCGGCTCGGGCAGTACGTACGCCTTGTTCCGCATCCGCCATGCGTACATCAACCTCGATTGGGGAAAATCGGATGTGACTATCGGCCAGACGTGGCATCCGCTATTCGGCGAAGTTACGCCGCAGGTGCTCAACCTGAACGTGGGCGCTCCTTTCCAGCCGTTCAACCGGAGCCCGCTTATCCGTTACCGTTACGAAAACAACGGCTGGCAACTGGCGGCTGCCGCCGTATGGCAACTTCAGTATTTATCGGCCGGCCCTAACGGAAAAAGCGAGGAATATATCAAGAACGGGTGTGTGCCCGAAATCTACGCGGGGGTGAACTATAAAAAGGGCGCCTGGCTCGTGGGAGGCGGCGTGGAAATGGTGTCGCTCAAGCCGCGCACGCAGGCGCAGATGAATAAGCAAACGTTCAAGGTGAGCGAGCGTATCACGACGTTCTCGCCGGAAGTGCACGCGAAATATCAGTCGGGCGACTGGATGGTGGCGGCTAAAACGATTCTGGCAGCCAACCTTACGCAATGTTCCATGTTAGGAGGATACGCCGTTACGTCGGTGAATCCGTCTACGGGCGAACAGAAATACACCCCTTTCCGCCACTCGTCGTCGTGGCTGAATATCACGTACGGAAAGAAATGGCAACCGGGCATTTACCTGGGTTACCTGAAAAACTTAGGTACGACCCGCGATATTCACGGGGATATTTACGGAGTGGGTGTGGGCTATACCGACAGTAACAACGTAGACCAGTTGGTAAGCGCGAGCGCCCAGCTTACGTATAACCTGCCGCACTGGAGAATCGGGGCGGAATATACTTGCGCCTCGGCGTATTTCGGCGCGATGGGTACGGACGGAAAGGTACGGGAAACGCATGCCGTAACGAATCATCGGATTTTAGGGGTGGTAATGTTCCTTTTTTAAAGGCACCGGCCATAGAGCAACCGGCCGTTTGGCCGGCGGCACACAGTCTTTCTATAAAATAAATCAGGGAGAGTCAGGAAGATAAAGGGATTTATTCTATTTTTGCTCCGGGAAAGAAACGATACACCACTAAATATAAATTTTAGCGAATGAAAAGAAACTGGTTATTAGGGCTCGCCTGCACAGCCCTGCTTATCGGAAGCAAAGCAGAAGCCTGCACAGGATTATTGGTCGGGAAAAACGCTTCGGCCGACGGCTCCGTGATAATTTCGTATGCAGCCGACTCGCACACTTTATTCGGCGAACTGTACCACTGGCCCGCACGCGAATGGCCGGCCGGCTCGATGTTGGAAATACGCGAATGGGATACCAACAAGCCGTTGGGGCAAATCCCGCAGGTAGCCCGCACGTATTCGGTAGTGGGCAATATGAACGAGCACCAGGTAGCCATTACGGAAAGTACGTTCGGCGGGCGCCGGGAACTGGTGGATACTACCGGTATCATGGACTACGGCAGCCTGATTTACGTAACGTTACAACGCGCAAAGACAGCCCGCGAAGCCATCCGCATCATGACGGATCTGGTAGCGGAACACGGCTACTACAGCAGCGGCGAATCGTTCTCGATAGCCGATAAAAACGAAGCGTGGATTATGGAAATGATAGGCAAAGGCCCCGGCCGGAAAGGAGCGGTTTGGGTAGCTATCCGCATTCCCGACGATTGCATCGCCGCTCACGCCAACCAGTCGCGTATCCACCGCATTCCGTTCGACGACAAGGAAAATTGCCTTTATTCGCCCGACGTGGTTTCGCTGGCGCGCGAAAAAGGCTATTTCAAGGGGAAAGACAAGGATTTCAGCTTTGCCGACGCTTACTGCCCGGCCGACTTCGGCGCACTCCGGGGTTGTGAGGCGCGGGTATGGTCGTTCTTCCAAAAGTACGACCCCGCCATGAAGAAATACGTAGCGTATATCAAAGGCGAATCGAAAGAGCCGATGCCTTTGTACGTAAAGCCCGACCGGAAATTAACCGTACAAGACGTACAGCAATGCATGCGCGACCATTTCGAAGACACCGAGTTCTGCATGACCGAAGATGCCGGCGCCGGCCCCTATGCCGTACCTTACCGCTGGCGTCCGATGACATTCAAGGTCGACGGCAAGGAATACACCAACGAACGGGCCATCGCCACGCAGCAAACCGGCTTCGTTATCGTTCCGCAGATGCGTAACTGGCTGCCCGACGCAATCGGCGGCATCTTATGGTTCGGCGTAGACGATGCCAACACGGCCGTATTCGTGCCGATGTATTGTGCCATTACAGGTGTTCCGGAGTGCTACCGGCACGGCAACGGAAGCATGACGGAACTTTCCTGGACGTCGGCTTTCTGGATTCACAACTGGGTGGCGAACATGGCCTACAACCGGTACAGCCACATGATACGCGACATCCGCCCGGTACAGGAAGAGCTCGAAAACGGGTTCCGCGACCTGCAACCGGCTATCGAGAAAGCGGCAGCCGAAATGTACGCCCGCAATCCGGAAGAGGCAGTCGATTTCCTTACCTGGTACAGTTGCAGCCAGGCCGAAAAGGCCACGGCCCGCTGGAAAAAGTTAGGCGAGTACCTGTTGGTGAAGTACATCGACGGAAACACGAAGCGCGAAGCAAACGGCAAATTCCTCGATAACGGCTACGGCTTATCCGCATCGCCCGAGTTTCCGGGCTACTCGGAAGAGTATTACCGGAGCATCGTGGAAAGCGCCGGCGAACGGCTCGAAGTAAAGTAATTACCTATTATATGTTGAACTAAAATTGAGAGAGTATGAAAAAGTATGTATTGATGTTCATGCTGGCAGTAATTGCCCTGGGTGCGAATGCCCAGACACGGGCCGGAGAATCGTCGGCCGGGTTCACCATCGGCGGCGGATTCGACGATATAAACAACGCGACGTTAGGGATAGATTACCGGTATTGCATTCTTGACAACTTCCGTATCAACCCGGGACTGACGTACCATGTAAAAAACGGCGGATTGAGCGCCTGGGCCATCGACCTGAATGCGCACTACGTGTTCAACCTCACTGAAATGTTCGGCTTTTATCCGCTGGCCGGGTTAGACCTTTCGTTCTGGAAAGCCAGCTACGGGCATCTCAGCGAGAATGTTACCCGTTTCGGAGCCAACGTCGGACTGGGCGCCGAATTTTATGCCAGCGAAACGCTGACGTTCGGAGCCGAGTTCAGATACTTAGGCATCAAAGACTTGGGACGCCCCACCATCGGCTTCCGGATAGGTTATAATTTCTAACGTCTTCCCGTCCGCCCGAAAAAGCGAACACAACAGCACGGAATACAGGGTATCAGGGCTACCGGCTCCGGATACCCTGTTTTTCTTAGCCGAAGCCTCCGGCAGGCGCCCTTGCGATGAGCGAAAATGAAAGGAAGTTTTCTTCAAAGCTCTTTTTTAACAGAACCACTCCCTCACGCGTTCTATATTTACCCCTTTAAATCCCGGAATCACCGCATGCACCCTATCGCGCAACGCATCCTCCGGATTCGTCGTACTCAAGCCGATTACCCGTAACCCGGCAGCAGTAGCAGCCTGAATACCCGCAAACGCATCCTCGAACACAATAGCATCGGCCGGCTGCAACTGCAAATCGGACAAAGCGAGCCGGTAACACATCGGGTCGGGTTTGCCGTGCGTAACCCGGTCGGCCGTAACCACCGTGTCGAACACTCCGTGCAGGCCCAGCAACACGAAAGCCCGCTCGATTTTCCAGTTTTCCGAACTCGTAACCAGCCCCAGCAGCATTCCCTCCCCTTTCAGCATACGCACAAAATCGAGCGCACCGGGAAATACCGGAAAATCCATTTCCGCCTCGTATGCCAGCGCCTCGTCGATAAGCTGCTGCCGCTGCTCTTCCGTAAAATGCGAAAAATACGTTTCCAGGATATGGGGCATCGTGGTACCCTTTATCTTTCGGGCGAAATTACCGATACCCAACCGGTACTCGGCGGCCTTCTTATTCCAGAAAATATCATAAATAGGCTCGGTATCTACGAGCGTCCCGTCAAAATCGAAAAGGGCTGCTTTCATATAGGCAAGTTAAAAGAATATATATGAACATTTAGTTGGTTTCGAAACGTACCAGCACGATTTTCCGTCCGTCCGCCCTACCCGAAAGAGCAGGCGTAGCGGCCAGGCAAGTAAACACATATTCCGGAAAGTCGCTTTCGATGCGGGGCATCATCCCGGCAGTAGCGATAAAATACCCCTCGGCCGGCTTCTCCTCCGAGAAGTTACGGAAAATATTACCCAGGTAGAAATTCAATCCGTAAAAATCGGGATACTGCTCCCAGTTCTGCATCACATACACATTATCGCGCGTCAACGGATAATCGCTTTTTATCTGCTCGGCGAATGCCTTGCACGAATTACTCTCCCGCAAGCTCTTCTCCACCACTCCGTCGAGCAACAGATTCAAGGTAAACACCAACCCGATGGTGGCATACAATATCTTGATATTAATCTTCTTCCGCATCTGGTAAAACACCGTACCCAAAGCCAGCGCGATAACCGCCAGGATAAACACGCTCAACGCCGGCAATTGTTTCCATGCGGCAGCCAGGATATCCGCCTGCGCCAACAAGGGAGCCGAATGCGTAAAACGCTCCGCCAGCCGTACCGGATGGAGCCAGCCGGCCGCCGTAAACAAGATAACCAGCAAGCCGGCAACCGTAACGGCCGACATAAAACCGGCAAACACCCGGGTCACTTTCGTGCGGTACTCGGTAATATAAATGGCGTATTTCCCCAGGAACAAAGCGATGAACGGATAAGCAGGCATCAGGTAAACCGGCTGGTTACCTACCGGCACTGCATACCAGGCCAGCACGCATACGATAACGGTAAGGCCAAACAGCTGCGGCCGGTGCATCGAGAGGATGCCCCGCCAAACGCTTTGCAGAATCGCCTTGAACGATTTGTCGGGAACGAGAATGCGGATGCCGAACAGGGAAAAGATAAAAAACAACGTCCACGGCATAAATCCGCCCAGGATGGTAAGCAGGTTATGCCCCAACCCCCGGCGGCCGTAACCGTACACTTCCCAGAAGCTGCTTACGTGCTGCGTCCATATCCAGTCGGGGAACTTATCGCCCCCCTGCCGCCAGGCCGCCACATACCACAAGGCCGGCAGGAACAAAGACGACACGAATACATACAGCAGCGACTTGAAGATAACCAGCGGCGGATACTTCCGCAGCAGTGCTATATACACCCCGAATACCAGCAACGGCAGGAACAAACCTACCAGGCCGCCCGTAAGTACGGCGCACCCCAGGATGAGCGGAATGGATACCGGCAAACCTTTCAGCTCCAGTTTTTCTTCCCAGCGGTAAAGTTGGATAAGGCCGATAACCACCCAGCATGTCAGAAGCATACCGGGGCGCGTAGTCATCGCCGCCTCGTGGATGCCGAACGAAGTAATCAGCAACAGGGTGGCGATAAACGCCTCCTGGAACTTGAACCGTTTCCCGAAAAATACGAGGATAAACCCGATTGTCACCGTAAAAGCGACCGCCGAAGGAAAACGGGCCGTAAACTCGGTTACATGCCCCGCCGGATACGAAACCAAGGCCACGAGCCAGTGAACCAGCGGAGGGGTGGAAAGCGCCTCGCCTGCGTACAGGCGCGGCAAAACCCAATTCCCGGATTCGAGGATGGAAGCGGCTACCGCCGCATCGTGCGGTTCGCCGGGAGTACAAAAATCACCCACCCCGATCCACGGAAGGACGGAAATAATGCAAATTACAACCACCATGGTTACCGGTTTCTGCAGGTAAAGATATTGTAGTGTCGGTGTACGCATAAGCTGAACGGGCGTCGCCCTTTTTTCATTTTGAACACAAAATAACGACTTTTTGTTGATTCGGCCGTATTTTTACCGGACTTTTCACGCACCCAAGGCTCCTTTAATAGCGGCACGTATGGCTGCGGCATCGTCTCTGTTTTCTTTCAGGATAGAAAGAATGAGGTTCAGATAGCTCTCCTTGTTGTTTATTCCCAGCAAATTGCACAGCCGGCTTTGCGGCAACATCCCCTTCTGGTTGTATACCCGCAGGATGCTGGGATAGTCGCCCTCCGCCGCATAACGCAGGAAACAGGTTTTGATTTCGTTATAAATGGCCTGTACATGGATGTTCTCGCGGAGCGCTTCTACATGTCCGGCCAATTCCTCCACCGAGGCGATTTTCCGGTCGACAGCAGTTTCGAGCTTCTTGCGCACCCGGTGGCGGGCGTGTAGCAACACCTGCGCCTCCAGCTCTTTTCCGAACAGCTTCACCACATTTTCCTTTACCTGGGCGAACACCGCTTCGCTGTTGCGCATCAAACGGCGCGCCACCGTTTCGATGACCGGTTGCAGCATCAACAGGTTTTCCACCTCGGCTACGTCGGGCACCAGGATATTCTGTTGCCGCAGGTAGGCTATTTCGCCCTCCGTACGGCGGTCGCGGTCGACGATTCCTTTCGATTCGAGCAAATGGAAATCTTTGAGCTGCCCGAACGCCTTCGTGGTTTCGATTACTTTCTGGCACCCGCCCATCGGTTTTACCATATACCCGGGAAAAATATGCGGATACAGGCGGATGTCGATGCTCGACGAGTCGGTTCCCTCGATAAAGAGCACCGGTTTGCGGTTACCCAGGATTTCCAGGTAAAGCTCTTCGGGAAAACTCTCGTTATCGTCCATGAGTTCGTAATCCCATACCCGGTCGTCGCCGTCGTACGAACGTATCCAGATGCGCTTGCCGTTCCGGCGCGAAGAGGCGAACTCGATGTCGTGCGTAAGGTATACATACGTGCAATCGGGGCGGCAGGCCTCGATTTCGTCCCACAATACCCCTTTTATGGATGAATGGAGATGGATTTCCGGCTCCTCGATAATCAACAACGCTCCGGGCCGGGCGTTCAGTACGGCGCCTATCAGGTAAAACACGATTTTCTCGCCGTCGCTCATCCGCGAAGCGTTATACGGGTTGCCGTTCTTCGAAACGGCCGCCAACTCGATAAACCCGGATTTGCGTACCAGCCGGTTATGCGGAAACATCTTTTCCCAAATCTCCTGTATCTTGTCGATTTTCGTGGCGGGCGGCGGCAGGCCGGGCTCTTTCTTCGCCGCTTCCTTGTAATTCACGGCGGCCTCGTATTCTTCCTGTCGCAACCGGAGCACCAGTTTTTCATAATCCGATAGCAAAGGCGACAGCAGACGCTCGGACACCATATCCCGGATATTCACCGACGAGCTGTTGATAAACAACGCCCGCATCCCGGCAATGCGTTCCGCGCAATCCGGATAATACGCCGCCAACTCCCTGCCGAACGAACTTTTCCCCGTACCGTTCGCACCTACCACCACCAGCACATGCTCACCCTTTACCGTTACGGGCGCAGCCGACCCCAGCTTACCGGGCAACCTTATTTCCATGGAATACAGATTTATAATTGCTTATTGCCCAAAGATATAAAAAATAAACACAGGAACGGCGCCGGGCTGCTATTTTTAATTTCGCAGGCCAGGCCGTTCCTGTGTGCAGAAGCCTGTACGGCCGGAAACGGTTCCGTTTATTTATAAGTGCTCATGTCGAGGTCGTCGTATTTTACCTGTAACCGGTTCAGCTCGTTTTTAAGCGAATCGATCTGGTCTTTGTACGCCGGGTCGTTAATCAGGTTATGCAATTCGTCGGGGTCGTTCTGCAAATCGTAGAATTCCCATTCGTCGATGTCGTCGTAGAAATGAATAATCTTGTACCGCTCGTTCCGGGCGCCGTAATGCCGTTTTACCGCATGTTCGTCGGGGAATTCGTAATAATGGTAGTACAGGGATTTACGCCAGTCTTTCACGTCTTCGCCTTTCAGCATCGGCAACAACGATTCGCCCTGCATATCCGAAGGCACTTCCACGCCGGCCAGTTCCAGGAACGTGGGCGCATAATCGATATTCTGAACGAATTCGTCGATATCGCCGTGCCGGGCAGTTCCCGGCAAACGCATCACCAACGGAGTACGGAACGATTCTTCGTACATGAAACGTTTGTCGAACCAGCCGTGCTCGCCCATATAGAAGCCCTGGTCGGAGGTATATACCACGAGCGTGTTTTCCAGCAAGCCGTTCTTTTCCAGGTAATCCAGTACACGGCCGATATTCCGGTCTACCGAGTGGATGCAACGGAGATAGTCGTGCATATACCGCTGGTATTTCCATTCGGCCAGTTCCTTGCCGGAGCGTTTCTTTTCCTTGAAATCCCGGATAATCGGGTCGTAGTAAGCATCCCAGGCCGCCCGTTGCTCCGCATTCATACGTCCTACCTTGGCCCAGCCCATTTCGTCCAGGTCGGGACGGTCGGTTTTGATTTTACCTTCCTTATCGAGCATCTTGAGGTCGTATACCACGTTCATATCCTTGATAATGCTCATCTTCTGGTCGCGGGCGGCCGTACGTCCTTCGTAATCGTCGTAGAACGTTTCCGGCAGCGGGTAGGTTATATCGTCGTACAGGCGCAAATCGCAGGTATCGGGCATCCAGGTGCGGTGCGGCGCTTTATGATGCAACAACAGGCAGAAGGGCTTATCCTTATCGCGCCCCTTATCCAACCAGTCGAGGGCGAAATCGGTTATCAGGTTGGTGGCATAGCCTTCCACCTGTTTCTCTTCGCCCATTTCGATAAAATCGGGGTTATAATAATCGCCCTGTCCGGGTACGATGTTCCAGTAATCGAAACCGGTAGGCAGCGAGGTAAGGTGCCACTTGCCTACCATAGCGGTTTGGTAGCCGGCTTTCTGCAACAGCTTGGGGAAAGTTTGCTGGGCGCCGTCGAACAGGTCGCTGTTGGTACGGAATCCGTTTTTGTGGCTGAACTTGCCGGTAAGCATAATGGCGCGGCTCGGACCGCTGATGGAATTGCCCACGTAACTGTTGCAAAACCGGACCCCTTCGTTCGCAATCCGGTCGATATTCGGCGTTTGGATATACCGGTTATCATAGGCGCTGATGGTTTGGTACGAATGGTCGTCGGTCATAATGTACAGGATGTTCATCTTTTTTTCCGGCGCCTTTTCTTTCGGGGCGCAAGCGGTAGCGACGAGCGCCGTGAGGCCGGCGAGTTGGAATAGGTTGAGTGTGTTCATATTAAGTGTGTTTTTTAAAGAGTCCGGGTGTATTCGCATGCACTTTCTCACAAATCCAGGGGTAAAGATATAAAATAGTATTCATTCGTTTGCATGAATCCGCTGTTTGTTATTCCTTTGCATCTAAATTTAAAAGCAAAACGACCCCACATGTTGCACCTTATCAAAAACTGGATGCTGCCGATCGCTATGGGCGCGGGCATCGTGTTTTATCCGTTTTTCGGACGGTTGGCTTTCCTCACTCCTTACCTGATTTTTTCGATGTTGCTGGTTACTTTCTGCAAGATTTCTTTCCGGAACATGCGTGTGCATCCGTTGCACGGCTGGCTGCTGGTTATCCAGCTTATCGGAAGCCCGGCCGTATACGGCGCGGTACGGTTTTTCAATCCGGTGGTATCCGAAGGGGCGCTGATTTGCATCCTGGCGCCCACGGCTACGTCGGCTGCCGTGATAACAGGCATGCTGGGAGGCGACATCGCGTTCCTTACCACCTATACGTTGGTGAGCAGCGTGGGTATAGCGATTGCAGCGCCTGTGCTCTTTTCGTTTATCGGTACGCACCAGGACATGACGTTCTGGGCTTCGTTCCTGTATATCTGCAAACAGGTGATTCCGTTGCTGATTCTTCCGCTGGCAGTAGCGTGGCTATTACAGCGCTTCGTTCCGATAGTACATCGCAAAATACTGGCCGCAAGGCAACTGGGGTTTTATTTATGGGCGGTTGCGTTGGCCATCGTAACGGGTAAAACGGTGGTATTCCTGCTGGCGCAACAGCATCCGGATTACCTGAACGAAATCTGGATGGCGCTGGCGGCGCTGGTAGTATGCGTGGGGCAGTTCCTTACGGGCCGCATGTTAGGGAAACGGTACGGCGATACGATTTCCGCGCAACAGGGGCTGGGACAAAAAAATACGATTTTGGCTATCTGGATGGCGCAGGTGTACCTTACGCCGGTATCGTCGATTGCGCCGGCCGCCTATGTGTTGTGGCAAAACATCATCAACAGTTACCAGCTTTGGAGAAAAAGAAAAGACGAGATAACAAGTTAAGCATAAACAACTGCCATACGCCGATTTTACTTCTTGTTGCCGTTTCTTTTGTTTTGTTACCGGTTTGTTACTGAAATGCTGCGGAATAACAAAATAAAATACAAATACGGCGAAGAAGGAACCAGAGGTCAAACCGAATTTCCCGGCGTTATTTTTGTACATTTACAACGAATAGCACCCAACATATAAATGAATATAAATCAGCATTACAGAGAAGCAGCAAAGACTATAAAAAATCATCTGCCGTTGGCTGATGACTTGGCATTGAATGAAAAATTACTGTTGAGCGTAATTTGCCAGCCAGTGGCTGACGAATTCGATTGGGCTGGTTAGTAACAGGTACGGTTCTTTTCCGGTTATCAGGTTAGTAAACTAATATCATACGGATATGAATATAGAAGATTTCAGGACTTATTGCCTTTCATTCGAGGGTGTACAGGAGAAAATGCCGTTCGAAAAAGCGACTTCGGAGTACGACCGGAACTTGCTTGTTTTTTGTGTAGCGGACAAGTGGTTTTGTTTTGTAAATATCGACGTATTCGATTTCTGCAATATCAAGTGCAAGCCGGAACAAATTGCGGAGTTGCAGTACCGGTATGAAGGAGTAAAACCCGGTTACCACATGAACAAGAAGCATTGGATTAGTGTGTATTTCGCCCGGGACGTGCCGGATAAAACGATTAAAGAACTGGTGAAGCAATCGTACGACCTGGTTGTAGCGACTCTTTCGGCCAAAGAAAAAGAAACGTTACGAGCCCGGTAAACACGGCTGTTCCGTTCGAAAGCAGCCGGACATGCAGGCAGAGGCTCCTGTTTCTACACCACCGTTCTCTAGCGCGCTTCGTTCTACAGCAATCCGGAATACCGGCATATTTTATCAAAAACCAGTCGTTTTTCTTATAAAGAGAAAAAAGTCGGCCGCCCTTTGTTTATCTTTGTATTCATAACCCGAAAGAAAGACTCGATTATGATAAAGCCCCTTACTTCGTTGCGGTTCGTGTTTGCATTGATGGTATTTGGCGCACATTGTTATGTGCTCGACCCTTATTTTTCTCACTTCTTATACAAAGAAGGATTCGTAGGCGTAGGTTTTTTCTTTGTATTGAGCGGCTTCATCATCGCTTACAACTACCAACGGAAATTCGAACAAGGCCAGGTTTCGCGACGCGCATTCTGGGTAGCCCGCTTCGCCCGGATATACCCGTTACACCTCGTAACGCTTTTCCTGTTGCTTCTGGCAGGAGGCTATTTATTCGCCCTGAACCGGGATACGGTACTGAAGATTTTCTCCCAACTTTTTTTGCTGCATCCGTTTATTCCCCGTACAGCTTATTTTTTCTCTTTCGATTCGCCCTCGTGGAGCCTGGGTTGCGAACAATTATTTTATTTCTTATTTCCGTTCCTGGCCTTGCGGCTAAGCTCCGCCCGTAGCCTGTTTTGGTTGCTGACGGCTGTAGGCGGGTTGGTAGCCTGGGGCATGTTTCTCACCCCGGAAGAACACATACGCGCCTATTGGTACGTAAACCCCTTGACCCGTTTACCCGACTTTTTAGTGGGAATGCTGCTTTATAAGCTCTATGCAAGGAAAGCAAGAACAAAGCTACCTGGCTCGAGACGGGGGCCGTGGTGCTGTTCATCCTATTTTACTATGCCGGTTCGGCCGGTTTAGTGCCCAAAGTTTACCGGTACTCCGTATATTATTGGTTGCCTATTGCTGTAGTGATTTACGTGTTTGCGGCAAACAGGGGGATTCTTTCCCGTTTGTTGAGCAACAACTATCTCGTAACCGGCGGCGAAATAAGTTACGCTATGTACCTGCTGCACCTGCTTTTTATAGGATTATACAAAAAAACAGGGTGCGATTATCCCTGGCAAGTGGCGGTTCCGGTTCTGCTTGCGGTAACTATCGGTTTCAGCCTGTTGTCGTTCTACTATTTCGAAAAGCCGGCAAACCGGTATATCCGAAAGCGTTATAGCAAAAGAAAGGGCACTTTGTTTTTAACTAACGAACCTTCGTTACCATCTTCCGGAAACGGATGACTCCGGCCGTGCCGTCGCTATCCGCAACCTGTTTCCCGTATTTATTTTCGTAAAAGGTATCCGGCAAAATACATTCGTCCGCATCGGTTTTACCGGAAAAGAAAAAACTGTTACCTTTGGCAGGGAAACAGAACAGTATAACGAAACAAATATGAAACTGAGCGATAAATGGTTCACGGCCTTCTCGGAAGACGATAACGGCAACCTGATAACCATCAACGGACGGGAAGAACTGAAAGAATTCAAGGATTCGGGTAAACTGAAGGAACGGGCGGAAATTACCTGGAAGTATGAGGGTGACAGCCATGCCATGCCGGATGTGGCGATAGCCGAGTCGATGGAAAAGATGGAGCTGGCGTTGAAAAAGGCGGTGGAAAAGGATAAACTGGGCATCCTGACGGGTATTTATACGGGAAGCAACCAAAAGACGTGGGTGTTCTATACGCGCACGGTGCGAGTGTTCGGCGAACGGCTGAACGAAGCGCTGGCGCCGTTCGAAGTGTTTCCCATCGAGATTTATACGGAGCTCGACCCGGAATGGGAGGAGTATACCGATATGTACGAGATGCGGGGCGGCGCGGATTCTTTTTAAAAAGGATTCCGGAAGAAAGGGCGGCTGTTACCAGGGCGGGCTTGCATTTCCCCGGCTCACTGCCGTTTTATGCAACATCCTAACCGAAGTTATGCAGCGATACTGCACATTGCACGCAGTACCCCTGCAATAATGATACAGTAATACTGCATACATTATGACATTTGCAGTGGTACTGCAAGCATAATACAGAAAGATTGCAGTAACTAAACGCCGGATTTCAAGAGAAATTTTTTTCAGGTAAAATAAAAATTCGTTCGGAAAAATAAAACGAGTAACACACGAAATATGAAAAACATCCTCCGAATCACGCTTCTGCTTTTATTTCCTTTATCCGGTATCGCCGTATCGAACGGCCTGCGGATGGCTGTTCCGGCCGCTACGCAGCTTCCCGTCGAGCGAGACAGTACGTACCGGAACGACGGCTCTCTGTGGAAAGTGAACGAATATGCGGACGGGAAGGTAGTGAAACGCACTACGTACGATAAACAGGGCCGGATATACGACATTACGCCGTACCGCGACGGAGAGCCGTATGGATGGTCGGAATCGTGGGACTACGATGACGATTCGTATTCCCGTTGTTTTTTCAAAGGTTACGGTTCGCCCCGTATCCGGGACAAGTACTCGGTATGGGAAGACCAGAAAGGATTGGCGCGCCGCATCGTGCAAGACGAGAACGGATGCGAAACCCATTCGTTTTACAAGCCCGACTGCGACTCTACACAAACAACCGTTACCGGCACGCATATCGAATTGCGCGATTATAAAGACGGCCGGCTGCGCGCGCTGGAGCGGTATACGCTCGACCTCATTCCCGACGGCGTATTCGAAAGTTACCATCCGAGCGGCGAAATAGTGGGCAGGCAGTTGTTCGAACAAGGCCGGTTGGTGAACGACGCGTTTTACGATTACGACGGAAAACTGCGACCCGACAAGGCTGTTACCCAAAATACGACGGTCGACAGCCCGGACGGAGAAACGGGCGCCGGTATACCGGACGGACTGAAGGTGACCCGGCTGACGCAAGGGAGATACGGGACGTCGCTTTTCCAATCGCGCGACAGCAAACAGTTGAGCCACTGCCTGGAAAGCGGTCGCGACCTGGTGATTCGCAATGCTGCGGGGGATGTATTGCTGGAGCGTCATTCGACGGACGATGATATAAAATATTTCGATAACGGATACGGGGGCGTTCTGAATTTTGCTTATTACGGCTATGATAAGAACGTAGGGCTTCACTTGGGATTTTCAAGCTACGGCGATTACAATGATGTGCGTTTTTTCGTGGTTCCCGAACAGGCATCTGCGCCTGCTGATTCCGAAGGGGAGTATAACTACATAGAGTTGGCTGCCGAGAGTATTTCTATCCACGAAACAACGGGACGTATTGCTGCAATAAGCGGAATTTATACGACGGGCAACGACGGGCAAGGCGGTAATACCGACGGCTCGGCCAGCGGGCTTTATCAAACGGCGACTCGGAATTATTCTTTGGTCGGTTTCCGCTGGGACGGAATGAATTTTATTCCCGGGTTCGACTTCACGGTGGAGCTGCCTGACGGTTCTCCGGAAATAACTTGGGTAGGCGACAATTCCTTGCTGGCCAGGTTTTCGGATGAGGTGTCGTACCTGATAGAAATCGACCCGGACAGGTTGGAGTCGGCGTGTCCGCCGGAGGAAGAGGGGGATATATAATATTCCGGCTCTTTCGTGCCGGGATAAATGGAGGTATATGACTGCCGGTAGACATCTGCTGACGCCGCCGACCGGCGGTCTTCATCTTTTGGCTTGCCCCCTAAGTACATGACAAAAATTTCTTTTTTGTTTAAAAACAGAAGGATAGCTCTTCTCCGGAGAGCCGGGAACGACCGTTACCACGGTGGGTTTTCATTTCTTTCTCTTGAAAGAAA
>JAJBTJ010000052.1:10269-10787 GCA_020860905.1 Parabacteroides sp. | reverse complement strand
CGTATGCCGACATCGGAGGCATCAAGCTGGAAGTGCTGGAAAAAGACGTTCCGCGGGTGATGGAAATTATGAAAGAAAACGGCTATCCGGTGGAAACCGGCGGGGAACCGGCGCAACTGAAAGCGATTTCGTCATTTGCCGAACGCATTCCGTTTCTAAAGAACCTCCCCCTGGAAAAACAAATCGTAATTTTGTTCGTGGTAACGGCCGTATTGCTGGCGTTGCTTATTTATGCCGGCTCCATCCTCACTACACACTGAAATTTATGTACAAACGGAAAATAACCAACAGCCAGGTGGTATGCCTTACCTTGTTATGGGGCGTACTGTGTTACCTGTTACTTACCTACAGCAGTAAAATCGACTTCCGGGTAATCTTCACCCTCGTGGCTTCGGCCGTTATCGTATTCGTGCCGATTTACAAAAACCGGAAACAATTCGATAAGTAAAAACATCCGTTTCGACGCCCTTTCGGGGGCGAAGGAGCGAGACGATTTCATTTTGCCGGGCAAACCGGGC
>JAJBTJ010000052.1:0-10259 GCA_020860905.1 Parabacteroides sp. | reverse complement strand
GGGCCGGCACCGTCCAAATTGTAATCAAAACCCTCGAATAAGAAACCGGAATGCACCGCCCGGGCGGACGTCACAATTTACAATTATCCGCAAATAACCGGATAAAATAGCTAATTGACATTCTTTCCAGTTTTTTTCTTTCAAAAATTTGTCTATACAAAATAATAACTTACCTTTGTGCCGTCGTCAAGACCCTATAACAAAACAACAGTGTACATAACAAATATTTTATAGTTCTTATGAAGGCAAATGAAGTTATTGACAATCTGAAAAGAAGATTTCCCAACGAACCTGAATACATCCAGGCGGTAGCGGAAGTATTGACAACAATCGAAGACGCTTACAACGAGCATCCCGAATTCGAGAAGAACAACCTGATCGAACGGCTGTGCATACCCGACCGTATTTTCTCGTTCCGGGTTACCTGGCAAGACGATAAAGGGGCGGTTCATACCAACATGGGATACCGGGTACAGCATAACAATGCAATCGGCCCGTACAAAGGCGGTATCCGTTTCCACTCTTCCGTAACGCCTTCCATCCTGAAATTCCTTGCTTTCGAACAGACTTTCAAAAACTCGTTAACCACGTTGCCGATGGGCGGCGGCAAAGGCGGCTCGGACTTCAATCCGAAAGGCAAATCCAATGCGGAAATCATGCGCTTCTGCCAGGCTTTCGTGATGGAACTGTGGCGCTATATAGGCCCGGAAACGGACGTTCCGGCCGGCGACATCGGCGTAGGCGGACGCGAAGTAAGTTTTATGTACGGCATGTACAAAAAGCTCGCGCGTGAAAATACCGGTACGTTTACCGGCAAAAGCCTCGAGATGGGCGGCTCGCTTATCCGCCCCGAAGCCACCGGCTACGGAAACGTATACTTCCTGCTCGAAATGTTGAAAACCCGGAATATCGACCTCAAAGGCAAAGTAGTGGCTGTTTCGGGCTCGGGTAACGTAGCCCAGTATACGGTTGAAAAACTTATCGAATTAGGGGCGAAACCGGTAACCATGTCCGACTCGAACGGGTATATCTACGACCCGGACGGCATCGACCGCGAAAAGCTGGACTATATTATGGAACTGAAGAACCTGTATCGCGGCCGTATCCGCGAATATGCCGAAAAATACGGTTGCAAATACGTGGAAGGTGCTCGTCCGTGGGGTGAAAAATGCGACATTGCCATGCCGAGCGCTACCCAGAACGAACTAACGGGCGACGATGCCAAAACGTTGTTGGCCAACGGTTGTATCGCCGTATCCGAAGGCGCTAACATGCCTTCTACCCCGGAAGCTATCGACGCATTCCTCGAAGCCAAAATTTTATACGCTCCGGGAAAAGCGGCTAACGCAGGCGGCGTATCTACCTCGGGGCTGGAAATGACCCAGAATGCCATGCATTTAGGCTGGAGCGCCGAAGAAGTAGACGAACGGCTGAAAGGCATCATGCAATCGATTCACGAACAATGCGTTAAGTACGGCAAGCAAGCCGACGGTACCATCAACTACGTAAAAGGGGCGAACGTGGCCGGCTTTATGAAAGTGGCCAAAGCCATGATGGCGCAGGGTATCCTGTAATTCCTCCGGGAAACCCTCGGCAATCGATATAAAAGGAATGGCTATGCCGGCAGTGCATGGCCGTTCCTTTTTTCCTGTTTGCAATTTTGTATGCCGGTGCGCCTTCCTTCTCGATTTAATGTAGTACTTTAGTACCCTGAAAAAGCAGAAGTAATGAGTATGGCGGTATTGGATACCTTGTTCCGCTCGCATACGGGCGAAACGCCGGAAAGTACGGACGAGTTGCCGTCGTCGGGCTCTAACCGGAAATATTACCGGATGAGCAGCCGGCATTTTACGCTGATGGGCGTATCGGGAACTTCGCCGGAAGAGAACCGGGCGTTTGTTTACCTGGCGGAACATTTTAAAGAAAAAGGCTTGCCTGTTCCGGAAGTGTACGGGCATTCGGCCGACTGGTTGTGCTACTTGCAGGAAGACCTGGGGGATACGTTGCTTTTCCAGGCTATCGAATGCGGACGCATGCGAGGCGTTGTCAACGAAGAAGAACGGGGCTTGCTGCACAAAACCATTGCTTTATTGCCTGCTATACAGTGCAAGGGCGCCGAAGGACTGGATTTCGGGCGCTGTTATCCGCTGGCCGCATTCAATGAGCGGGCGGTTTCGTGGGACCTGAATTATTTTAAATACTGCTTCCTGAAAACGACCGGCATCGAATTCAACGAAAACCGGCTCGAAGACGATTTCCGGAAACTAACCGCCCTTTTGCTGGAAGACTGTTCCGACACGTTTATGTACCGCGATTTCCAGTCGCGTAACGTAATGATTAAGAACGGCGAACCGTACTTTATCGACTTCCAGGGCGGACGGAAAGGGCCGGTGTATTACGATGTGGCTTCTTTCTTGTGGCAGGCGAAAGCCCGTTACCCGGCGGCGTTGCGCGAAGAGTTGCTGACGACTTATTTGCAGGCGCTCGGGAAGTTTATGCCGGTAAACGAAGCGCAGTTTCGCAGCCGGCTGAAGCATTTCGTTTTGTTCCGTACCCTGCAAGTGCTCGGCGCTTACGGTTTCCGGGGCTATTTTGAAAAAAAACCTCATTTTATCGAAAGCATTCCTTTTGCGTTGGATAACTTGCGTGCATTATTGCAAGAGGCGCCTGCGGAGTATCCGTACTTGTGCACCCTGCTGAAAGAGGTGGCCGGAACGCAGCCTGTGCCAATCCAGGCCGGAGGGCCGGGCCTGGAAGTGGAAGTGTATAGTTTTTCGTATAAAAAAGGGATTCCGGCCGACCCGTCGGGCAACGGAGGCGGATTCGTTTTCGATTGCCGCGCTGTTCATAACCCGGGAAAATACGACCGGTACAAACCGCTCACGGGGTTGGACGAGCCGGTTATCCGCTTCCTGGAAGAAGACGGGGAAATCGCCGTTTTCCTGGAAAGCGTTTATGCATTGGTGGATGCCGCGGTAAAAAGATACCTAAAACGGGGCTTTACTCATCTTACCGTGTGTTTCGGTTGCACGGGCGGACGGCACCGCTCGGTTTACTCGGCCCAGCATTTGGCGGAACGGCTGCATGCGCAGTTCGGCATACGGGTACGGCTAATCCACAGAGAACAAAAAATCGAACAATTATTTGAACCCTTTATATGAAAGCAATGATATTTGCGGCCGGCCTCGGAAGCCGCCTCAAACCGCTGACCGACTTAACGCCCAAAGCTCTCCTTCCGGTTGCAGGGAAACCCATGCTGGAACATCTTATCCTGAAACTGAAGGCGGCTGGATTCGACCGGCTGGTAATCAACATCCATCATCGGGGGGAACAGATTATTGACTTCCTGAAACAACAGGGCGATTTCGGAATCGACATCCACATTTCCGACGAGCGGGATTATTTGCTGGATACCGGAGGTGGTATCAAGAAAGCGGCTGTATTTCTGCAAGGCGACGAGCCGTTCCTGGTACACAACGTGGATGTTTTCTCCGACGCCGATTTAGGCGAACTTTACCGGGCGCACGACGCGCGAAACGCGATTGCCACGTTACTGGTAAACCGGAGGGAAACGTCGCGTTATCTGCTTTTCAACGAGGCTAACCGGTTATGCGGCTGGCGCAACAAGGCGACGGGCGAAATAAAATCGTATTATCCGGATTTCAACCCGGAACTGTATACGGAGTATGCTTTCAGCGGTATTCACGTGCTTTCGCCGCAGATATTCGATTGGCTGGAAGAATGGACGGGCCGGTTTTCCATTATCAGCTTTTATCTCTCTATCGCCGCCCGCACTACCATACAGGCGTATCCAGTGCGGGAACTGAAAATGCTGGATATAGGGAAACCCGAAACGTTGCAGCAGGCCGAAAAATTTCTGAAAGAAATCGGGTAAGCGAAATTTCCCGGCCGGATTTGTTATATATACGGGGCCGGGCCACCGTAAGGCGGACAAACCGGGATTGTCAGCCGGCCGTTTGAACGATGCGGCCGGAACGGGAAACGGAAACGCCCTTTTTATCCGGGCGACCGGAGCCGAAGGATTCCCCCCGGATGGAAGGTAAAAACAAACGATACCTATTATATATATGAAACAATTTTTCAAAATGATGTTCGCCTCGGCGCTGGGGGTATGCGTGGCAGGCTTCCTGTTATTTTGCTTTTTCCTGTTCGTATTGATCGGCGCCGCGGCTACGATGGAAACGCCGGCATATACGCCCAAGCCTCACACGGTGTATAAAATTGCGTTGCAAGGTACCTTGAACGACCGGGTCGACGAAAACCCGCTGGCCGAGCTATGGGGCGAAACGGAAAAACCGCTTTCGCTGAAAAACCTGCTTTACTCGATCGAACAGGCGAAAGAAAACAAAAATATTAAAGGCATTTACCTCGAAGCCGGTTCGTTATCGGCCGGAGCCGCCAGCCTGCAAGCACTACGCCGGGCATTGAACGACTTTAAAAAGAGCGGCAAATTCGTGGTAGCTTACGGAGACAATTATACGCAGGGCGCTTATTATGTTTGCAGCACGGCCGATTTCGTATACCTCAACCCGCAAGGCGTACTGGCGATACAGGGACTTGCTTCGCAAACGTTATTTTTTACCGGGTTGCTCGATAAAATCGGGGTAAAGATGGAAATCTTCAAGGTGGGCACCTACAAAGGAGCGGTGGAGCCGTTTATGCTGGAAAAACTGAGCGAGGCCAACCGCAAACAAATCGCTTCGTACCTGGAAAGTATCTGGGGAAGTATCACGGAGGGAATTTCCGAGTCGCGGGATATTCCGGTTACCGCCATCAACGAGTTCGCCGATAAAGGGATGGCGTTCCAATCGCCTGTAAAAGCGATAGAGATGGGATTTATCGACGAACTGAAATACAAGCCCCAGGTGGAGGAATTTGTCAAGACGCTGGCCGGGCAATCGGGCGACAAGTTGAAAACGGCGGGCTACAGTAAAGTAAGCAATATCGCATCTAAAGCAAAAAACAAAAAGAACCGCATCGCTATCTTATATGCCGAAGGCGAAATAGTACAGGCTGCCCCCGAACCGTCGCTGTTCGGTAATGAAACCGCCATCACCGAAAAAATAGCCCTCGAACTGGAGAACCTGAAGTACGACGACCAAGTGAAGGCGGTAGTATTCCGCGTCAATTCGCCGGGCGGAAGCGCTTATACTTCGGAACAAATCTGGAGGCAGGTAATCGAGTTGAAAAAAATAAAGCCGGTAGTAGTATCCATGGGCGACGTAGCTGCATCCGGGGGATATTACATTGCGTGCGGCGCCGACAAAATCGTGGCCGAACCCACTACGCTGACAGGCTCCATCGGCATCTTCGGCATGTTTCCGAACGTTACCGGACTGTTCGATAAAGTAAAGCTGACTACCGACATGGTTAAAACCAACACTTACGCCGATTTGGGCGATATGAGCCGCCCGATGACAGAAGGCGAAAAAGCGCTTATCCAGGCGTATGTGGAACGGGGATACGATACGTTCATCACCCGTTGCGCCGACGGACGCCATAAAACAAAGGAAGAAATCGACGCCATCGGCCAGGGGCGTGTATGGACGGGCGAGCAAGCGTTAGCAATCGGGCTGGTCGACGAATTGGGCGGTATAGAGAAGGCCGTCGAAACGGCTGCCGGATTAGCGGGTATTTCCAATTACAGCCTTACTACTGTAGCCGGCTCCAAGGATTTCTTTACTACGTTACTGGAAAAACAACTGGACGAAGCGAAAATACGCACGGTAAAGAGTTTCTTAGGCGCCGAATACGACAATTACGTTACCTTGAAAAAAGTACAGTCGGCCCGGGGCATCCAGGCTCGTCTTCCGTTCGACTTCAAACCGTTATAAGATATGCCGGCAGGAAAAGCGATTAAAACCTATCCGTTTCTCGCGCCGTTGGCCTGGCTGTACGGAAGTGCGGTACGCTGGAGGAACCGGTTGTTCGACCGGGGCGTATTGCCGTCCGAACGGTACCCGGTTCCGGTAATTTGTATCGGGAATGTAACGGTGGGGGGCACAGGAAAAACGCCGCATACGGAATACCTGGTCCGGTTCTTGTCGCAACATTACCGGGTAGCCGTAATCAGCCGGGGCTACAAACGGAAAACTTCCGGCTTTATCTTGGCTGACGAACAAACCGACAGCCGGGAAATCGGGGACGAACCGTTCCAGATGAAGAAAAAGTTTCCCGGCCTCTTGCTGGCTGTCGACTCCGACCGCCGCCACGCCATCCGCACGTTATTGCAACTGCCGGAAGCGGAGCGGCCGGAAGTCATTTTACTGGACGATGCTTTCCAGCATCGATACGTCGCACCTTCCCTGTCGGTTCTCCTTACGGATTACAACCGGCCGTACTACCGCGACCGATTGTTACCGGCCGGTCGTTTGCGCGAACCGGCGCGGGCGGCATGCCGGGCCGATATTCTCCTGGTAACGAAATGCGCAACCCCGTTGCCCGAGAGCGAATACCGGACTATTACAGACGAACTGGACGTACAACCCGGGCAGCAGCTTTTTTTTACGGGAATCGCATACGGCGAGCTGGAGCCGGTTTTCCCGGCATCCGGCGGCAAACGCCTTCTGCAAGATATACGGCCCGGCAACGAGATATTGGCGGTGTCGGGTATCGCTTCTCCGGAGCCGCTGCTAAACGAGCTCAGGCGGTATACTCCGCAGGTTACCGCCATGAACTTTCCCGACCATCATCTGTTTAACAGCAAAGATATCGAACGTATCCGGAAGGAGTTCGGAAAAATGAAAACTCCGGATAAAATAATCGTTGTAACGGAGAAGGATGCGGTACGGCTCATAAATCATACGGATATAGAAGAGGAATGGAAATCCCGGTTCTTTTATTTGCCTATTACAGTAACTTTCCACCGGAATCAGGAAAACGCATTCCGGGAAATCATTCTCCAGCATATCCGTACATTCGAACAAAACAGTTTATACGCTAAATAAAATGGAAAAAAGAACAGAAATAGCAACGTTGGGCGAATTCGGCCTGATTCATCATCTTACCGATACTATCCGGCTCAAAAACGAAAGCTCGCTGAAAGGGGTGGGCGACGATGCAGCCGTACTGGAATACAAAGAGAAGCAGGTGTTGGTTACCACCGATTTATTGCTCGAAGGGATTCATTTCGATTTAACGTACGTACCGCTAACGCACTTGGGATACAAATCGGCTGTGGTGAATTTTTCCGATATTTACGCGATGAACGGGCGCCCGAAGCAAATCACCGTATCGCTGGGCATTTCGAAACGTTTCAGCATAGAGGACTTGGATGATTTTTACAAGGGCGTAAGGTTGGCGTGCGATATTTACGGGGTCGACATCGTAGGGGGCGACACTTCTGCCACGCGTACCGGCCTGACCATCAGCATCACGTGTATCGGCGAGGCGGATAAAGACAAAATCGTTTACCGGAACGGCGCAAAGGAAACCGACTTGATTTGCGTTTCGGGCGATTTGGGAGCTGCCTACATGGGATTGCAGTTGCTGGAACGGGAAAAGCAGGTGTTTAACGGAGAAAAGGATTTTCAGCCTGATTTTTCCGGAAAAGAATATTTGCTGGAACGGCAACTCAAACCGGAGGCGCGCAAAGATATTATCGACATGCTGGAGAAGGCGGGTATCGTGCCTACATCGATGATGGACATTTCGGACGGCCTATCGTCGGAATTACTGCATATCGGCCGGCAGAGCCAAACGGGTTGCCGTATCTACGAAGACCGGATTCCCATCGACTACCAAACGGCCGTGATGGCCGAACAGTTTAATATGAACGTAACGACGGCGGCTTTAAACGGCGGTGAAGATTACGAGCTGTTATTTACGGTGCCTCTTCCCCTGCACGACAAAGTGGCTGACCTGAAGGGTATTAAAATAATCGGACATGTTACGAAGGAGTCGCTGGGCAATTACCTGATTACGCGCGACGGTACGGAAGTGGCTTTGCAAGCGCAGGGTTGGAATTCATTGAGCGAATAAAATTTTGCCGAAAAACTTGCAGATATAAAATTTATCCGTATCTTTGCACCCGTAAAACAAAACGATGGTGCCATAGCTCAGTTGGTAGAGCAAAGGACTGAAAATCCTTGTGTCCCCGGTTCGATTCCTGGTGGCACCACTTTTAAAAGACTTCAGATTTGGTAAATCCTTGAAAATTAAACATTTCAGGGATTTTCTTTTTCTCCCAATCCGCATACTTTTGGCAAAATAACGCACTTCCGTAGTGCTAAATCGTGGACAATTTTAGTCTTGAAAAAAATGTCCACGAATTGTACCGTAAGTCGTTGATTGTCTTATCGTTTAGTCCTTGCTATTCTGCACGATTCAGTAACTTTAAACATTAATTTTTTAGAGTATGAAACGACAGACTTTCAACGTGCTGTTCTTCATCCGCAAAACAAGAACAGTAAAATCAGGTGAAACCCCTATCATGTTGCGGATAACTATTCAAGGTCAATTTGCTGAAATGCAGCTAAGACGAACCGTGAAGCCCGAACTTTGGTCGCAAGCCAAAGAACGGTGTACAGGTAAAGATTCTAAATCTGTAGAAGTAAACCGCTATCTAGAATCAGTAAAATTACGCTTGTATGAGATCCATCGAACTTTGGAAGATGAAAACAAACTAATTAACTCAATGGAGATTAAGAGACGTTTTCTCGGACTGGACTATAAGCATAAGGAGGGCATCCGAAAAGGGTACCCTCTTTTTTCAGCAAAAGTCTGAACTTTCCCAAGCCCGGACTTTTTTGTTTGCTCTAAAATCTTATCTTAGAGCATGTTAAGCAATAATGCAAATATACAATTTAAGGAGTATTCTCAAGGCATGGATTTACTCTTTCCTTCCCGTCTTGATGAAAATATTTCTTCGGATGCTCCGGTCAGGCTTGTCAACCGGATTGTTGACGAACTTGGCATTAGTCCCCTGTTATCTACTTATAAAGGCGGTGGTTGTCCGTCATATTATCCCCGCATGCTTTGAAGTGTTATTCTTCGCCTACCTGAACAATGTGTACTTTTGTCGTAAGATAGCGCGTCTTCTTCAGGAGAACATTCTTTATATGTGGCTTTCGGGCAGGTCCACTCCCGACTTTCGTACCATCAATGATTTTCGCAGCAAGTGTTTGAAGAACTGCATTCACAGCTTGTTTACCCAAATCGTGCTCATGCTTGTAGAGTTAGGATATATCAGCCTGGAAAAGAAAATTCGTTGCATACTTTTTCAAATCGAGGAAGGCTTCCTCTATGACAACAATGCACCGGAAGAATCCCCTTTTCCCATTGACAGTCGTTCCTTGAAGAAAAGATAGATGCCATCAATTTGGAGAACCGCAATAAACGTGAACTTGGTCAGATTAAAAAATTCAGGGAAGAGGACCTTCCCAAACTGCAGGAGTATGAGAAGCGCCTGGATACGATGGGGGAAAGGAACAGCTATTCCAAAACAGATCCCAATGCGACTTTCATGCGCATGAAAGAAGACCACATGAGGAACGGACAACTTAAACCGGGATATAATCTGCAGATATCTACGGAAAACCAATTCATAATAAATTATGCCTTCTATCACAATCCCGGTGATACGCTGACTCTGATTTCATTTCTATTGTATGGTCGGATGAGATACCACCAATTCATGAAAGAGGTTTGTGTGGATGCCGGATATGGAAGTGAAGAGAATTATGAATTTATGGAACGCTTGGGCATAAGTGCTTATGTGAAGTATAATTATTTTCATGCAGAACAGACAAAGAAATGGAAACGGGATATTTCCAAGCAAGATAATTTGTATTATAACGAACCGGAAAATTACTTTATATGTCCGATGGGAGAGCATATGGAACTTGCTACAAAATCAAAAGTGTCAATGATAATGGGTATGAAAGCGAAATAAATGTTTACCGTGCCTCGAACTGTCAGGGATGCCCCCTGCGAAATAAATATCACAAAGGGAAAGGAAACAGAGAAATCAGAGTGAACCATAAATTAAGGCGATACAAACAGCTGGCAGGTGAGAAGCTTACTTCACCACAAGGGCCCGGACATAGAAGCACAAAGAGCAGTGGGGGTAGAAACCGTATTCGGGCAAATAAAAATGGAATAAAGGGTATAAGAGGTTCAGGCATGCAGGCCTGGATAAAATTACCCTGGACTTCGGAATATTGGCTATTGCCTTTAACATTGGGAAAAGGATCTGTAAGTAAAAAAAGGTAAAAAAAAGTGATGAAGCAAAATATAGG
>JAJBTJ010000321.1 GCA_020860905.1 Parabacteroides sp. | reverse complement strand
CTGCAAACGTATCGATCAAACTGACCGCTTCTTGTTTCTTCGCCATCTTTACTTGAATCTTAATAAGTATTTTGTATATTTTATTTCTTCATACGGATAGAATACCTTTTCCTGCACGGTAGTTTTGCGCTTGGCTCCTTCGGCTTTCACCTGTTTCTCCAGCAAAATCGTAGCGCCCTGCTCGTCGGCGTCGTCGAGGATACCGGTGAGCTTGACGCCGCTTTTCAGCAACATCTCCACTTCGTTTCCTTTATTTTTCAGGTATTGGCGGAGCACTTTAAACGGCGCCGTGATTCCGGCCGAGCCTACTTCGAGTTCATAATCTTCCTTATCCCGATCGAGCTGCGTTTCCAGGTAACGGCTCAATTCGGCGCACGTATCTATATCCACGCCTTCGTCGTTATCGATTTCGACCGTAATCAGGTTATCGGGGTGCACGTCTACCGCCACCAAGTAAGTATCCGAGGATGCCAACTTATCCTCAACCAACTGTTTTACAACGTCTTTATCTATCATATACCTTCCGTTAAGAACAAAAGAAGGGGACTACCCGCCCCCTCCGTCATCCTCTTATCAGCTGCAAATATACGAATTATCCATGACTATACAAAAGGTGTTATCCCATTTGCAAGGCTCAGGCAGGCATTAACATGTTAATATAATATAAATCTTCTCACCGGATAAAAATTGCGTCCGGATTCTTTTTCCGGCGCATAAGAACACAGAAGAAAAAGCGACGGCGTAAACGCAAAAACATCCGGCCCCGCTCGAAAGCCGGTGCCGGATGCTGAATAAAACTCAATCATCTATTCATCGCCGGGGACATTCGGAAACCCCGGACAACAGTATCAACTTACTCTCACAGCAAGATAGCGATCAATGGAATATTTACCAGGACCGGCGATATACATCACGATAAATACCACGAGGTACACCAACGCCAGTTCCTTCGCCCGGAAAGCATCGGCCGCGTGAACCACGAATACGGCGGTAGCCATCGCCAGAATCATCGGCACCAGGACGATACGGTATAACGCACCGAAAACAAACCCGAGCGAACAGGCTATTTCGATAAACAGAATCAGCCACAACGCGTAGGTATGATTCATACCGAACGGAGACGGGAAACCGGTGGAAAGAGCGGAAAAATTATTCCACTTTTCCACGCCGTGCGACAACAGCAACAAACCGAAAACCAAGCGCACGGCCAACAAAAGCAGCGACACCCCGGTACCGTCGGGCCGGAGCGGGAATAAGAAACGGTACAACGCTTTCATGTGCTATTACGGTTAAAATCGTTCTCTGGTATAGTAACAACGAACTACCGGAAATGTTCCGGGCGTACCGGCTATTCTTCTACCGGATAGCCTACGGGATTATTCATCATCGGATATTGAGCGGGCGCGAGCCGGAACAGCTTGCGCAACTTTTCCATATCCATCGAAGCCCGCGGAACCGTGACCAGCCCGGCCGAAGCGCAAAACAGCGACACGTTTTGGGATACGATTCCTACGTCGTACGCGCCCATCCGTATCCGGATTTCCGTATCGCCCATCGAAAAGCGGGAAGTATCGGATACATACACCAGGAACACCGGCGCATTGACCATAAAATCCTGCTGGTCGGCTACCCACAAACGCTGGTCGCCCTCTATCACCGGTTCGAGCCGGTGCTCCCGGGCATTGTATAAATAGGTGCCGTGCGCAAAAACCACATAAATATCCACATCCTGCGCATTCAACGCCGACGGGGCGGTACGATAACCTGTATCTTCCCGGTTCACGCCGTTGGCCGCCCACAATAAATCCGACAAATCGGAAAGCGACAGTTCCCGGTCGGCAAACAAACGACCCGACCGGCGCACGGCCACCGTTTCCATAAACGATTTCCCCCGGCTCTTATCCGGTTCGTTCAATTCGATTATTTCCATATTTTTTCTTCTTTTACTCTGTAAAATAACTGTTTTGCCCCAGGAAGGGTTCAAGGGAGGAAAACACCGGAAGCAACGGGTATACATCAGACGGAAAGGATACCTAACCGGGCGTACGGCCAAAAGCCGACAAAAAAAACAAAAGCACGGAGATACGGCGCTTGTATACCAAACGCCTCGTACCTCCGTGCCTCCGTATTCTATTATTTCCTTTTCAGGAAAGTACCGGCTACTGCTGGCCTTCGCCGGCGCTTCCGCCTTCGTTACCGCCGCTCTTCACATCGTCGTTCGAAATGCCGCGCCTTACTTTCTTGATACCGCCTTTCATCTCGCCGAACCGGTACGAAACGCGGAAGTAGAAACTCCGCCCGATCCAATGGTTTACACTTTCCTGGTAAAAGTTGGCGTCGCGCGTATACGAAGTCATTTCCTTATGCTTCCAGAACGGGTCGCGCGCCGAAACGCTCACGGTAAGTTTCTTCTTCAGGAAATCCTTATTCAGGGTAATGCCGGTGAAAAACATCGACGAATATTCGCCCTGCAACGAAATGCGTTTGCTGAAATAACCGCCGTTCAGGTTGATTCTGAAGTCATGCGGCAAACTGTATTGTGCTCCGGCGAACACACGTCCCGTCCATCCGCTGTTCGACCCGTAATTCTGGCTCGACAAATCGCGGTAATCCACCCCTCCGTTCATATAGATGCGGAACTGGGAAACCGGATTCCAACTGCCATACAGGTAAAAACGCACCTGGTGGTTCTTGGCGATATTGCCGTAAGTACGGTGCAGCACGTTCGTTTCTTCCCCCTCGGGCGTTACTTCCCGGTAGATGTATTGCTCGATGCCGTTGTTCACGAACGAGTAGTTCACACTCGCATTCAGGTTGAACTTCTGGGTGAACATACTGTAATTCAAGGATACGTTATGATTTTTTTCCGCATCGAGGTCAGGGTTACCCGACGAAACGTTCAGCGGGTCGGCCTGGTCGACATACGGGTTGAGATACCAAATACCGGGACGCTGG
Source organism: Parabacteroides sp. (assembly GCA_020860905.1). Classification (GTDB taxonomy): domain Bacteria; phylum Bacteroidota; class Bacteroidia; order Bacteroidales; family Tannerellaceae; genus Parabacteroides_B. Next base: position 7,853 of record JAJBTJ010000321.1, on the reverse strand, counting down.
ATACGCATATTATACGTCAGGCGCAACGTTTGGCTTCCCCCCAACTGGTACGACAGGTTGGCCGAAGGCACGAGGTTGAAAAAATCCTTGTCGAAACTGTTATCGCTCTTCACATCGAGGTGCGTCCCTTCCGCACGTACGCCGGCTTTGAATCCGAACTTTTTCCACTTGAGGCTGTAGCTGGCATAAGCACTGTAAATATGCTGGGTATGCTTGAAGTTGCTATTCGGCTCGGTATAGGGAATATCGTTCATCTTCGCTTCCGTTTCGCTCTGACTTTGCCGCAGGATGTATTTTACCCCGGCTTCTACATTCTGTCCTTTCGGGAGCGGGCGCGTGTAATCCACCTGTCCGGTATGCTCTTTCGTACTCGCCGTATTCTTTTTCCATTCGTTGCCGCGCGGCGTATACAGGGGGCTGCTGAGCAGTTCTTCCAGTTCGGTGGTATACATGCTGTTATCGGGTGAGTAATTGAATTTGTACGACACAGTAAGCAACTCGTCTTTCAGGCTGGTGGAGTGCTGGTAATCCATATTGAATTCACCGCCGCCGAACGTGTTTTCCGAACGGGTAAGCCGTTTGAACTCGTACACATCGGCCATGGCAGCATCCCTCATCCACTCGTGCCACTCGGACTTGCTTTTCGGCTTGCCGGAAAACAGGTTGCCGGACACGCTGAGCAGGTTTAAGGTATCGATTTCGTACGACCCTTCGAGGTAGCCGTACTGCATATTGTACGTATTTTTGGAACGCCCGGTCTGCGAGAGGTATTTCATATCGTCCCGGTTCAGGTCTTCGCGGTACGACTCGCTATCGGTGTACGGGTTGCGATCGTAATTATAATTGTAGTTCCCGGTAAGCCCGAACTTCCCCACTTTCAACGAAACATAGGCGCCCCCGCCTACTCCGCCCTTATCGGTGGCGCTGGCGGAAACCGTACCGGTATATCCTTGCAAGGCGCTCTTGGTAATGATGTTAATGATACCGCCCACCCCTTCGGCGTCGTACTTGGCGCCCGGGTCGGTTATTACCTCGATATTCTTAATCGTATTGGCCGGCATACTCTTCAATACTTCCGAAGGGTTGTTCGTCATCAGGTTCGACGGCTTGCCGTTCACGTACACCTTAAAGTTATCGGAACCTTTCAACTGGATTTTATCTTCTCCGTCGACAGTTACCATCGGCACCTTGCGGAGCATTTCGAGCGCGTTGTTGGTAAGCGCTTCCAGGTCTTCCTCGAGATTATAAGTAATTTTGTCGATTTCGGCTTTTACCAGCGGTTTCTGGGCCGTAACAGTTACTTCTTTCAAGTGCTCGGACACTTCTGCCATGTAAATTTTCCCTAAGTTGAGCTCTTTTTGCCCTTCTTTCAGCGTAAACGTCCGCGTGGCCGGCGCCATACCCACCGACTGGATAGTAGCCACGTATTTTCCGGCCGATTTCAGGGTTGCGGTAAATTTTCCGTTCGTATCGCAAGCCAGCAATTTAACGGGTTTCCCCGGATTCTGCGCCAGCGCAATCCGGAGCGTGGCATACGGAACGGATTCGTTCCGAAGGGAATCGATTACCTGGCCTTTAATAGTAAACCCGGCATTCCCTGTTTTCTCTTACACCTGCAACACAACAAACATAATCATCATCACGGATATAGAGTTTATATTCATGGATTTTATTTTTCGTAGATAAATTCAGCAACTTCATTACGAATAAATCGTAGCCGCAAAAATACGCTTAAATACAATACTAAAGGTTAATTGCGCGTTTATTTATGCATAAAATATATAATATAGGAGAGACAAACGTACGAAGGGACCAAACGGAAGTACGGATATATCGGAAAAAAAAGGATAAAAAAGACAAAACAGACGCTGCGCGCCGGAATACCGGCACGACACTTCGGTTTCTTTTTCCATTCCGGAACATCCGGAACCGACACCCGGAACGAACGGAATGCCGAAAATTTACGACAGGAAACGCAAGGTCGTTTTCATTCCACAGGGAAGGGCCTGCACGAATCCGCCGCTAAAAACTAATTTCCCCGAAAAATTGCGGACAATGAAAATCGGGCTCCGGCAAATCGATGGGCGACCAGCTCAGGAAATGGGGCTGTGCGGTTTCGTCGGCGCATTTATAAAAATTGCCGTAAATCTTTTCGGGCAGGTTATCCGGATTCAACCCCATAATATCGAACGGAATAGCCACCGTCAGTTCCCAGGTAAAAACGCCCATCTTTTCGCTGAACGGCAAAGATTTCACAGTGGAATGCCGGCGGATACGGGCATACTCCTCGGGTAATACGGAAGTACGGTCGAGCCGCGACAAGCGCCGGGCGGCATCACACGTACCCAGGCAATTGAACTCGAAATTCATATAGACGTTGTCATTGGGCTTTTTCATAAAAAACTCCACGCAACTATCCTGGTGAACAGGGCTGTTATCGATTCCGTTCACCGCCCGCAACGAATTTCCTTTTACGAAAAAGCGAAGGTAGAGCTCCGTTTCACCTCGGGCGATGTCGAAGACAGCAATGGGCATATACGGATATTGTTCTTTCCAATTGGCATAGCTGATAAAATCGCGATGCGCTTTTTCTTCCATCAAAAAGCCTATCGAAGATAAATCGAGTACATCCAGGGTCTTCAGGTAAGGGACTTTCAACGTTTTCATTTCACTAATTTTGTATTTGTAGTACAGGTAAGTTAATATATTGCGACAATAAAACAGATAATACGCCGAGCACGGCCAACGCCATGATAATCGAACCGACCACCCGGTTCAATACCCAGATTCCCCGCACATTAAAGCGTTTCTTCAACTTGGCGACAAAATAGGTGATAACGAACCACCAGGATACCGCCCCGAGCCCGATACACAAAATACCTACGGCTATCGGGAAAAACGACGACTCGGGCAGGATGAAACTGAAGCGGGCGAATAAGCCGATGTATAGCAGAATAATAAATACATTGGAAAAGGTTAGTAAAAAAGCGGTGATAAAATCCTGGGCGTACGAAGTTTTCCCTTCTTTACGCTTCCGCAGGCTTTTAACCGGATTGGAGCGGTAAATATAATAGCCGAACAGCGCCAGCACAGCGCTCCCTACGATTTGCAGGGGCCCCTGGTTCGCTTCGATAAAATTAATCACCACGCCCATACCGAGACTGGTGAGGATGGCATACAACACATCCGACACAGCTGCACCCAGGCCGGTTACAAATCCGTGCCACCGACCCTTGTTCAACGTACGCTGGATACACAGGATACCAATCGGGCCCATAGGGGCTGATACAAGTACGCCTATTACGATTCCTTTACTAATAAGTCCCAGCATTATCCTCTTATTTTCTACCAAACAGCCACAAAGATAATGCCTATTCCTTGATAAAAAAAGGTAAAAACATAAAAATGGCCGGCGACGAGGCATATACGCCGGTGGAACCGCGGTGGTAAATCCGGACGGATATTCTTTTCCGGCACATACACAACCGAAAGGTTATTAACTTATTAAAAAGTATAAGGGCTTCCTCTTCTATCTGTTACTAATTTGTTATCTTTGCACCCTGTAAACGAGCGGGAGATAGACCCCGTTCCTTACAAAGCGGACGGTACATCCGCCGCCACACTTAGAATACCCTAATAAATCGACGATATGATTCTATTCTTTCAATCTCCCACAAAAACGGTGCTGGCCGTCGAGGCGGCACATGCCTTCTCTCCCGAGGATGTTCAAAAGCTCGTTTGGTTGTTCAGTGAAGCCACACCCCTCCAATCCGAAACATTGGACGGTTGGTACGTGGGCCCACGCCGGGAAATGATTACTCCCTGGAGTACCAATGCGGTCGAAATCACCCAGAACATGGGACTGAAAGGGATTGCCCGCATCGAAGAATATTTTCCCGTATCCGGTGCGGATGCGGAGCACGACCCTATGCTGCAACGGATTTACAACGGGCTCGGCCAGGATATTTTTAAAATCAGCAAGCAACCGGAGCCTATCGTTTACATCGACGACATCGTAGCGTACAACGAAAAAGAAGGGCTCGCTTTAAGCAGCGAAGAAGTAGCCTACCTGAACGATGTGAGCCGAAAGCTCGGCCGTAAACTCACCGACAGCGAAGTATTCGGATTCTCGCAAGTGAACTCCGAACATTGCCGCCACAAGATTTTCGGCGGTACGTTCATCATCGACGGAGAGGAAAAAGAAAGCTCGCTCTTTAACCTGATTAAGAAAACATCGGCAGAAAACCCGAACAAGCTGGTTTCCGCCTACAAAGATAACGTGGCCTTCAACGACGGGCCGGTAGTGGAGCAATTCGCCCCCAAATCGGGCGACAAGCCCGACTTCTTCGGGGTAAAAAGCATCCCGACCGTAATTTCGCTGAAAGCCGAAACCCATAACTTCCCCACCACGGTAGAACCGTTCAACGGAGCGGCCACCGGCTCGGGAGGCGAAATACGCGACCGGCTGGGGGGCGGAAAAGCCTCGTTGCCGATTGCCGGAACAGCGGTATACATGACGTCGTACCCCCGTACCGACGGCGAAAGGGAATGGGAAAAGGCGATGCCGGAACGCCCGTGGCTGTACCAAACGCCCGAGCAAATCCTCATCAAGGCGTCGAACGGCGCTTCCGACTTCGGTAACAAATTCGGGCAACCGCTGATTTGCGGCTCGCTCCTTACATTCGAGCATGCCGAAAACTATAAAAAATTCGCCTACGACAAAGTAATCATGTTGGCCGGGGGCGTAGGATTCGCCAACAAACGCGATGCGTTGAAAGGAGAACCCAAGCCGGGCGAAAAGGTGGTTATTTTAGGAGGCGACAACTACCGGATCGGTATGGGCGGCGGCGCCGTATCGTCGGTGAATACCGGACAATACGCCAGCGGTATCGAGCTGAATGCCGTACAACGGGCGAATCCGGAAATGCAGAAACGTACCTCGAACGTAATCCGGGCGCTGGCCGAGGCCGACGAAAACCCGATTGTTTCCATACACGACCACGGAGCCGGCGGCCACCTGAACTGTTTATCGGAATTGGTAGAAGCTACCGGCGGCAAAATAGAGATGTCGGAACTACCGGTAGGCGACCCTACCCTTTCGGCAAAAGAAATTATCGGAAACGAAAGCCAGGAACGGATGGGGCTGCTCGTCGGAGACGAGGCCATCGACCGAATCCGGCGGATTGCCGACCGGGAACGGTCGCCGATGTACGTGGTAGGCGAAACCACCGACGACATGAAGTTCGTTTTCGAACAGGCCGACGGCCAAAAGCCCATCGACATCAAGCTGGAGTATATGTTCGGCAAACCGCCCCGCACGATTATGACCGACCATACGGTAGAAGAAACCTACCGGCCGGTAGCTTATAACCTGAAGGATTTGCACCATTACCTGGAAAACGTATTGCAACTCGAGGCGGTGGCCTGCAAAGACTGGCTTACCAACAAAGTAGACCGCTCGGTATCCGGCAAAGTAGCACGCCAGCAATGCCAGGGCGAATTGCAATTGCCGCTGAGCGACTTGGGTGCCGTTGCTTTGGATTACCACGGCAAAGCGGGTATCGCCACCTCCATCGGACATGCGCCGCAAGTAGCGCTTATCGACCCGGCGGCCGGCTCGGTGATGGCGATTGCCGAAGCGCTTACCAACATCGTTTTCGCTCCGCTGACGGATAAGCTGGAAGGCGTTTCGCTAAGCGCCAACTGGATGTGGCCGTGCCGGAACGAAGGGGAAGACGCCCGTTTGTACAAAGCGGTGGAAGCGGCTTCGGATTTTGCTTGCAGCTTAGGCATCAACATTCCTACGGGAAAAGACTCGTTGTCGATGACCCAGAAGTACGGCGATGAGAAAGTACTGTCGCCGGGCACCGTGATTATCTCGGCAGGCGCCGAGGTTAGCGACATAAAGAAAATCGTTTCGCCCGTACTGGTGAACGATAAAAACACTTCTTTGTATTACATCGACTTTTCGTTCGATACGTTTAAATTAGGCGGTTCCGCCCTGGCGCAATCGCTGAACCGGGTAGGCGACGAAGCTCCGTCCGTACAGGATACCGAATATTTCCGCGACGCGTTCAATACGGTGCAGGAACTGATTGAAAAGGAACTGGTGCTTTCCGGGCACGACATCTCGGCCGGCGGCTTGATTACTGCGTTGCTGGAAATGAATTTCGCCAACGTAAACGGCGGCCTGGAGGTAAACCTCGACAAACTGGCCGAAACCGACATCGTAAAAATCCTGTTTGCCGAGAATCCCGGTATCCTGATTCAGGTAAAAGACAAAAAGACGGTTGAAAAAATACTGGAGGAAAACGGTATCGGTTTCTCCCTGATTGCCAAGCCGGTAGACGAACGTCATTTGCTGGTATCGAAAGACGGTGCACAATATCATTTCGGTATCGATTATATGCGCGATGTATGGTACTCGTCGTCGTACAAGCTGGATATCCGCCAGTCGGGCAGCGTATGCGCCGGAAACCGGTTCGAAAATTACAAGATGCAACCGGTGGAATACAAATTCCCGAAGCACTTTACCGGGAAACTGGCTGATTACGGCCTGAGAGCCGACCGGAAAGGTGAAAGCGGCATCAAAGCTGCTGTAATCCGCGAAAAAGGATGTCAGTGCGAACGCGAAACGGCGTATGCGCTTTATTTGGCCGGCTTCGATGTAAAAGACGTGCACATGACCGACCTGGCCTCGGGACGCGAAACGTTGGAAGACGTAAATTTCATCGCTTTCTGCGGCGGGTTCTCCAATTCCGACGTATTAGGCTCGGCCAAGGGCTGGGCGGCCGGTTTCTTGTATAACGAAAAGGCGAAGAAAGCGTTAGATAACTTCTATGCCCGTCCCGACACGATGAGTATCGGTATTTGCAACGGTTGCCAACTGATGGCCGAATTAGGGTTGATTTATCCGGAGCACGAAAAGAAGCACAAAATGCTGCATAACGACTCACACAAGCTCGAATCGGGATTTTTAAGCGTGGAGATACCGAAAAACGATTCCATCATGTTCGGCTCGCTGGCCGGCTCGAAAATCGGCATCTGGATTACGCATGGCGAAGGTAAGTTCTACTTCCCGTACGAAGAAAAAGAATACCATATCGTAGCCAAGTACAACTACGACGGGTATCCTGCCAATCCGAACGGTTCTCCCTGGTCGGTTGCCGGCGTTTGCTCGAAGAACGGGCGCCACCTGGCGCTGATGCCTCACCTGGAACGGGCGATATTCCCCTGGCAATGCGGCTATTATCCGAACGAACGGAAGGGAAAAGACGAAGTAACTCCGTGGATAGAGGCGTTCGTCAATGCCCGGAAATGGATCGAATCGACTAAGTAAACCGGTTGTAGCGGCTTATCCCCGCACATCGGGATATATACGGAGTTACGGAATCACAGCGCTTTTATCTTCCTTAGGTTTAAAAGTGTTGCCGATTCCGTAACTCCGTTTTTTTAGTAGTAAAAACAGTTTTCGCTCGCCGCGAGGGCGACCAAAAACATTTCATGCAGCTCCAAGTAGATAACAAATTGTCAAATTGTCAAAATAGCCCCTGCGTGAAGGGGCTATTTGCGTGAAAGCCGGCGAGGTACGTAAAATATCGCCTTCTCCGCAAATTCGGATTTGATAAAAAGTAGACAAATAAGGTGGATGTAAAGCAATTAAATAGTGAATGATTCGATTCAATTTTATTTTGACAGGGATTAGCCTATCTGGATATTCGGAAGATAATTTGTTTTTGATACGGTTCTAAGTAGAAATAAGAGGCTAAGGGGATTGTTTCCGTACTTTTTCTGTGCATTTTTTGCTTCCTGGTATCGGTGCCGGAAAAAATACAGGTTTATTAACCGAATTC
>JAJBTJ010000226.1:454-10811 GCA_020860905.1 Parabacteroides sp. | reverse complement strand
TGCTATAATTAATATATAGCAAAAATAGAGCTTAAAGAAATGAGAATACTTGAGGAAAAGAAACAAAAAGTTGTAGAAAATGAAAGGCGTGTGGTGCTGTAAGTCTCGATTTTCAAGGCTGTAGAGCGTATAAGGAGGCTTTGGCGGAAGCGTTTTATGCCGGCAACGAGGAAAAAAAAGAAATGAAAAAAATTCCTGGTTGTCCTATATTGGCAACCAGGAATTACTCGTTATAATTTTACCTTTTTGCTTTTCCCTTTCGGCGATTCGTTATGGAACCGGTCTACCGCCGTAACTACATAGCGGTATTTTATTTTTCCTTTTTTATACGGAAGCAGGTATTTCCGGTCGCGGGTAACCGCTACGATGTTTTCGGCCCGCGACAAGTCGGTTTTTTCCTTCTGCCCGAACCGGTATACAACGAAATACCGGGCGGTTTCCGGATTCGTGAGGCTTTGTTCGGCTTCCCATCGCAATTCGTAGCCTTCGGGTGTCCATTCCGCCCCCAGCTTCTTTACCTCTTTCGGCGTCCGGTCGTGTAGTCCGGTATACGCCGGAATCAAAGCCGGGTAGCGGTGGTAATTCCGTTTCAGGCTGTCGGCTACCCCTCGGGTGTTCCATAGCAACTCGTTGGCCGGCCAGAAACAGTTACCTCCGATTTGCGGGAGCGAACGCGCGTATTTCATTTTCCGGGTAAGGTCGGCCGCCTTCATGGTACGGGCTACATCTTGCCCTATATATAAATGTGTATGGCCGGCCTGCCGGTTCCACCATTCGGTTAATGTGATATAATCGGCTGCCGGATGGCCGATTTCCCAGTACACTTGAGGAATCGTATAATCGATCCAGCCTTCCCGCATCCATTTCAGCACATCTGCATATAAGTCGTCATAGTTTTGCAGGCCGTTGGTTTTGCTGCCACTTTTGTCGGGCGTGTTCTTTTGGTTACGGTAAATGCCGAACGGGCTGATGCCGAAACGCACCCACGGTTTGGCCAGCAAGATAGTGCGTTTGATTTCGCGTACCAGCTTATTTACGTTCTCGCGCCGCCAGTCGGCCCGCTGAGCCGGTTTGTAGCCTTGCGCTATGCCGTATTTCCGGAAGCTCCGGTCGTCGGGGAAAGGAATGCCGGCTACCGGATAGGGATAGAAATAATCGTCCATGTGGATAGCATCTACGTCGTACCGGCTTACGATGTCGCGCACTACCTTGCAGATAAAAGCCCGGCTTTGAGGTAACCCCGGGTCGAAGAGAATCTGTTTGTTGTAGGTAACGAACCACTCCGGGTGCAGGTGGTAAATATGGTTGTCGGCCAGCACGGTATTGCCCGAGGTACTTACCCGGTACGGATTCAGCCACGCATGAAATTCCATGTTCCGTTTATGGCATTCGTCAATCAGGAAAGCCATCGGGTCGAACAACGGTACGGGTGGTTGTCCCTGCCGTCCGGTAAAGAACCGGCTGTAAGGCTCTATGTCCGATTGGTAAAAAGCATCCGCTTCGGGGCGTACCTGGAAAATAACGGCGTTGATACCGTACTGCTGCAACGCATCTAATTTGCGTACGAAGTCGCGCTTCATTTCCTGCGGCGTCATGTTCGCATATTCCGGCTGGTGTACGGTTTGTATCCAGGCACCCCGGAATTCCCGTTTGGGATAAGGGGCGGTTTCGGAGTAGGATACGGCGGTTTTCCTGGAGGTAGAACACGCAAGCAACAGCCCTAACAAGCCGGGTACGAAGAAGCGAAAATACTTGAATAACATGTGTTCAGGGATTATTATCTTGTTAATGCCCGGCAAAAATACATGTTTCCGCCGGAATACGGTCCTCCCGGTACGTTAATTAGTAAGAATGCAAAATGAAAAGGAAAAAGGGAGGCGTAAAAACAAAGAAGGAGGTGTCTGCCCCCGATTGCTGTTTAGCCCGGCTGCAGGGAGTTCAGGCACCTCCTTCTTTTCTTCCTTTATTTGTCGGCCCACTCCAAAATAGTGGGGCTTTCTACATGCACGCCGAATTTCCTGGCTTTTTTCAGGATATTCCGTGCCAGTTCGGGCTTCTGTGCATCGGTGGCATACCGGAAATAAGATTCGGCTGCCCGTACATGGGCGGCATCCGGCATCGGATAAGCCCGTTCTTCGGGTAATCCGAAGTCCGAATCGCTCAATTCCCTCCGTTCCTCGGCATCCAGCCGGTCGGAACCTTTTTCGTCGTTTCTTTCCATAATCAGGCTTTTTACGTTATAAAACAGGCAGTCCGGTACGGGCGGTAACCCTGTCCGTTTACCCCTGTAATCTGATTTAGTAAACAGGCCGGGATACAAAAAAGATGTTCGAAAAAGAATAAATTTCGGTGTAACCCAGGGAGGAATGGTAAGGAGGGAAAAGAAGAAAGGCGCAGTGAAATGACTTCCTCAGACAGTCATTCTAATTAATACGGAGGCGCAAAAGATGTACCTCGGAAAAATTTGCGCCTCCGTATGGCTACGTCCGGCCGGTGTGGCCGTTTTAATGCTTGAAACAACTGGCCGGAAAAGGAGTCGTTACGCCGTTTATGTCGGCCGCCTGCATTTGCAGTTTTCCGCCGTTATAATCGAAATAAAGAATCTTTACCGGATGGAGCCCTTTGGCCAGCGCTTTTTGCCCGATTACTTCGCGCGGCGAGTGAGGGCCGTCGTTATCCACTATCAATTCGTTGTCGATATACAGTAAGCTACCGTCGTCGGATAACAAGGCGAATGTATACACGCTGTCGGCCGGCGCGTCGAAATAGCCGGTCAGTACCAGGCCGATATTTCCTTTTACTTCTTCGGGGATACGTACGTCGGGTACGATATATTCGCCGTTTACCGGTGCGCTTTCTATTTCTTTACAACTACTGCCCCGGTATTCGTGCCAAACGGCTTTTAATCCGTCTTCCGCCGCAGGAGCTTCGGTAGCCGGCGCCATTTCGCTTTTCACGTACCGTGTTTTCACCATATCGCCCTTTTTTCCGTTCGGACGGAAGGAGCGAAACGTAAAGTCGGTCGTTTCCGTTACTTTGATAGGGCCGGTATACAACGCCGATTGCTCCGTGGGAACCGAGCCGTCGGTGGTATAATGTATCCGGATGCCGGGAGCGATGCAACTCACCTCTACCGTGCCTTCGCCGATAAAAGCATTGGTCGAGTGGAAACCTTCCAGGTCGGGTATCCGGTAGTTTACGCCCATCTCTTCCAGCCGCGGCAAATGGGCTACCATCTTATCCCGGAAGTTTTCCCAGTTTTTCGACGACGGTTCTACCCAGCAAATCTCCGACAATGCCATGATGCGCGGCATCGTCATGTATTGCATCCGTTCGAACGACGGAATCCATTCACACCATACGTTTGCCTGTGCACCTAAGATACAGGATTTCTGCTTTTCGTCGAGCCCTTCCGGCACGGGTTCGTAATCGTATACGTTTCGCAGTGTTTTTTTATCCTGCTGTGCATCGAAATATAACGTAAAGTTGGGGGTGATAATGGCGTGGTTGCCTTGCGCCGTAGCCTTCGGAACGGCGTCACCGGCCCAGTTGCGCCACCACATGATGGTAGCCGTGGGAGAAAGGCCGCCGTCCAGTATCTCGTCCCAGCCGATAAGCCGTTTCCCGTGGGCGTTGAAGAACTTTTCCATGTCTTTTACAAACCAGGCCTGCAATTCGTTTTCGTCTTTCAGCCCGTGCTGCCGCATCCGTTTCTGGCAATCGGGGCATTTCTTCCAGTTCGTTTTTTCCACCTCGTCGGCGCCTAAATGCACGTATTCGTAAGGGAATAACCCGAATACTTCGCTGTATACGTTTTTGCAAAACTCCAGCGCTTCGTCTTTTCCCGGACATACAGGCGATGAAAACATCTTGCCCCATCCCGGCTTATCCGAACACGATACATGCGAATAATGGGTTACCGCCGCCAGGAAGTGTCCCGGCATATCTATCTCGGGCAATACGTCGATACCCCGTTGTGCGGCATACGCCACGATTTCCTTGATATCTTCCTGGGTATAGAATCCGCCGTACAGCGTATCGCCTTCCATTATCTTGAGTTTGCTTTCGGGAAGCAGGTAGTCGGGGTTATCCTGCGTGGCAGCCAGCTCCATACATCCCCTGTCGTGTTTGTTGAACGTACGCCAGGCACCTTTTTCCGTAAGCAGGGGGTATCGCTTGATTTCGATTCGCCAGCCCTGGTCGTCGGTCAGGTGCCAATGAAACTTGTTCAGCTTGTAAAGCGCCATCAGGTCGAGTACCTGTTTTACTTCTTCCTTGGTATAAAAATGGTGGGAAACGTCGAGCATGAACCCTCTCCATTCGAAACGGGGAGCGTCGGCGATACTTACTGCCGGTATACTCCATTCCGTGTTGCGGCCGGCGTTCGCCGCGTTTTCTATGGCCGGAGGTAGTAATTGACGTACCGTTTCTATGCCGGAAATCACTCCGCCATAGGTATTTCCGGTAATCCGGACTTCTTTCGGCGTTACTTCCAGCGTATAAGCTCCCGGGATACCCTGGTCGGCGGTTACCGATAAGGATATATCGCCTTTTCCTTCTGCTACGTTCACCGTGTAACCGGTACCCCGGGCAAGCAACTCTTGCAGGTAACGGGCGGCCGGTTCCAGTTTGGCATCGGCGTAACCGATGGTCTGGTTGTTTTTTACGGCGAAGTGGCCGGTGTGCGTTTCAATAGATTTGGGTTGCGGGATAATGTCGATTTCCTGTTTCGATGCGGGGGCGGAACAGGAATGGAAAAGCAAGGCGCCGGATAGCGTGCATGCTGTCAGAATCTGTTTATACATGGATAATTACGTTTAATGAGCGTTTGCTTTCGTTTTAAGAAAGGGAATGCACGCCGGGCGCAGAAACCAGGTTACCTGGTTATGGCGGGGCATCGCCTGTCTTTTCTCTTTGCAACGGCAAAGGTACGAAAAAGCCCGAACCCCTTTGTGGCGTCCGGACTTTAAAATATATTGTTTTACAACAGCGCTTATTTTAACCGGGCCAATGCCTCTTTGATGCGGCGGATGGCTTCGGTCAGGTTTTCGTCGGAAGTAGCGTACGAGAAACGCAGGCATTCGGGCGCTCCGAAAGCGGCGCCTCCCACGGTAGCTACGTGTCCTTCTTCGAGCAGGTACATAGCCAAGTCGGCCGCATTTTCGATTTTCCGGTCGCCTGCCGATTTGCCGAAGTACGAACTTACTTCAGGGAAAAGATAAAAAGCCCCTTGCGGCTCGTTCACCTTCACGCCCGGAATTTCTTTCGTCAATCCGATTACCAGGTCGCGGCGGCGTTTAAATGCGTCGCGCATTTGCACTACACAAGTCTGGTCGCCGGTAAAAGCGGCTACGGCAGCTTTTTGGGCGATGGAGCTTGCGCCCGACGTATATTGTCCTTGCAATTTGTTGCAGGCTTTGGCAATCCAGAGAGGTGCCGCGATAAAGCCGATACGCCAGCCGGTCATGGCATACGCTTTCGATACCCCGTTCACGATTACTACCCGGTCGCGGATGGCTTCGAACTGGGCGATGCTTTCGTGTTTGCCTATATAATTGATATGTTCGTATATTTCGTCGGCGATTACGATTACATTCGGGTATTTTTCAAGCACTTCGGCCAATCCTTCGAGTTCCGCTTTCGAGTACACGCTGCCGGTCGGGTTCGAAGGCGAGCACAATATCAGCGCTTTGGTTTTCGGTGTAATGGCGGCTTCCAGCTGCTCGGGCGTAATCTTGAAATCCTGTTCGATTCCGGCTTTTACGATTACATTCGTGCCCTCGGCCAGCTTGACCATTTCCACATAGCTTACCCAATACGGAGCCGGAACGATTACTTCGTCGCCCGGGCCCACGATACACAGCAACGTATTGCAAACCGATTGCTTGGCACCGTTCGACACGATGATTTGCTCGGGGGTATAGTCCAGACCGTTTTCGTTTTTCAGTTTGGCTACGATGGCTTTTCGCAGGTCCATGTATCCCGGAACAGGCGAATAGAACGAAAAGTTATCGTCTACTGCTTTCTTGGCAGCTTCCTTGATGTGGTCGGGCGTAAAGAAATCGGGTTCGCCTACGCTCAGGTTGATTACGTCGATTCCCTGTGCTTTCAGTTCATTGCTCTTTTGCGACATAGCCAACGTTTCCGAAGGCGATAAACTTGCTAAACGTTCTGAAACTTGAGTCATAACAGTGCTATTTGTAAAGTTGTATAATTGATTCCGCAGCAAAAATAATATAAAAGCCGGTGGTGTGCAATAAAATGTCGTTATTTCACTGTGTGTAGTACATGCCCCATCCGTTCTTTTTTGGTACGCATGTAAAATTCGTTATGCGGATTCGGCTCTACTTCGATAGGAAGCATATCCACTACTTCCAGCCCGTATGCTTCCAGCCCCACACGTTTTACCGGATTGTTCGTCATCAACTTCATCTTGGTTACCCCGATGGCATGCAGGATATTGGCGCCTACGCCGTAATCCCGCTCGTCAGCCTTATGCCCCAGGCACAGGTTGGCATCCACCGTGTCCATGCCGTTCTCCTGTAGCTTGTAGGCTTTCATCTTTTCCATCAGCCCGATGCCCCGGCCTTCCTGATTCAGGTATACGATGGCGCCCCGGCCTTCTTTTTCGATGATTTGCATGGCCTGTCGGAGTTGTTCGCCGCACTCGCAGCGCAATGAGCCGAAAATGTCGCCTGTGGCGCACGACGAGTGTACCCGTACCAAGGCCGGTATATCGCCCGAAAGGTCGCCTTTTATCAGCGCCATGTGTTCCAGTCCGTTCGATTTCTGGCGGAACGGAATCATCCGGAAGTGTCCGTATTGGGTAGGCATGTCTACTTCCACCCCTTTTTCGACGAGCGATTCGGTACGCAGCCGGTAAGCAATCAAATCTTTGATGCAAATGATTTTAATCCCGAATTTTTTCGAAACCTCCATCAATTCGGGCAATCGCGCCATCGTTCCGTCGGGATTGATGATTTCGATAAGCGCTCCGGCGGGATACAGCCCGGCCAGGCGAGCTAAATCCACAGCCGCCTCGGTGTGCCCGGCCCGTCGTAATACCCCGCGCGAACGGGCCCGCAACGGGTTGATGTGTCCCGGACGTCCCAGGTCGGACGGCTTGGTTTTCGGGTCGGCCAGCGCCCGTATCGTAGCAGCCCGGTCGCGCATCGACACGCCGGTAGTACAGCCGTTTCCCAATAAATCCACCGTTACGGTGAAGGGCGTTTCCAACAAGGACGTATTGTTAGCCACCTGCATATCCAGTTCCAGCTCGCGGCAACGTTCTTCCGAAATCGGGGCGCACAGTACGCCGCGGCCGTACTGGAGCATGAAATTTACATGTTCGGGCGTGATTTTTTCGGCGGCGATAATAAAATCGCCTTCGTTTTCACGGTCTTCGTCGTCCACTACGATCAGGAATTTCCCTTGCCGGAAGTCCTCTATCGCTTCTTCGATGGTGTTTAATTTAAAATCGCTCATATCGTTTGCTTTTCTGAGTTATCGTTTATTATTAATTGTTTGAGTTCGCCGTTTACCCGGGCTACGGTATGTAAATCGTGTAATAACAGCTTTCGCTTGTACATGGCTATCAGGTAAAGCGGCAGTCCGACAGGAAAAACCACCGCCGCCAGGAGGCCTATCCACCCGTTGAACGCACTGGGATGCCTGTAACCGCTTAGGATGGGATAATCCATCAGTTTGTTCAATATCAGGATACGGTCCGAATTGCTGAGTTCCTCGATAATCGTTTCCAGTTGCCGGTTGATTTGTTCGGCGGCAGCCTCTTTTTTTCCTTTTTTCCAAAAAGCGAAATACGGCTTCCAACGCTTGTTTTGTTGCAGGAAACGGTCGATTTCGACGATAAGCGCGTCCAGCCGGGTCGTTATTTCCGCGTAATCGGGGGTGAAAATAATCACTTCCTTCCGTGCGATATTCCGGCCCGCCCGTTTGCCGAACAGGTTTTCTATCGCATTGGTATAGGTATCGCTGTTAAGGATTACCGAGTCGTTCACGGCTTTGTAGGTGAGAAAGATGCCTAACGGGGTAAGGATGGCCGAGCTCAGCCACATCCCTTCCCAGGCGTTCCAGATACCGTCGCGCGCCATTTTGAACCCGATATTGTCGATGATGTAGTAAAAAATAAAGAGCAACACCGAAATGACCACCGGCATTCCCAAGCCGCCTTTCCGGATAATGGCGCCCAGGGGCGCCCCGATAAAGAAAAACACCATGCAGGCGAACGAAAGGGTAAACTTCTTATGCCATTCGGTAAGGTGTCGGCGCAACTTGTTCGCTTCCTCCCCGATGGTGGCCGCCTTGAAAAAATAGTCGGCCTTGATGGTTTCGATATGGGAAATAGCCCGCGAGAGCAAGGCCGATTGGGTGGCAGGCGGTTGCGCCTTGTAAATACTGTCGTAATTCAACACGATAACCGGCGCTTCCGGTGGGACGGCGCTTTGTGAAAGCGTATCCTGCGGTACGGGCTTCGGTTTTTCTCTTTCGTATGTTTTTTTATAAGAGGAGGCGATAACCGACCCGGAATTGAGTGTCTTGATACTGTCGAGCCGGGTAGAGAGCGAATCGATGGAAGTAGTAAGCTCTTTCAGGTTTTTGCCGGCATAATTGTTTTGGAGAAACGAGTCGTCCACCCGGGTAAAGTTAGCGTCGAACTCAATCAGGATGTCTTTGCTGCTGAATGTTTCGCGCCGGTACGGAACCGATTGCCGGTTTTTACTCGTTTCCCGTTGCGACAGGTTCTCGAACGATTCGCCGTTGAAAAGCGAAAGCACGAGAAACAGTTTGTCGGCCGAGGTTTTCAGCAATCCCGAGTCGGCAACGATTACCGTGGCGTTGTCGAAGCCCTTGGAATAATCGTAAATCATCACGTCGCGCAGGATGCCCGTTTCCTTGTCTTTCGTCTTTACATATACGTTATAACCGGTTATTTCCTGGTAGAATGCCCCTTCGGGAATATCGAGCTCGGGCGATTTCTGCCGCATGGAGTAGAGCAGGGTATACAATTTGACCTGGGCTACAGGCGTTACGTTATTCTGGAAAAAGAAAGCGCCTACGCATACGAAGCAAAGCGTGATAATCAGCGGGCGCATGATGTGTATCAGCGAAATGCCGGCCGATTTCATCGCCAGTAGCTCCAGGCGCTCGCCCAGGTTGCCGAACGTCATCAGCGAAGCCAGCAGGATAGCCAGGGGGAGGGCCATCGGTACGAGCGAGAGCGCCGCGTACATCAGCATTTCGGCCAGAACGGGAATGCCCAATCCTTTTCCTACCATGTCGTCGATGTACCTCCACAAAAATTGCATGAGTACGATGAACAGACAAATGCCGAAGGTCATAAAGAACAACGGCAGGAAAGTCTGGAGCATGAATGTGTATAATCGTTTTATTTTAAACATTTATCTCTTCCGGTTGAACGGACAAAATTAATGTAAAAAACGATACGGTGCCTACTTATTATTGTGAAACAACACTAAATGCCCAGGGTGCGCCTCAAGGCTTCTATCTGCGAATCCCAGAGGTTGATGGAGTCGGCTTTGTCGTCGGGTTCGGCAAAATCGGTAATCTCGAGAGCGGTGGCGCCTGTGAGCTCGATGGGGTGTATGATGAATTCGAAGTAAGCCCGGGCATCGTCTTCCTCCACCCACCGGTACCGGACGGTAATACCCGGTTTCATACTTACCAGCTCGGCTTCCTCGGTAGTACGGTTCCACCTGAACGTATAGATATTTCCGTTAATCATTACTTCTTCGGCAAACCAGGCCGATAAGCCGGGCGGAGTAGTAAGGTGATTCCACAAACTCTTTTGTGAAACTTTGTCGAATATATATTCGATGTGAAACTTCTCTTTCGTCATCTTCAGTGTGTTATTAACGCGGAGCAATTTACATAAAACATTTCTTTATACCAACAAAATACGCTATAAAAAAGTTCTATGCTATAGCCTTTTAGCTTTTTAAGCCAGCCGACGGCTGAAAAAATTTCTTCCGAACTGTTGCACAATAAAAAATTAAAATCTACTTTTGCAGCACCAAAACGGTAATAATGGCGAGATAGCTCAGCTGGTTAGAGCGCATGATTCATAATCATGAGGTCCCCGGTTCAATCCCGGGTCCCGCTACAGAAAACCAGTACGGGAAAGTACTGGTTTTTTTTGTATATAGGGTCATTATAGATACAGATCTGGGTGATTTTGAGACGTATTTCCGTCCAAATGTTATTTTAAATTATTCCGAATATATTGTGGAGTAATGTTCATGAATCATATAGCTGGAAAAGCTTATAAGCTTTTCCAACTCCACTTACTTATAGACACTTTGCCGCAAAGGCGAAGAAC
>JAJBTJ010000226.1:0-444 GCA_020860905.1 Parabacteroides sp. | reverse complement strand
GATTCATAATCATGAGGTCCCCGGTTCAATCCCGGGTCTCGCTACGTTGAACTCCCGATATTTTATTGTCGGGAGTTTTTATTTTTTAGATAAAGTCGATACCTGCCGGATAATTCGTTCCTACCCAAGTCTTGTCGAATTGAAGAGAGCTCCCCTTACGGATTGGCACCTTATTGGTTATAAATTTTAAACCGGGATGCGGAGTGTAATACGCGTATGAATAACAGGCTACTTTCCATAAATTTTTCCCGGTTCGTTGTGCCGGGGTGTTCCGGCTATATATCCGGCTGTCCGATAAAAACAAAAGTGTTCTGAAGTGCGGATGTTGGATTTTGCAAATAGTATGCAAAATGGGTTGAGCCGGCGAACAATCGGGGTTTGAAGGTGTTGTAATAGAGTAAGATAAATGTTGTGTATTTATTTAATAAACAAATTGAGCTATGG
>JAJBTJ010000034.1 GCA_020860905.1 Parabacteroides sp. | reverse complement strand
GGGAGGCGACTTTCTTTATTCGCCCGAAGAAATCCAATCCATGCTGTACGATATAGCCCTGGCCAAACAGCTCGGCGTACACGGAGTAGTATTCGGTTGCCTCACTCCCGAAGGCGACATCAACACCGCCCTGTTGCAACAATTAGTAGCCGCCGCCAAACCGGAATTGTCGGTTACCTTCCACCGCGCTTTCGACGTATGCCGCGACCCGTTTACCGCCCTGGAACAACTCATTGCCGCCGGCTGCGACCGCATCCTTACTTCAGGCCAGCAGCGTAATGCCGTAGAAGGAATTCCGTTAATTGCCGAATTGGTAAAACGAGCTACCGGACGGATTATCATCATGCCGGGATGCGGCGTACGGGAGAACAACATCGCGCAGATACAGGAAGCTACCGGCGCCGTGGAGTTTCATACTTCCGCACGCAGCATCGCACACAGCCGCATGACGTACCGGAATGAAAACGTACCGATGGGTTCGAGCGCGCCCGCTTCGGAATTCGAAACCGAAGTAACCGACCGCAAAAAAGTGGCGGCGTGCCTCAACGCCTGACCCGGCATCACCCGAAATACCTTCCGGCCTCCGGATGAAAGGTACGGGAATATCCTGTTCGGCAACCGCTTCAACCGGATATTCCCGTACTTCTTTTTTATTCCGTTCCTTCCGTCTCCCCCCTTGTTTCCGCTTTTCTCCCTTGTTCATTTCGCTTTTCCATACCCAATACTAAGTAGACCTCGCCCTCATTTTACCGTTTTATAGGGATTTCGGCATCCGCCGGAAAAGAAGAATTTTGCAGTCGTAAAACAAACCCAATAAAACATTCGATTTATGAAAAGAGGAGTATACCTGTTCACATGCTTGGCCGCAACCCTGTTATATACGACTTCGTGCAGCGACGACCCGAACAGTTCCGACGATACGCCGGTATCCGACGAAGTAAAAACATGCGTAGTGAATGCTACGTCGTATAAGGATTGGGTCTATTTTTCGTTCGTATCGGGCAACAGCATAGAAGTAGCCGATCCGAAAACCAGCCTCGATTGGGACATCGCCTTTCACCGGTACGATATGCGCACCAACGGCGGTGCATCCGGCAGCGGAAATGCCGGCGTAATCAAACGGACGGAAGAAGACCTGTCGGCCATTTTCGAGATTCCCCAAACAGGCTACGAGGCCGATAAGATGGACTCGGTGAATTATGCAGGCATGCCGCCCGTTAATACGGCCGACTCCCGGAACCTGCTGTTGAGCAGCTATATGGATGTGGATACCCGGCAAATGCCCCCGCAGTATACCTTGCATTCGAACGTATTCGTTGTCCGTACCGCCAAAGGCCGGTATGCCAAGCTGCGGTTTACCGATTACCGGAACGACAAAGACGTAAAAGGACATATCAAAATCGAATACATCTATCCGGTTAAATAAGAAACGAAACCCATGAGAACAATCGGACTGATTGCGGCGTTCCTGCTTGTACTGACCCACCTCCCGGCTCGTGAAAACAGCCGGGAAGTGTCCGGTTATGTAAAAAGCGCCGACGGGGAAGCGCTCCCGTATGCCAACATCGTAATTAAAAACACCACCACCGGTTGCACGTCGGGCTTAGACGGAAAATTCAGCCTGCAACTGCCCAAAGCCGGCACCTATACCTTAGTTGTGCATTACACCGGATTCGAACCGGTAGAAAAACCGATTACGCTTCACAGCGACACCACCGTGAACTTCGACCTGAAAGAAGACGCGCTGAAACTGAGCGAAGTAACGGTAACCGGCACCCGTACGCCCAAATTGTTGAAAGACGCCCCTACCATCACCCGCGTAATTACCGCCGAAGATATCCGGCGCATCAACGCAGTAACGGTAAAAGACGTACTGGAGCTGGAATTGCCCGGCATCGAATTTACCCGGCAGATGGATAAGAAAACCCAATCCATCAACATGCAGGGGATGAGCGGCAATTACGTGCTTTTCTTAATCGACGGGGAACGGATGGCGGGCGAAACGCTCAACAACATCGATTACAACCGGCTGAACGTAAACAACATCGAGCGAATCGAAATCGTAAAAGGTTCAGCATCGGCATTGTACGGTTCGAACGCCGTAGGGGGCGTAGTGAATATCATCACCAAAGACGTGCAACAGCCCGTGGAAGCCTACGTAAACGGCAAGTGGGGCAGCCACAACGAACAACAATACGACGCCTCGGCAGGCGCCCGGAGCAAACGGTTCAGTTCGTATACTTCGTACACATACAAACGGATGGATACTTACGACATCACCGGGAGCGACGGCTCCACCACGATTTACGGCGGGGAAGACCACTCCGTAAACGAAAAGCTGACCTGGCAACCCGCAGACGCTCTCAGCTTTACGGCCAAAGGGGGATTCTATACCCGCGACGCCGATACCGACGAGAAAGTAGCCGACCGCTACCGCGACTTCAACGGAAGCCTGCGTACGAATTACCGCATCGACGACACTCATACGCTCGAAGCCTCGTACCTGTTCGACCGGTATAATAAATACGACTTGTTCAAAAAGCTGGGCAACCGGACGGAACTGACCTACCGGAACACACAACAGACCGCCCGCATGCAATACAACGGCACCTTCGCCCCGGGAAACATCCTGACGGCCGGCGCCGAACTTTTCCGCGACGAACTGTTGTCGTACCAGTTTACCGACGGTTCCGAGTACGGAAATACCACTTACGTGGCGTTTGCCCAGCACGATTATAACGTGACCGGCCGCCTGAACGTAGTATACGGCGTACGGATGGATTACCATTCCGACTTCGGCTCTCACTTCAGCCCGAAAGCCTCGGTGATGTACAAGCTCAACCCGGTTACGTTCCGGGCTTCGTACTCGCACGGGTTCCGCTCGCCTTCGCTCAAGGAGCTGCATACGTCGTGGGACATGGGCGGCATGGGTTTCCTGTGGATTCAGGGAAACCCGGATTTGAAGCCCGAAAAGAACAACCACGTTTCCCTTTCGGCCGAGTACACGCGCGACCGGGTAAATTTCTCGGTAACGGGTTACTACAACCGAATCAAAGACAAAATTTCGTCACTGACGCTTCCCCGCTCGCGCCCCGAAGTACAGGATACGTCGTTGTATGTAAACATCGACAAGGCCCAGGTATCGGGCATCGACGCGAACTTGGCGGTGAAATGCCCGTATGGCTTTATGCTGCGCACCGCCTACTCGTATGTACGCGACCAGCAGATGCAGGACGGGCGCAATCTTTCGGCAACGCGCCCCCACACGGTCACGTTCGGACTGAGTTACGACTACGCCGCACGGAGCAAAAAATACGACTTGAACGTAACCCTCACCGGCCGCATACTGGGCCGGGTAAACACTTGGCAGACGAGCAGCAGTTCGGCCGACGGATACGAACCGTTAGCTTATCCGGCCTACACGCTCTGGCGGCTGGCGGTAACGCAACACCTGTTCGGCGCGTATGCGCTGAACGCCGGCGTCGACAATATTTTCAATTACAAACCCGGCAAGGTAACGGCGGCCAATACGCCGATTACTTCGGGCACGACTTTCTTCGTGGGCGTATCGGCCTACATCGACCGGATATTCTCCCGGAAATAGCGTAACAGCATAACAACCAGTAAACAATGAAACGTAAAAAGACACTTATTATCGGTATAGCCGCCGGCCTCCTGCTCCTGTGGATTATTTGGGAGCGGGTAGCCTCACCCACCCGGATTGCGTTGGTAAACTTTCCGAATTACCAGGTAGCCCGGATGAGCCGTTCGCTCGATAACCACTTTATCCGCCTGAAAACGCTTACCCTCGACGATTTCGACAAGTTAGGTTCATATGACGCGGTAGCCGTATTCGGGATGGGCATCCGGATGACCGACGAACACCGGGCCGTTCTGAACCGGCTGAAAGAAAAAGGGGTGCCGGTTTTCAGCACGTCGGTAACCGACCCGGTAAACCAGATTACAAGCCTCGACTCGGTGCAGAACGCCGCCATTTCGGCTTACCTGGCCAACGGCGGCACGGTAAATTACCGGAGCCTGTTCAACTACGTGCGGAAAACGCTTACCGGCAAAAGCCTCTTTACCGGAACCATCGAAAAGCCGGTGGAAATCAACTCCGACGTGTTGTTCCACCTCGATAACGAAAAAGTATTCGAATCGGTAGCCGGTTACCGGGCTTATTACCGGGAAAA
Organism: Parabacteroides sp.; assembly: GCA_020860905.1. Taxonomy (GTDB): domain Bacteria; phylum Bacteroidota; class Bacteroidia; order Bacteroidales; family Tannerellaceae; genus Parabacteroides_B. Next base: position 6,775 of record JAJBTJ010000034.1, on the reverse strand, counting down.
AGGCTTTTATAAACCCGGAGCGCCCGACGTAGCGCTTATCGTAGGAATGGCCGGGCCGTTCGATTCGAACAAAGACCACCTCGATTCGCTTATTGCAAGCTTAGAAGCGCGCAACCTCAACGTGTATCCGGTTTCGGGATTCGCCGGCCGCCTCGACATGCTCCGCGAAATCAATCCGGCGGCCGTTATCTATATGCCGCACGGCCGGCTGCTGATGGGGCAGGGCGAAAAAGGGGTGGAATGGCTGAAAGCGCAAAACATCCCGGTATTCTGCCCGGTTACGTTACTCGACACGTACGATAACTGGATGGACGACAAGCGCGGGATGGCGGGCGGTTTTATGAGCCAGAGCATCGTGATGCCCGAACTCGACGGCGGTATCGCGCCGTTCGCCCTGAACGCCCAGTTTATAGACGAAGAGGGGTTGTACCTGTTCAAGCACATTCCCGGCCGGCTCACGCAATTCACGGATATGGTGGCGAACTACCTCCGGTTGCAGACGCTTCCGAATAAAGACAAGAAAATAGCTATCTACTATTACAAAGGCCCCGGCAACAACGCCCTCACGGCGGCCGGCCTCGAAGTAATCCCGTCGCTGTACAACTTCCTGCTAAAACTGAAATCCGAAGGGTATACGGTAACGAACCTTCCCGGCAGCGAAAAGGCATTCGGGGAAATGCTGATGAAGCAAGGGCCGGTATTCAATTCGTACGCCGAAGGGAATATCCGGAAATACGAAAACTCCGGCTATCCGGCCTGGGTAAGCGAACCGGAATTCGAAAACTGGCTGGAGGCTTCGATTAGCCCGGCCATGCGCGATTCGCTGGCGGCCCGGTACGGCAAAGGCGTAGGCGACTTTTATACGCGGGAAAAAGACGGAACGGAGCAAATAGCCGTTACCCGCATCAACTTGGGGAATGTCGTGCTGCTGCCGCAACCCACGCAAGGCACGGGCGAAAACTCGTTCGCAGCCGTACACGGGGCAAACCCGGTTCCGCCGCAGCATTATATCGCTTCGTACCTCTGGGTACAGAAGGGCTTCCGGGCCGACGCGATGATTCACTTCGGTACGCACGGCAGCCTCGAATTTATTCCCGGCAAACAGGTGGCCCTGTCGTCGGACGACTGGACCGACCGTTTAGCGGGCTCGCTTCCCCACTTTTACCTGTATACCATCAGCGACGTAGGGGAAGGGCTCATTGCCAAGCGCCGCAGCTACGCCACCACGATTACCCACCTCACGCCGCCGTTTATGGAAACGGGCCTCCGGAGCGAAGTGAACGGCCTGCTCGACGACATCAAACGGTACCTCGCCACCGATATCAAAGACGAAGCGCTGAACCGGAAAATAAAAAACACGGCCATCCGGATGGGTTTGCACCGCGACCTGCAACTCGACAGCCTCCGCACGCAACCGTACACCGACGGGGAAATCGAAAAAATAGAGAGCTTCGCCGAAGAGCTTTGTTCCGAAAAAATCGCAGGCGCCCCTTATACCTTAGGCGTTCCGTACGAGGAAAACCGGATTCTTTCGTCGGTACGGCTGATGTGTACCGAGCCGATTGCCTACGGACTGGCGAACCTCGACAAAACCCGGGGCAACGTAACCGGGAAGCAACTCGACAACCAAGCCTTTTTTAACCGTACGTACCGCGCCAAAGCGCTGGCGGCTGTAAATCAAGTGCTGGCCAATCCGGCGCTGGCCGAAAGCCCGGCGTTCCTGGCTACCTTGGGAGTTTCGGAAAAAGACCTGGCAGAAGCCGCACGCATCCGGGAGGCGGCCGAGCCTTCGATAAACAAGCGGATGGCAGCCCTGATGGCGCAGAAGCGGAAAAACCAGGCGGACGGGAAACAAACCGGCCGTCCGCAACATCCGGCAGGCGTACCTAAAACCGGACAGATGCCGGAAAGCGTAAAGAAAATGCTGGCCGAACGGGCCCAGGAAACCGAAGCGAATCCGGCCGGCACCGACACGGTGCACAACCATCCGGAAACCAACCGGATGCCGGCCGGAAAGCCGGATACGGTAAGCCGCGAACAAGTGTCGTTTGCCGAAGCGGTACTGAATATCCGTACGGCCGTACGGCAGGTAAACGCTTACCGCGAATCGCTGCGCCAAAGCCCGGCGCTGGAACTGGATGCGCTGGTACGGGTGCTGAACGGCCGGTACATCGCTCCTACTCCGGGCGGCGACGTGATTTCCGACCCAAACGTACTCCCTACCGGCCGTAACCTGTACGGTATCAATGCCGAGGCTACTCCTACGCCGGCGGCTTGGGAAAAAGGGAAGGAACTGGCCGGCCGGTTGCTGGCCGAACATGCCAAAGCGCACGGGGGAGCCACGCCGCAAAAGGTGAGCTTCACGTTGTGGTCGGGCAGTTTCGTAGAGAGCGAAGGGGCTACGATTGCCGAAATATTATACCTGTTGGGGGTGGAACCGGTACGCGACCAGTTTAACCGGGTGCTCGACATCCGCCTTATCGACCCCGAAGAGTTGGGGCGCCTGCGCGTAGACGTAGTGGTACAAACTTCGGGACAACTCCGCGACATCGCCGCTTCGCGCCTTACCCTGATACAAAAAGCGGTGGAAATGGCGGCGACAGCTCCGGACGGCGGCGAGAACTATGTGAGCAAGGGGCGCACGGATGCCGAACGGGTATTGCTGGATAAAGGATTTTCACCCAAGGAAGCCCGCGAGTATGCTACCCGCCGGGTATTCGGAGGGGCCAACGGCATGTACGGCACAGGCATCACGTCGATGGTGGAAAGCGGCGACCGCTGGGAAAACGAATCGGAAATCGCACAGGTATACCTCAACAACATGGGGGCCGGTTACGGCACCGACGACGATTGGGGTGCATTCAAACCGGGCATTTTCGAAGCGGCCCTGCAAAACACCGAAGCGGTGGTACAGCCGCGCCAGAGCAATACCTGGGGCGCCCTGAGCCTCGACCATGTGTACGAGTTCATGGGAGGCATGACGCTTACCGTACGCAACGTTACGGGCAACGACCCGGACGGTTACCTCAACGATTTGCGTAACCGGCACCAGGCGCGCCTGCAAGACTTGAAAACGGCGGTGGGGGTCGAAACCCGTTCTACCTTGTTCAATCCGGTTTACATGAAGGAGCAGATGAAAGGGGGAGCTTCGGCGGCGAACGCGATGGCCGAAACCGTGCGGAACACGTACGGCTGGAACGTGATGAAACCGAAGGCCATCGACCACGAAATATGGGATAAATATTATGAAATCTTCGTCGAGGACGAAATGGGAATCGGTATCCGCTCGTTTTTCGAAGGGCAGAATCCGGCCGCATTGCAGGAGGTAACGGCGGTGATGATGGAAACGGCGCGCAAAGGATACTGGCCGGCTACCCCGGAACAACTCCGGGCTATCGCTTCGTTGCACGACGAACTGGTGGAAAAGTACGAGGCCGGATGCAGCGGGTTCGTTTGCGACAACGCGAAGCTCCGCGCCTTTATCGGCGAACGACTGCCGCAACAACAGGCACGACAATACCGCGAAAAAATCGAATCGGCGCGTAACGAAAATGCCGGAGCCGATGCCAACGGGGTAGTACTCGAAAAAGACAAAAGCCTGCCCGCTCAGGCCGCACAGGCGGACGTGAGAATCAATTCGTTCAACCTGGCCTTGCTTATCTTCGGATGTATCGCCGCAGCCTGCCTGCTGGCTATCGTAATCAAAAGACGAAAACTCACATCCCGGAGGGAATAAGCGATGGATACGATTTTACTTTTATTGTCGTTCTTCGTCGTAATCAAGAGTTTGTTTATGACGAGCCTGCTGCCGAACCGGTGGTACCGGGCGGGGTTCAGCCTTTTGTCGGGGCTGTTCGTCATCGGCGCGCATCCGTATGCGCTCGACATGAACAAACTCCTGTTGCACCGGGTATTGGCGGAGCAAAGCGCGCTGATGAACATCTCGCTGGCGGTGATGGCGGATGCGTTGCTGACCGGCTATTTCTGCATCGCCCGCCTGCACGACCGTTCTGCGGAAGGGGAAAAACAGGCCTGGCATACGGTGTTGTTGCGGTATATGCCGTCGCTGCTGGTATTCCCGGTGTTGTATTACATCCATATCACCCTCTTCTTTTCGTTCCCGGGTACGGATTTCGCACTCCTCACCGGGCTGCTGGCCGGCACGGTAACGGTATCGTTCGCAGGGGCTTCGTTCTTTATGCGCCACTGGATAGGTGAAAAAGAAGTGTTGCTGGAAACTATCCTCCTGCTTACGTTCTTTATTTGCCTGCTGGTAATCAGTTGCACTATTTTCCACCCGTCGGCCGCCATTTACCACCGGGGCACGCCTACCGACTGGAAAGGGTGTGTTTATACCTCGGGCTTATTACTCGTACTGGCGGCGGCCGGTATGGGGCTGAGCCGGATTAAAAAACGTATTATCCGATTTTTCAAACAATCATAACAATGGAACAAGTATCGAATCTTTTATTCTGGATATCCAACGGGCTACTGGTGCCTGTTATCGTGGGATTGCTCTTTTTTTTCCTCAAAAGCGTATTGCTGTTAGGGGGATTCGCGGGGCAGTACCTGCAACATGCGAAACGTGACAAACAGTTGCAACAGCGGATGAAAGCGCTTACCGCGGACAGGCTGGCTCCGTTTGCCGCAGAACTGAAGGAGCTGCCGGAGTCGTTGTTTACCGGAACCGCGGGACAACTGCTGGAGGCGCCGGGCGAGGCGGCCCGCAACCGCACGTTGTCGGAATACGAAATCACGGCGGATGCCGAGCTGGGCAAATACAAGTTGTTGGTGAAGTTCGGCCCCATCCTGGGCCTGATGGGTACGCTTATTCCGATGGGGCCTGCGCTGGCGGGCCTGTCGTCGGGCGACATCTCGTCGATGGCGTATAACATGCAGGTGGCGTTCGCCACCACGGTACTGGGGTTGTTTGCGGGCGCGGTGGGGTTTGTGTTGCTCCAGGTAAAGCAACGTTGGTTCACTACCGACCTGGTGTACCTCGATTACTTGGCGGCGCTGGCGCAGGAAAAGGGCAAAACGAGCCCCCGGGCGTCGTCGTTACTCACTGCTAAAATGATAGCCGAATGAGCCGCCGTACGTTACTGAACCGGAACGAAGACCACGACCCGGTAGCGATGTTGTCGAACCTGTTCGACGTGGCGATGGTGTTTGCCGTGGCGCTGATGGTGGCGCTGGTTGCCAAATTCAATATGACGGAAATATTTTCGCAGGAGGATTATACGATGGTGAAGAATCCGGGTAAGGAGAATATGGAAATCATTACGAAGGAGGGTAAGGAGATTACGCGCTACAAACCGTCGGAAAACAAGGAGGGCGCGGGCAAGAAGGGGAAGAAGGTGGGGATTGCGTACGAACTGGAAAACGGCGAGATTATTTATGTGCCGGAATAATCCGACGGACAGCGGTCGGCATCCGGGGGGCACCGTACCTGTCTGATGCATACGGCGTATTGCCGCCCGGCACTTTTCCGGCCTTTCTTGCCGGTGTTATCGTTTGCCGGGGGCGTGGGCAAGTTTGCCGGGTTCCTCGACTTTATTGCCAAGGGCGTCGGCAAGCAAGAGCCGATGCAGGAAATCCGGAATATACACGGGGATAGCCCGGATTTCTTCGTATCTTTATCCCCTCTTAACCAATAGATAAAACAAGTAGATTTATGAAACTGACTTCTCCCTGGAGCGGCTTGTTGGGCTTTTGTACCGTGTTGTTTATGATGCCGCTCGCACATGCCGTGATGATTCTCATGGAAAAAACGATAGGCGCCGCTCATCTGTATACGGCGGCGTTGTGGGTAGGAATAGCCGGTGTGGCGTTGCTGATAGCGGGTATCTTTTCTTCGAAGGAGCTGAAGGCTACGCTGGCCGGCTTGTTCGGCGGCTTATTGGTATGGACGGGCTGGGTAGAATTTGCCTACGTGTATTACGCGCACCGGTACCAGGTGCCTCCGCTTATCGAGAACGGCGAGGTGGTAACGAAACCGGAGTACCTGATTATGCCTTCGTCTATCGGGCTATGGGCCATCGTGATGTTGTTTTATGTGTTCGGTACGCGGTCGGGTTGCAGTTTGTTTAACTGGATACGCCGGAAATTACACTACGGGCAAACGGCCGCCGCACAGCTTCGTCCGGTTACGGGCAACCCGGCGATGACTTCGTTTATGGAAATCAACCTGCTGCTATGGACGTGTTATATGGTTTTGCTTATCGCTTACGACCAGAATTTCCTGGGCGATACGCACCCAGTTACGGTTGGGTTGGCGCTGGCTTGCCTGGGGTGGTCGGGTTACTTGTTCGTACGGCTGATGAAAATCAAAAAGGCGGCGTATGCGGTGCGTTATGCGATGCCTACGGTTATCATTTTCTGGACGTTCGTTGAAATTGCGGGGCGCTGGAACTTACTTCACGAGTTCTGGATTTATCCGCTGCTTTACTGGAAAGAAGTAACGGGTACCGGCATCTTGCTGGCGGCTGTCGTGGGATTTCTATTGTGGAAAGGGAAGCATAAATAGGGGAGGCGGTTCTTTTTAAAAAGAACTTTTGAAGGAAATCGGGCTTTTCGTGAAGGGTGGTTTTTGGCCGGGATTCACCGTTATAGCATGGCGGGGATGCTTTCTCGAACGCCGGTAAGCACCGTCGGCACACGCCCTCGCGGCGAGCGATGACTGTTTTTCTCTTAAAAACAAAAAGAAACAAACATCCCGATAAATCTTTCTTTTTGCTTTATTTTGGCGGAAAATAAAAACGCATATTCGGGTAAA
>JAJBTJ010000129.1 GCA_020860905.1 Parabacteroides sp. | reverse complement strand
ACATCTTAAAATATTAAAATAAAACTATTTCAATATATGTTTTATATACAATACTCATTATATCGTAAATATAACGATAACGGTGCCGAACTACCTGCAATAACTATTATTTCGGGTTGTGTAGCAAAGAACTTATTGTCGATAATTCCCCTCTGCATACTTTTTTTGTTCAATGCCTGCAGAATTTGACGAGATGGTACAAAGATATAAGGATTCTAAAAAAACGGAGAACTAACAATGCAAACCTACCTATACCTACACAAAGAAAACACCGGCCTCCCACAGGAACAATACCAAGGGAAATATCCGTTGCGGCACGCCGACTACGAATTAAGCCGTAGTGTAAGCCGCAAGGGAGAAATCACATCCGGTGTTTGCGGCGGTGCGATACGGGTAGTTATCGACGGATTTGCCCAGGCAGCATTATTAGGATGGGTATTCGACTCGTTCCGTAAAGAAAACGGAGCCGTCGAAATCATCGACGAACACAAACGAACGATTGCCAAGCTCCATTTCACGGAAGCCACCGTAAAAAGCTTCCGGATAAGCTACGACTCACGGGTAAAAAACGGAGTAGCCACCCTCCTTACCATAGAAGCCCGTGAAATAATAACCGACAACGATTTACACGTTAAAAACACATAACGATGGGATTCTTCGACCGGCTATTTAAAGGGAAAGGGGTATTTACCGACAAACGCAACCCGGATATGGTTTGCGAAATGACTCTTTGCGGGCAGCAACATATCCTCAGCGAGTTCGATATGACCTACGAGCCCGGCAACAATGCCAAAGAATACATCGAAGCCTACGCCGTATTCTCCGAACCCGTGGGGAAAGAAATCGACAACTGGATAACCCAAGGCAACCGGAAAGAAAGCGGCGTAGTAAAATTTTACCGCAACAGCGATGCCTTCGACGAAGGAGCCCTGTTCGAAATACGATTCGGCGATGCAAGTTGCATACGATACCGTAACGTGTCGCACGACGGCATACCGGTTAAAACCCTCGTGTTGGCCCTCCCCTCCGTTAAGATGGGAGGCGCCGCACACGAACAACCCAGGTAAAAAATGACGGCTTATTCACTATATGAACTGGCAGGCATGCTCAAAATCGGCCTTTGGCAAGGGGGCGAAGTAGAGAAAGTGGGTTACATCGGGGCACCCGTTAGCTGTACCCCTACCGCGAAAAGCTACGGCCTGCAAGGAGTATACATAAGCTACGATACCATGCTGGAGAGTTGCGAAGGCTCGGCGCAAGGCGGCGGATGCGAACTATTGATTTCGCAATACCAGCCCTATACCGGCACCTACGCCCTTTACAAACTGGAAAGCCACCTGCGCGACCGCGACCTGCTCCTGTCGAGGCTACACGCCATACTAACCGACCAACGGAACCCGTATGTATGGTCGTACAATCTCTCGGAGAGCAACGTATACGCCATCAAGCGCAGGTACGGAAACACATACAGCAGTATACGGGGCGGCGCCATCGCAACGCCCCGGGGAAGCAAACGATTCGGAAGATGAAAGAAACGTACTATAAATTGCCCTTAAACTTCGGGCGCTTTTTCGAAGAAAACGGCGGCCAACTCGAGAAATGCACCGAGCTCGAGTCTATCGACCAGCATATCGAACTGCTGCTTACCACCTGCCCGAGAGAGCATCGTTTCGACCCCGACTTCGGATGCCGTATCTGGGAATTGGATTTCCAGGTAATCGCCTCGTTCAAGAAATGGAACGACCTGTTCGGCCAATATGTTACCGAAGCGATAGCCCGGTACGAAACCCGGCTTACCGATTTAGCAGTAGATATTCAGTTAAGGGAAATCGTAAAAGAAGAAAAAGCCAACAGCTCCATCGCCGTACGTAAACGGGCAGATATATACGTTAAGGCTCTGTTGGTTTCCAGCGGCGAGCCTGTACGATTGGGATATACCCTTTATTTAGGGCCTTTGTCAAACGAATAACCGGGAACACATGAACGATTATACCAGGGAAAAAATAAAATTACGGATGCTCAAACGGATAGCCCTGTTATGGGACATTTCGGACATAGAGCACATCGATCCTGTAATAAAGCTGCTGATTGAAGCGTTGGCGGAAGAAATTTTCCGGCTATCAGGCGAGCTAAGCGAACTCGACGACCGGCTTTTATCGAAACTGGCCGCCTCGATGACTCCCGTTAGCCACCTTACCGCACGGCCGGCACATGGTATTGTAAGTGCAATGCCCGTCGAATCTACGGTAACCGTCGACAGAAATACCTCTCTCGAATGTAAAGATCCGAAAGCGCAAAGAAAATATAATCTCACCAATATCCGTTTCACACCCATCGTTCCGTTCCAACTGGTTAAAGCAAAAATCCGACTTATCCAAGTAGAAGACAAATTATACAGCTACGACCAGGAATCCCGGAAAAATATTCTGTTCTATACACAGCACAGAGACGAAGGCTTGAACAATACTGCATGGGTCGGAATCGACCTTTCAGCCGAAATAACGCATTTCGATAATCTTTCGCTTTATTTCGACTTTATGAATGTGGAAGATAAACACAAGTACCTCCGGTTGCTCTCTTATCTCGAAGTATCCATTGCAGGTGAAAAAACAGCATTTCAGACAGGGCTAAAAAAAGAAGCGGAAAAAGAAACCGGAAAGCAAGATTATCTTAAAAAACAGACGGATATTATATTTTCCGATTTACAAGCCCTTTACGACACTCATTATATTACTCTTGAAAAAGCCACGACAGCGATTCGCGAGAATTATCCCGCCGCTTGGGCAACTTATTACCCCGAAGAGGTACTGAACCGGCTCGATACCCCCTTACTATGGATTAGAATATCCTTTCCGCCTGCCATACCGAGCGAAATACTGGAATACCTGCGAATCGGCATCAATCTGTTTCCGGTGGCGAACATCTCGAAAAGAACGGTTTCACAACCCATGACGGATGTTTCCCTGTTTATGCCCCTGGAAACAATCAAGAACGAGTTTTTTGTAGAAATCGAATCCGTAAAAGACTCGTCCGGGAAACTATACGAGCTATTATCGTCCGATAATTACGTGGATAAGAACAAAGCTACAGGTACCTATTCGCTACGCAGAGGCGGCGTTGAGCAATACAGTAACACAAACGATGTAAAGAGTACCGTAATAAGGCTCGCCGATATTATCCGCGACCGTACGATGCTTTCAAACAGCAAAGCGCAAGCCAGTTTCAACCAACTGATAAATGATATACTCGTTGCAACCGATAAGATAACAAATATAACAGAAACGTTACCAGATACATGCGAAATAAAGTCGTATATAATCGTAGACCGGAGTAACCCGGGAGAAACACTTATGGCCGATTACTGGATAACAAACGGAAAAAAAATAAACAATTTTAAATCGTCAGACCCGCTTTCGATATCCGCCTCCTATGCGGGCGCCATAGAAACAGATATACATTTCGTTACGCCCGTATTGGGAGGAACGGCTGTTCCCAGCCTCGGGAAAATACAAGATATGCACCGGTATATGCTTACCACCCACGATAAACTGTTTACCACACCCGACATTTTTAATTTCTGCCAGGCGGAATACGGCAATTACATAGACCATATCGAAATAAAAGCCGGGGCGGCTATCGGTACCAAGCCCTATCAAGGACTTATTAAAACAATCGACCTTCATATCACGATGAAAAAGGGGCTGGATACAGAAATAAAAAAAGAAAATTTCCACTCGGAATTACTGTGCAAATTAGAAAATCGTTCGCCGGAAAGTTTCAATTACCGAATTTTTATTAACCAATAAAATAAGAATGCCATGGCAACAAAAGACTTGAATAAAATAACGGTAGAAGTGAAAATAAACGGAAAGCCTTGTAACTTTTCGAACTTTGAACTCCGGCAATCTTTGGCCGGCCACAGCACATTCGTCATTGCCCTTAACTACAAAGCAACCAAGCAGGACTTGTGGCAAGTTTCGCCCGAACACGTAGTCGATCAGTTAGGCCAACCGGTAACCATACATATCGACGATTCGGAAGGGGCTACTATTGACTTCGAAGGTGTGATAACAAAAATCGATTTAGGCGGAAAAAGCGGCAATCAGGGTGAAGCGGTATTATACGGCGGAAGCCCTACCCTGCTGATGACCGACGATTATTCTATGGGTTCGTTCGTAGATACCGACCTGGCCTCTATCGTACAGGAAACTCTCACCAACATCAGATACAAAACAGAATATAAAATAAACCCGCTTAATAACTGTGAACTTCCGTATGTATGCCGCTACAAGGAAAGTAGCTACGACTTCCTGAACCGTTTGTTGGCCTCGTGCGGAGAATGGTTCTTTTACGACGGGAAAAAGATTATAGTAGGGTTCCCGGCCGCACCGAACGACCAGGAGCCTGTAAGCCTGTCTTTTAAATACGACCTGGAAAATGTAAGATTGTCGTCGTCGTTAGGAAACTACGATGTCGAGCAATATGATTACGACCCTGCACGCGACCGGATTGCCCAGTGGCCCTCACCTCCCGACTCCAAAGACCCCGACAAATTTACCGAAAAGCCGCTAACCGTATCCAAAACGATTTATGGCGACTACACCGTTCTGCCCAGTACGATTCCGGTAAGCGTTAAGACGTTCAATATGATGGAAAACTCGGTGAATGCCACCCATTTCGGAAAGTTATCTACCGGAGCGAGACTGGAGGCTACCACCCGTACCTGCAAAACAACATTAGGCAGTATCATTACGCTCGACATCGACCCGGAAATGCCCAAGTATAGCAAAGAATTAGGGAACTTCCGGATTATAGAAACAGTACACCGGTACGATTTTAATAAAGAAGCTTACCAAAACGAGATGGTGGGCATCAATGCGGCCGTAGAGTATATCCCGGCTCAGGGTGTGGTACATCCGGTAGCATTTCCCGAAGTGGCCGTCGTTACCGATAATAACGACCCGGATACCCTGGGCCGCGTAAAAGTACAGTTTATCTGGCAACAACTGGAAGACCACCCGCAGGATAAAACGAGCGGATGGATGCGGGTGCAACATCCGGATGCAGGGAGCAGCGAAGCTGTAGCGCAAAACCGGGGATTTTTCTTCGTCCCTGAAATCGGCGACCAGGTAATGGTGGCTTACGAATATGGCGACCCGAACCGTCCGTTTGTAACAGGTAGCCTGTATCACAAGAAAAATACGGGTGGAATTGCTGAAAACAATAAATTAAAAACGATTACGACGCGTAGCGGCTCCACATTAACTTTCGACGACGACGCCCACACCATCTTATTATGCACTACGCAGGCAAACCAGATTTTTATCGACGAACAAGGTGGTAGCATTTCTATCACGTCGGCCGAAGAAGTAAATATAACGACTAAAAACGTAAATATCGATGCTTCGGAGAATATGACGGTTAATGTAGGAAAAGACTTTACCATGATTGTAGACGGAAATTCAAGCGTATCAATAAAAGGAGAATCGGATGTATCCATAGAAAAAGATTCATCTTTAAACGTTACCGGAAATGCAGCACAAAACATAGAGAATGAGTACAGCTTGGATGTAGCGAAAAAAATAGATATACATGCCGGTGCCGATATGAATATAGAAGCTGACGGACAAATGATTGTTGCTTCACAAAAAAAGTTAAGTATAAAAAGCATGGATAAAGTAGATATAGCGAAAGGATAAGATGAAAAAGATTTTAGTATTTATACTGGCATTATTGGGATTAAGCTTTCAGGGATGCAAAGATAAAAACAACAAAAATATGAGAACAAAATTTTACTGGCAACCGTCGATAGCCGCTCCACGAAATTATCCGGTAGAAATTAAATATGGTTTTGTAGGCTTCGGAACAAGCGGGAGGCAATTCCCGATTATGGAAACATCGGCAGGCGGAGGTATTGCAAAGGATAATAGTGCTGTAGCTTTAAATGATTATGACGAAGAAGAAGGATTGGATATTCCGAATAGCCTTAATATACTCTGGTTATCTTACGCGGAAGCGAAGTTTTATAAAATGCAAACTGAGTTTTCCTCAGAATTACAGACAAAAATACTCAACTTATTCAGGGAAGAATATTACGAGAGTACGGAAAATACTTATTACCGATACAGCGCTTTGATAGCAACCTTGTTACCAGGCGGGAAAATATGGCTACATTTAGCCGGCCCTGGTAGAACAGTATTAGTTTGCAATACCTTGCAGGCTGAAGAAGTTAAAATGGAGTTAGACGACTTTGTTAAATTAGCACATAAAGGCGAAACTGTAAAGGCATATTCAACGCGCCATCTATCGGATTATACTCATGCGCTACCCAATCTAAAGGAACGAGGTATTCCTTACGGCTTATGGGAAAAATATGCCGAACGCTTTCGCTATGAAATAAAAATAAAATTCGAAAACGAGGAAACACAAATAAATCCAAATTATGGATATGACTTTACTAACGGAGAAAGTTTTTACAGCGACGACAGTATTCAAGTGGATGAATATGCACGCATAAGTAGCATTGTGTTTGTATGGAACGTGGCTGATACGGTATATACCGGTCATTTTCACTTTAGCGAAGAAGAAGTAGTAAGATTGTTCGGTATAGCTTATGGCAAAAATCGTGAACAGCAGGGTGAGTTTATAATCCGGGTAAGTAAATATAACAATTGGTTCGATATTTTTTTGAAAGTAGGAAACAAAGAATATAAGTTTGAAGAAACTCAGATTCATGTATTCAGACATAGACCTGAAGATGATAAGGGTTATATTTTTTATGATAACTATCGTGGTGAGGAAGCCAAAAAATATATAGGAGGATAGATTATGAACGATTATGCAAACAGGGAATGCGAGAATGACCTACCTGAAGAAACTGTAAATAACCGTAGTAACGACACAATCGACCTTACCATCGGAGTTTTCTTTGACGGTACGAAAAATAATAAATACAACATTGATTATACTCACAAAGGAGGAAAAGAAATTGATGACAGTTATAGAAGTTCTTATACAAATGTAGCCACTATGTGGAACGGCTACGATTCAAAAAATCCACCATTAATAGCAAAGGTATATGTCGAAGGAATCGGTACCGTATCTCCTATAGGAAATAACTCATCAAAATCAAAAGACGAAGAAGGCTTAACTTCTTCCCAAAAGAAAGACGACACTATTCAAGGAAGCGGTTTTGGTTACGGTTCAAATGGAATCAATGCAAAAATAGAACGGGGTTGTAAACTTATTGCCGCCAAAGTTAATCAGTTGCTAATGCAAAAAGAATGTAAACCTGCTACCATCAGAACTCTTTTTATTGACGTTTTTGGCTTCAGCCGCGGAGCTGCCGCTGCAAGAAGCTTTGCAAGCCGTTTAATAAAAAACGTCGGCTCAATCAATGAAAAGAAAAAAGTCTGTTTAAAAGCTCACCTGACTCATCCAAAACTGGCGAATGTAAAATTCGAGGTGCGTTTTATGGGATTATTCGATACTGTATCATCTTATAATAATGGATTTAGTCTGTCGCCTGATTTCAGTAACGACGTAGAAGAACTGGCCCTTACTATTCCGAAAGAAGTAAAACAGGTTGTACAATTAGCGGCGGCCGATGAGTACCGGAAAAATTTTGCATTGACAAACATCCAGTCAGCAGGTAGCAGCGGCATGGAAATAGTTTTGCCTGGTGCCCATTCTGATATTGGAGGTGGCTATCCACCTAATGAAGCAGAAAATATTTATATGAATGGAGTGCATAGCACTGGCCATCGCCGTTGCAGAGGATATAAGTCATTGAAAGAACTTTATGATGAGAATTGGCTACCTTCGAATTGGTTTGTAGATCGTCCGGTATTCATGGCTGATGGAAGTGTAAAATCAACAACCCCTCAAAACAGAGGAGTACAAAACGATTACGCCCGCATACCCCTTCAAGTAATGTATGATCATGCAACAGAAAAAGGCGTAGTGTTTCAAAGCCAAATTTTGAAAGACCTCTGTGAGATTAACCCCATTTATACAGACCTTATCAAACTTAAAAGTCGTATAGTTGAACTTTCCAAATCAGGCAAGGGTCTATATCAAATCCAAGCCCGTGGCTTCAAGGGTATTGGCTCAAAGGAAGACCAAGAACTGGTAAATAAAATCAGAGCCCGCTTTATCCACTTGTCAGCTTTTAAATCAGGAGGAATACATAGTGCCACCAACGATAATCAAAGAACAATCTATCCGGGATAATTATGTATAAGTTCAAGCAAATAAAGGCAACATACAATTTTACTTCGGAAGTAATTCAACCTTCCGGCGTTAGGTGCGTTTATACGAAAACGGAACTGGTAACAGCTTTGCCTAATTTGGTAGAAGGTCTGAACTTTACTTTGCATGGCTCAATAGAGGAAACGATAAACAAAAATCCTTTAAAGGATTTCGACCTGATTATGTCACGATTAGGCCATTCCCTGTATCCTGTTGAACTGAATATATTGAAAACAGGCCGATTAAAACGGATTAAAAATTTCATAGAAATCAAGAAGCGATGGCGAGAAGAATGTAAAAGCATACTTTCAACTCATAAAAACGCCTATTGGGTGGAACGTTATTTGAATATGACTTCCAAGAATACCGATACAGAAGAATCTTTTACAAAGGCATTTATCCGGAACAGTTTTGTACAACTGTTTTTTATGGAAGAAGGAGCTCCCCGACAAAAAATAACAGTGTATGACTTTCCACGCGGATACAAACCGATCAACATTGATTTTGAGTTGGAAGACACTGTTAGCCGGCAATATCGCTACAAATCTTCATCTGGAAATGTAAACGATATAACTTCCATCAGCGGAACCCTATTTCTCATTTATTCCGATAAAGGGCTTCCTTTAAAAATAGTGTTTTTATGTAGGATTGAAATTGCACGGGAAGGTTATTATACAAAACGAGTACAAATCGAACAGACCGACCAAAAATAAACGAAATATGGGAAAACAATATGTGGTACAAACAGCTATATGCATGTGCAAGTTCGGTGCAGCGCCCGGGATACTGAAGGTGACTGATAATAAAGGGGTGTATATGAATGGGAAACTTACGGCAACGACCCTGACACTTGGTAACGTTTTCAATCCGCCTGGATTCGGAGTATGTAAAATAAATCCTATAATGCCCAAACCTTGTACCCCCACTGTAACGCAATGGACGGATTATTACGACGGTATCAGCATTAACGGCAGTTCCTATCCTTTAACGGAGAGCAGTAAAGGAACATGTGCTATGGGATGTCCGGGATGTATTACATTCCAAATGACCGGCCAAATACCTATTCCCGGTTTACCTCAGATGAAACAGGCAGCCGCAGAACACCAGACGAAGATGAACCCGATGGGATTTGCAGAAGCATTAGATGAAAATGCGGAAGATAACATTCCAACCATCATCGATGCATACTGGCTGGATGAAAAAGGAAGTAAACACCGAGAATTTATGGTGGAGCAGCCTGTAACTCTTTATGTACAACTCCACTCTTACAATGCAGGTGAAACTGTCAATTTAACTTTTGAAGATTCGGACAACGACGGGGTGTATCATGCTGACTGTTCGGGATGTGCCGATGCCGATGGGGTTGTCAGGGTAGATGGTTTCAAATGGGAGTATATTACAAATGAAAAAGGAGGATAAGTTATGGCAAGAATATTTTCATCAGATAATCACATAATCGGGTCCGTAACATTGACCATACAGAAACCACGGATTGTAAAAGGATGGTGGAGTGATATGAATGATAAAGAAATTGAAACAGCCAGACTTGAAGAGAGAGTTCGGTTTCATGTAGAGACCGAGTACGTGTCGGATAATTCAGTCATAAAAATACAACTATTTGATAAAGACAGGTTTAGTCCGGATGACAGTGATTTTGCAAACAACAAAGTCTATGAGAATGTAAACATCAGACAAAATAAAGGTTGCATAGAATTGGATTTGCCGGTATCGTGGACAAAAGATTTGGCTGATGAACCTTTTATGCATTACCGCAAGTTATATTGGAAAGCTACAATCGGGCAAACAAAGAAAGATATTAAAAGCTATTTGAATGTATTATTTGCGGAACGGACCCTGTATGTACAACCTTTACAGGTAGAGAAAAATTTTCCTGAAATTTATAGTAGTGACGGTTCGCAGATGGCAGTTATGTTGATAGAGCAAGTTGGGTTATATATCAGAGATCAGTCGGGGAAATATATAGAAAAATTCATATCCGACAAACAATTGGAGATAGTGTTGGCTAAATTGGAGAAAGGATATTTAGTCGATAGTAACGGGAAGGTTCACTCGAATATTACCCAATCGGGAAATCAACGTCGTATCATTTCTTCAGAACTGTACGCATCTGATGGAAGTGACTTCATACGCCTTAATGAAAACAAGACTAAAATACTATATAAGCGTGGCGCTAATTTTGGCAATGCCCATACAACAACCAAAGGAGTCAATCAATTTGAATTTTTTTCACGGACAAATAAAAAAGTGCAGATGTTAGGAGCCATCAAGAATAATGGCGGAGCATTGGTGGCAGCGTATGACCTTGCAAAAGGATTACAGGACGTCCAATCCGGCAATACAGAAGGACTGATGGACCAAATGTTGGTTGGATTTGGTTCTGTAATCAGCGCATCAGCAGGCTTCGGTATAGGCGTGTTAACGGCTATTGGCAATGAGCATTGGGAGAAACGGGAAAAGGAGTATGATTCGGATACCATGCAATATCATACCAAATTACTGAATCAAGCCAAGCAACAGGGGCTAAATGCGGTTAAGAAGTGGCTGAGCAAGAACAGTGCGCCTGTGAAGGGAGTTAAATATGATTTGATGCCCATTTCTTATGAAACTGCAGCGAATATTTGGCAGGGAAAAGTTAAAACGTGGGAGGAAATAGAATTGTCCACTGATGAAGACTCTATTTATATTTTATACAGGAAACAAAATGATCC
>JAJBTJ010000122.1 GCA_020860905.1 Parabacteroides sp. | reverse complement strand
GCGTACTCCTGCGTGTATATTATCCTGATAAGCGAGTCGCTGGAAAAAGAAGAAAAAATCTCCTATCTGAAAGCCGGAGTGGATTGTATCATTTCGAAAGACATTTCCAAGGAAGACTTGATGCGCATCGTGGCCGTGGCAACCAATTTCGTTGAAAAGAAATGCCGGGTTGCCACCCAGTCGCCCGACTCGTTGTCCGTTTTCAAGCTCCCGCTATGGAAAAGGCTGTTCGATGTGTGCCTTTCCGGCGGCGCCATTTTATTCCTTTCACCCCTGTTGCTGCTTACGGCGTTAGCCATCCGGCTGGAAAGCAAAGGAAAAATCATCTATAAATCGAAACGGGTAGGCAGCAACTACAAAGTGTTCGATTTTTATAAGTTCCGCTCCATGTACCAGGACGCCGACCGGCGTTTGGCCGAATACAAGAAACTGAATCAATATGCAGCTCCGGAAAGTACGGAAGAAACCGAAGGCCTTTCGGAAGCGGAGCAGGAAATGCTGCGGAATATAAGCGAGGCCTCCGAAAGCGGCGTGCTCCTGTTCTCGGATACGTTGAGCACCTCCGAGAAAGATTACCTGAAATCCAAGCGCCGGGAGCGGTCGAACGCATTTTTCAAGTTGGAAAACGACCCCCGTATTACCCGGGTAGGCCGGTTTATCCGCAAATACAGCATCGACGAGCTTCCTCAACTGTTCAATATATTGAAAGGCGATATGTCGGTAGTAGGTAACCGCCCGCTTCCCCTGTACGAAGCCGAGCTGCTTACTTCCGACGAATATATCTACCGGTTTATGGCCCCCGCCGGCCTTACCGGATTGTGGCAGGTAGAGAAACGGGGCGGCGCCGGCAAAATGTCGGCCGAAGAGCGGAAACAACTGGATATTCGCTATGCCCGGCATTTCTCGTTTGCACTGGATATGAAAATAATTTTCAAAACGTTTACGGCATTTATCCAGAAAGAAGACGTATAAACACCTGGCAGGTGCGGCCGGCTTAGCGCCGGCGCTAAGCCGGCCTGCCGCGGAGATACCCGGGAAAAGAACAGATAAAGCAGCCTATGGCTATTAATCAATTAAAAACAGGAGCTTTCCTATCGTACGTTTCGATTGTACTGAACAACGTAATCGGGTTGCTGTACATCCCGTTTATGCTGCGTATGATGGGGCAGACAGAGTACGGCCTATATTCGCTGGTAGCTTCGGTAGTGGCCTACCTCACCATCCTCGACCTGGGCTTCGGAAACGCGATTATTCGCTATACGGCTAAATTCCGGGCCGAGAAAAAGGTACACCGGCAGTACGAAATGTTCGGGATGTTCGTCGTACTTTATTCCGTAATCGGAGCCATCGCTTTTTTAATCGGGCTCGGCTTGTATTTTCATGTAGACTCGCTTTTCGGCGTTACGATGGATGCCGGCGAGTTGAGCAAAATCCGCATCATGATGCTGTTGATGACGTTCAATATCGCCATAACCTTCCCTTTCAGCATCTTCGGCTCCATCATAACGGCCTACGAGGATTTTATATTCCAGAAACTCGTGAATATCGCCTGGATTATCCTGAATCCGCTCGTGATGTGCCTCTTGTTGATTATGGGTTACCGGGCGGTCGGCATGGTGGTGGTTACTACCGTATTCAACCTGCTTACCCTGTTGATTAACTGGTGGTACTGCAAACATAAGATAGGCATCCGGGTAGAGATAGGCAAATTCGACTGGCTTTTTTTGCGCGAAGTAGCCGTTTACTCGTTCTGGATATTCCTCAATGCCATTATGGACCGGATTTACTGGAGTTCGGGCCAGTTCGTGCTCGGCGTATACGCCGGGGCTAAAGCAGTAGCCGTTTACGCGGTAGCCATCAGCTTGCAGAATATCTATATGAGTTTTTCTACCGCCATCTCGGGCGTTTTCCTCCCCAAAGTAACGGCCATGGTAGTACAGGAAGGGAACGAGAAAGCGGTATCCGACCTGTTTATCCGTACCGGCCGTATCCAGTACATCGTAATGGCGTTTATCCTGGTCGGTTTTATCCTGTTCGGAAAAGAATTTATCCTGTTATGGGCCGGCTCCGATTACGGCCAGGCTTACTGGATTACCCTGCTGTTCTTCGTTCCGCTTACCATCCCCCTGATTCAGAATTTAGGTATTACCATTTTGCAGGCGCGCAACCAGATGCGGTTCCGTTCGGTTTTGTACGTGGTTATCGCCCTGTCGAGCCTGGGGCTTTCGGTGGCGCTGGCGCAGAAATACGGCGGAATCGGCTGTGCGGCGAGCGTTGCCCTGGCCCTTATTGCGGGTCAGGTTATCGTCATGAATATTTATTACTTTAAAAAGGTAGGCATCGACATGCCGGTGTGTTGGGTGGAGATAGGAAAAATGTCGGTCGTGCCTTTTGTTATCGGGCTGGCCGGTTGCTTCGTATTGAGAAGTGTGAAGCTCGATACCGTCTTCTCGTTAGGCGCCGGAATCGTCGTTTTTTCGCTGATTTACTTGCCTTCGTTCTGGTTTATCAGTATGAACCGGGCGGAGCGGGAGCTGTTTATGAAACCCGTTAAACGATTGATAGGGAGGATACAGGCATGATACGACTGGAGAAAAAAGAAGCCTGTTGCGGATGTGCCGCTTGCGTACAGGTTTGCCCGGCCGGGTGCATTGCGATGGTACGGGATGAAGAAGGCGCCCCCTATCCGGTAGCGGATGCGGCGAAATGCCTGGAGTGCGGCTTTTGCGAGGAAGTATGTCCGTTCCGGGAAGAAGCCGCGCCCCGGAAGCCCCGGCAAGTATACGCCGTTAAAAACCAGGCCGGCGACGTGCGCTTGCATAGCTCTTCCGGCGGCGTGTTTACCCTGCTGGCCACCCAGGTAATCGACGCGGGCGGCGTAGTGTTCGGAGCGGCTTTCGATGAAAACTACCGGGTAGTGCATACCTGTGCCGTAACGAAACAGGAACTGGATAAGCTGCGGGGAGCGAAGTATGTACAAAGCGATACGGCCGGCGTGTACGAAGCAGCCGAATCTTATTTGAAAAAAGGCCGTGAGGTATTGTTTGCCGGTACGCCTTGCCAGGTATCCGCCCTGCGGCGGTACCTGAAAAAAGAGTACGAAAAGCTGGTTACGGTAGATTTTATCTGCCACGGCGTACCCGCTCCCGGGATATGGGAAATGTATTTGCGCGAGGTGTCGCACAAGGCGGGAGCCTTTTCGCCGGCCGCCATTGCCGCCATCCGTTTCCGCGATAAGTTTTACGGATGGAAAAAATTCTGCCTCGCGTTGTATGTAAAGAAGAAGGAGGCGGTATACCCTTTCAGGCTTCCGTTGCATCTGAACGCTTACCTGCGGGGCTTTTTGCACGACCTGTATCTCCGGCCTTCGTGTTATTCGTGCCGGGTGAAAGGGTTGCGGAGCGGAAGCGACATTACCCTGGGCGATTACTGGGGCATCGCGAAAACCCATCCGGAGCTCGACGACGACCGGGGCGTGTCGGCGGTATTGCTGAATACCGGGAAGGGCGCTGCCCGTTTTAACTGGGATACCTGTTGCCGGGTGGAAACGGATTATCCGCATATCCTGAAAACGAACGGAGCCCTCGAAAAATCCCCGGCCGTACCGCCCGGACGGGAGCTTTTTTACGCACGATATGCCCGGGAAGGCGTAATCGCCACCGTGCGGAATCTCACGGGAATGACGTTTAAAGAACGGCTTAAAGCGTATTTGTTGCTGGCTTATTACAGAATAAACAAATTACTGAACAGAACCCCATGAAAATAGGAATCCTTACCTTGCCTCTCCCATACCAATTACGGCGGCATTCTCCAGGCGTATGCGTTGCAAACGGCGCTGCAAAACCGGGGGCACGACGTGTGTATCGTGAATCTCCCGGTTCGAAGGGAAAGCCGGAGCCTGGTGTGGAAAACCTACCTCAAGCGGCTTGCGGCTAATTGCCTGTTCAGGCGGAAGCCGTTGCGGGCGTGGCCGGATAGCGGCGAGCGGGCGATTATG
This sequence comes from Parabacteroides sp., assembly GCA_020860905.1. Lineage (GTDB taxonomy): Bacteria > Bacteroidota > Bacteroidia > Bacteroidales > Tannerellaceae > Parabacteroides_B. Next base: position 7,010 of record JAJBTJ010000122.1, on the reverse strand, counting down.
TGCCGGCACACCGGCCGGTTCGTAAGCCGGTATTTAACCGTAGTGCCGTGCCGGTTCGTAGCAGACCTGCCGGAAATAACCGAACGCGAAAAGATAGAAGGATACGTAGTAGGAAGCGACCAGGTGTGGCGGCCGGGATACAGCCCGGATATACCGGCGTACTTCCTCGATTTCGTGTGGGAAAGCGCTATCCGGAAGGTGGCGTACGCCGCTTCGTTCGGTGTAGACCAGTGGGAATTTACGCCGGAACTCACAGCCCGGTGCGCTCCCCTGGCGCAAGGATTCCATGCTTTATCGGTACGCGAGGATTCGGCCGTGAAGTTATGCAAACAGTATCTCGGAGTCGAAGCGCTGCATGTGGTCGACCCTACCTTGCTGCTCGAAAGAGAAGCGTACGAAGCGTTACTGCCGTCCGGAGCCGCCGGTTCCGGAAACGGCAAGGCGCAACTGATGGCCTACGTACTGGATAAGAATGCGGCTAAAACCGGTTGGATACGGCGGATTGCGGAAAAGAAGGGCTTGGCCGTCAATTCGGTGGGTGCCGAAGCCCGTTTCTGGGACGTAGGTAAAAGGGGAGTGGAGCAGTGCGTGGCTCCGCCGGTGGAAACGTGGCTGTCGGGATTTAAAAACGCGGCGTACGTGGTAACCGACTCTTTCCACGGCACTGTTTTTTCCATCTTGTTCCGCAAACCGTTTGTTTGCCTGGTCAACCACTCGCGCGGGGCTACCCGTTTTACCTCGTTGCTCACGGCGCTGGGCTTGCACGACCGGATGGTCGAGGCCGACGCTTTGGGAGACGACTGCCCGTTGCTCGATAAACCCATCGATTACGATGCCGTGGAAGCCCTGTTAAAGCAAGAACGGAGCAAAGCGTTTGCGTTTCTGGACGAGGCACTGGCAACGGATTGACAAGCCGCACCGCGATGGACGGGGCGCAGCCTGTATGTGTCCCGGCGGGATTTACCGGATATTTTTAATCAGCCACTTCGCGAGCTCCTCCGTTTTTTTGCCGCGCCGCCGCGCATAGTCGGCCAACTGGTCGTCGCCGATAGAACCGATCATAAAATAGTGGCTTTCCGGATGCGCCAGGTATAAACCGGCTACTGTAGCCGTAGGGTGCATCGCCCCGTTCTCGGTAACCGTTACCCCGATTTGCGAAATATCGAGCAACTTATCGAGCAAAAACAACTCCGACTGGTCGGGCAACGACGGATAGCCGATAGCCGGCCGGATTCCCCGGTATTTCACCTTAAAAAGCTCCGGCACCGTAAGCGCTTCGTCCGGCGCATACCCCCAGTACTCCTTTCGTACCTGTTCATGCAGGTATTCGGCGCCCGCCTCCGCCAGCCGGTCGGTAAGCGTTTGCAGCAGTAGCGAGCTATAGGTATCCCCTTCGGCCTCGTACTTCTTTTTCAGGTATCCGGCGCCCGCACCTCCGGTTACGACGAACACGCCGGCATAATCCGTGAGGCCGGCAGAACGGGGTGCGATATAGTCGGCCAGCGATGTATACACCCCGTCTTCGCGTACGGCTTGCTGGCGCAGGGTAGCGAACCGTTCGCCGCCGATAATCAAGTCGTCGCCTTCGCTGCAAGCCGGGAAAAAGCCGTACATCGCTTTTACGAATTCCGCCCGTAGCTCCGTGAGGCGGCCGAGCATCTTTACGGCATCCTTGTATAATTGCATCGCTTCGGCCGCCTTCGGCCGCTCGGCTTCGGGGAACCCGGCCAGCCACGAGGCCCGGCAAGCGTCGCATCCGTGTATCGAGGCAATAGCGCCGTACCGCCCGCTCAGCTTCCAGGCCGTAAAAAAGAAGCTCCAGTTGATATACGGGATAAGCGTTTCCACCGGGATTTGCGGGATAACCTGTACACCCGTTTGCCGGGGAACCGGGGGAGTATAGTGCGTCCAGTCGGTAACCGGGCGGTTGTTCCGGGCGGTTTCCAGCGAGACGAACGGTTCTTTTTTAGCCGCAAGCGATTCGCGCAGCGCTTTGTATTCGGCATTCAGCCGGGCGATGAATGCTTCGCGCGTTTCGCGGTTCAGCATTTTCGACGCCACGAGCGGGTTTTGCGAGGCATCCAGCACATGAATCACCGGATGCGAATAGTACGGCGCTATCTTAGCCGCCGTATGGAGCTTGGAAGTGGTGGCGCCCCCGATCATCACCGGGATGTCGAGCCCCGCTTTCTCCATTTCGGCCGCCACATGCGCCATTTCGTCGAGCGAGGGGGTAATCAGGCCGCTCAGGCAAACGAAGTCGGGTTTGTTTTCAACGGCAGCGCGCAGAATCGTTTCGGCCGGTACCATTACGCCCAAGTCGATTACCTCGTAATTGTTGCAAGCCAGCACGATGGCCACGATATTTTTGCCGATGTCGTGTACATCGCCTTTTACGGTAGCGAGCAGCATTTTGCCCGCTTTGGTAGATTGGCCGGCCGCGTTCTCCGCTTCGATAGCCGGTTGCAGCAAAGCCACGGCTTTTTTCATGGTGCGTGCCGTTTTCACTACTTGCGGCAAGAACATCTTGCCGGCCCCGAACAAGTCGCCTACTTTATTCATCCCGCTCATCAACGGGCCGTCGATAATCTCCACCGCCCGCGGGTAGGTACGCAGCGCTTCGCGTATGTCTTCTTCCAAATGGTCGCCTATCCCTTTTATCAGCGCATGTTCCAAGCGCCCCGCCAGCGGCAGCTCGCGCCAGGCTTCGTGCTTTTCTTCCGCCGGCGCGCCTTCGGCCTGTTGCTTGAGTTGCTGGGCGTAACCGATCAACTCGTCGGCCGCTTCGGAGCGCCGGTTCAATACCACGTCTTCCACTAAAGCGCGCAGCCCGGCAGGAATATCTTCGTATGTTACGGCCGTCGACGGATTTACGATGCCCATATCCAGGCCCTTCCCGATGGCGTGGTACAAAAATACCGAGTGCATCGCTTCGCGGATGTAATTGTTCCCGCGGAACGAAAACGACAGGTTGCTGATACCCCCGCTCACGCGGGCGCCCGGCAGGTTGTGCTTTATCCATTCTACCGCCCGGATAAAATCCAGGCCGTATCCGGCATGTTCCTCTATTCCGGTGGCGATAGCCAGTACATTGGGGTCGAAGATAATATCGTGGGGGGCGAATCCTGTTTTTCCGGTGAGCAGCCGGTAAGCGCGTGCGCACACTTCGATTTTCCGTTCGAACGTGTCGGCTTGCCCTTTCTCGTCGAAAGCCATCACTACGGCGGCGGCGCCCAACTCCTTGATGCGGGCGGCGTGATGCAGGAAAACGGCTTCGCCCTCTTTCAGGCTGATGGAGTTAACCACGCTTTTGCCTTGCAGGCATTTCAACCCGCTTTCAATTACTTCCCATTTCGACGAATCGATCATCACCGGTACCCGGGCTATGTCGGGTTCGGAAGCGATGAGATTCAGGAAGGTAACCATTTCTTTCCGGGCGTCGAGCATCCCGTCGTCCATGTTGATGTCGATGATTTGCGCCCCGTCTTCCACCTGTTTGCGGGCGATGGCCAGCGCCTCGTCGTAAGCGCCTTCCTTGATAAGCCGCAAGAATTTGCGCGAACCGGCTACGTTACACTGCTCGCCGATGTTTACGAAGTTGTTTTCCGGCTTCACTTCCAGCAGTTCCAGCCCCGACAATTGCAGGCAGGCTGCCTGTGCGGCCGGAACGTGCGGCCTGGCTCCCCGGATTAATTCCGGGTAACGGGCGATATGTTCCGGCGTGGTGCCGCAACATCCTCCCAAAATATTCACCAACCCTTCGTCGATAAAGGCTTTTACGTGGCCCGCCATCCGCCCGGGCGTTTCGTCGTAGGCGCCGAAACTGTTGGGCAGTCCGGCGTTCGGGTAAGCGCTTATATAATAAGGTGCTTTCCGGGCCAGTTCGGCTAAATACGGTTTCATGTCGGCCGCCCCGAACGAGCAGTTCAGGCCGATGCTTACAATCGGCGTGTGCCGTACCGAGGCGACGAACGCTTCGAGCGTTTGCCCCGAAAACGTGCGTCCTCCTTGCGACGACAAGGTGAGCGAAAGCATCACCGGCAGGTCTTTCCCATACGCTTTTAATGCAGCTCCGGCCGCCTCGAGCCCCGCTTTCACGTTCAGGGTGTCGAAGGTGGTTTCGAACAGCAGGATGTCGGCTCCCCCTTCGATTAACGCCCCGGCCTGTTCGCGGTAGGCGCCGTACAAATCGTCGTACGTAACGGCGCGGTAAGCTGGGTCGTTCACATCCGGGCTCATCGAAGCCGTTTTGTTGGTAGGCCCGAACGAGCCGGCCACCCATACCTTCCGTCCGGGATGCTCCCGTTCGAACGTGTCGGCGGTACGGCGCGCCAATTGGGCGGCGGCCAGGTTCATTTCCCGTACGTACGGCTGCATGCCGTAATCCTCCATCGAAACGGCGTTCGCATTGAACGTATTGGTGGTGATGATGTCGGCGCCCGTTTCGAGGTATTGGCGGTGGATGGCGCCGATGATGCCGGGCTGCGTAAGGCATAACAGGTCGTTGTTTCCTTTGAGCTGCCCCGGCAGCGAGGCGAACCGTTCGCCCCGGTAGTCGTTTTCCGTGAGGCTGTATTGTTGAATCATCGTGCCCATGCCGCCGTCCAGAATCAGTATCCTTTCTTTCAGCAGGTCGGTAAATGTTTGTTTATCCATTCGGGTAACGGGAGTTTAGTTGGTGTTCGTTCTTTTCCCCGGCTTGTCGGGAGCGGAACCGTTTCGCCGGACGGTTCCGGGTAGCTGGCGCTCCGTGCCGGGTTGTTCCCGGCTTGTCCGGACAGATACAGGCGCTCGTTCCGGCACTTCCGAAGAAGCGCGTCCGGGCGTTTCCGCTTATTCCGGCCGGGGAGCCGGCGTTATTTTTTGAAGGCCCGTGCCATATCGCGTTTGTCGTCGCGCTCGCGTATCGCATCGCGCTTGTCGTATTCCTTTTTCCCTTTGGCTACGGCCACTACCACTTTGGCCAGCCCCTTGTCGTTGATAAACAACCGGGTGGGGATGATGGTAAACCCGTTGTTGTGCGACTGGTCTTCCAGTTTGTGCAACTCTTTCCGGGTAAGGAGCAATTTGCGGTCGCGCCGGGCGGCATGGTTATTATAGGTGCCGTAGAAATACTCGGCGATGTACAGGTTCTTTACCCACAACTCGCCGTTGTTGAAGAAACAAAAGGTATCCACCAGGCTGGCTTTGCCTAACCGGATGGATTTGATTTCCGTACCGGTCAGCACGATGCCGGCGGTAAACGTGTCGAGCAATTCGTAATCGAACGTGGCCCGTTTATTCTTAATCAGTATGCTATTGCTTATTTTCTCTTTCATCGTTTATCAAACTCTTAATCCGGGCATCAGCATAAACAGCACGATGTCGATTACCGTCGGAACCAACAGGATGAGCGCCGTGGCGATACCCACGAATTTCAACCGGTCTTTTTCTTCCACATGCATGTAGACTGGCGCCCCTTCCCATACTACATATACGGTGTACAGCACGAAGATGCGCAGGAAAAAAAATTCCGGAAGTAACATCAATATAATATTCAGCGTGTACATCACGGACGAGGAATAGCCTACGAACCGCTGGCACAACTTTAAATCTTTTGCTTGTTTAAACAGGCTTTGCCGTATTTCGTTCAACAGGTAGGCGGCTACGTAAAACCCTCCGAACGACGATACCAGGGTTTTGATTGACGATTTCAGCGCCAACTCCAGGTCGAACTCTTTCCGGGTGAACATCACGCCTAAGAAGGCGGCAAGCGTAACCAGGCCGATTAAGGGGTACACGAACCGGGTTAAAAAAGCGTCGTTTTCTTCATCTTTTCGGGTTAGTGCTTCCCACGCTTTTGCCGGTTGAGAAATAAGGGCGATTACCCATTTTATTATTTCTTTGTACATGTTGTTTTCATCATTTAAAGAGCAAAAGTATAAAAAATTATACAGCCTGCCGTTATGTTAGTTTTTTTTTATTACACTAACCGGTTGAAATAGCGCGGTATTGCCTCTGTTTGCGGTGTTTTTTCAGGAGCGGCTGCGCCGGGTTAACGGTTTTCCGGGATTCGGATGCCGTTCGGGGAGGGTGCAACCGGGTTGCATTTTTTATTCCGGATGCCGATTTTTATGAAGGGGGACGGGGTAGTTCCGGAATAATCTAGTATTTTTTTATCCGGTTATAGATAAGGTAGATGGAACATCGCAAACGAAATATCCTGGTTTTGTTGTTCGCCAGTATGCTGATACTGGCCATCGACCTCGTGCCTCATCACCATCACCACGGGGTGCCTTGCTGGCAACCGGTTAAAAAGGAAGCGGGAGCGTGTTCTTCTTCCCAGAACGGCTGCGGCTGTATCGGCACGTTTTATGCTTCTTCCCGTATCGACGATACGTTACATGCTTTTTACTGTAATCATTATCCGGCCGTTGTATTGTGGCCGGAACTTCTTACCTGTTGCCTGTTCATTCCCGAACAGGCCCTTTTTCCCGGCTATCCGGATTATGCGGAATCGTTATCCGACCCGCACTTCCTATGCGCCTCCGGCCTTCGCGCCCCTCCTTCCCGGCAGTCTTGATTCCTTTACGCTCTCCGGAACCGCGTCGCATCGCTGTTAAGGCCGTGTGTGCCGTTGCGGGGTACGATAGGTTTTTTCAGGATGGTCTGTGCGTGTGCACTGTGGTTTGCATAGGGGATACGAAAGATAAATAACCGTGTTATTTCCTTTCCACCCTCGTCGAATGAACTTTTGATAATTATCGAAAGAACTTTTGACAACCGTCAAAAGAACTATTGATAACTGTCAAAAGAACTTTTGACAACTGTCGAAATATATTTTCCTAAGGAATTGAGACAGAAGAACAGCAGCCCGAAAGAGCAGAGAGTGTTGAAAAAAATATGCTGTTCGGGTTTGTCTATTGCCTCTCTTTCGAATGCAAGCCCCATCCTATGTAGCCCGGAAAGTACCGGCCACTACGTATGGGACCCAGGGGCCTCAGATATGAGTGAGTGGAGTGCCATTTTTA
>JAJBTJ010000189.1:8628-11283 GCA_020860905.1 Parabacteroides sp. | reverse complement strand
ACAAAGTTAAGTATTATCGACTTATTTTTATATGGATACAAAGATATGAGGGAATTGTTTTTATTCAAGAAGAAGAAGGGAGCTAATCAAAGCAGCACGCTATGAGAAGAAAGGAAACTGCAAACACGCCGGATACCGTTTACATCGAAAAGCACGCCCCGGGAAGAGGTGTGCGTACGGGCGAAAAGGAAAAAAAAGAAAAGAAGGGTTGGAGACGCGTCTCCTTTTTCTGTACGGGATTACTGGGCATGCTTCTCTGGGCGGCCTGTTCCACCACGAAGAACTTGCCGGAAGGGGAAGTGCTTTACACCGGCATCGACCAAATTACCGTAACCGACGAGGATAAAACGCCGGCCGGGCAAACCGCGCTCGACGAAGTGGAAGCGGCGCTGGCTTATCCGCCCAACAATGCCTTGCTGGGAAGCTCGAAAATCCGGTTTCCGCTGCCTATCGGGTTATGGATATACAACGGGTTCCAAAAGTATGACCACGGCATAGGCAAATGGATTTTCGACAAGTTCGCAGCCAAACCGGTATTTATCTCTACCGTGAATCCGGAACTCCGGACGAAAGTAGCCCACAGCCTGCTCCGCGACTACGGATATTTCCGCGGCAGCACGGCGTACGAAATAGATTACAACAAGAAAAACGAGCGGAAAGCCAAAATCGACTATTTCGTGGATATGGGTATGCCGTATACGTACGATACGATTACCTATCCGCTCGCACACATGCCTGCCGACCGGATTATCCAGGAGGCCATCCCGCAAAGCCTGCTGAAGGTGGGCGATAATTTCAGCGTGGTGAAACTCGATGCCGAACGCGAACGGCTCAACTCGTTGTTGCGCAACAACGGTTATTTTTATTTCCGGCCCGAATTTATCAATTTCCTGGCCGATACCATCCAACGGCCGGGCAAAGTAAACCTGCGGGTGGAGCCGAAAGAGAATCTTCCTGTCGAAGCCACCCATCCCTGGTATATAGGCGACATCGCCGTTTACCTTACGGGAAGCGCCGGGCAGCAGCCTACCGACTCGCTTTTCTACAAGGAGATGGCCATCCATTACAGCAAGCCGCTGAATATCCGGCCGAAGGTGCTTTACAACCGGTTCAAGTTCAGGCCGGGCGATTTGTATCAGGCTTCTTTGCAAGACCGCACGCAGCGCAACCTGGCGCAACTGGGCATTTTCAAATATACCGAAATGCAGTACAATCCGCAGGATACTGCGGCCCGGGGCGATACGCTCGATTTACGGGTAAACGCCGCATTCGACCTGCCGCTCAACGGCGAGCTGGAAGTAAACGTTACTTCGAAAAGCAACGACCAGGTAGGCCCGGGGGCCGTATTTACGGTAACGAAAAAAAATATGTTCAAGGGGGGCGAAACGTTCTCGGTACAGTTGCGGGGTTCGTACGAGTGGCAGACGGGCAAACGGGTAGACGGTAACAGCTCGGTTATCAACTCGTACGAGTTCGGCATTTCCACCTCGCTGAACGTTCCGCGCATCTTGTTTCCGTGGCTGTCGCGGAAGGAGTACGATTTCCCGGCTACTACCACGTTCCGCTTGTATGCCGACCAGCTTAACCGGGCCAGGTATTTCAAGCTGCTTGCTTTCGGAGGGAGCGCCACGTACGATTTCAAGCCTACGGCTACCAGCACTCATTCGGTAGTTCCGTTCCGGCTTACCTATAACCTGTTGCAGCACCGTACGGAACGGTTCGACTCGATTACCACCAAGAACCCGGCGCTGTACCAAAGTTTGAAAGACCAGTTTATTCCGGCCATGAGTTATACGTATACTTACGATAACGCGAACGTCCCCTCGGTGCACAATCCGATTTGGTACCAAGGCTCCATTACGTCGGCCGGCAATATCCTTTCGGCTTTCTATGCCGCAGCGGGGCAGAAATTCAGCAAGAAGGAAAAGAAGTTGTTCGGCAACCCGTTCGCCCAATTCCTGAAAGGGACGTCGGAAATCCGGTATTATTACAAGTTCGGGAAGAAGCAGACGCTCGCCATGCGCCTGATGGGAGGTATCATTTATTCGTACGGAAACGTTACGATAGCGCCATACAACGAGCAGTTTTATGTAGGGGGCGCCAACAGTATCCGGGCTTTCGCCGTACGTTCCATCGGGCCGGGCAGTTTCCGCCCCGACGAAGATAACGAATACGCATATATGGACGAAATCGGCGACATCAAGCTGGAAGGCAATATCGAGTACCGGTTCAATATCCTGGGCGACTTATACGGCGCCACGTTCTTAGACGCCGGAAACGTTTGGCTGCTGCGTAACGACCCGCAACGGCCGGGCGGAAAGTTCGACACCGACGGACTGGGCAAACAAATCGCGTTAGGCACCGGCGTAGGCCTCCGCTACGACCTTACGTTCCTGGTAATCCGCCTCGACCTGGGTATTCCGCTGCACGCGCCTTACGACACGGGCAAGAAGGGGTATTACAATATTCCGAAGTTCGGCAATACGTTACAGTGGCACCTGGCTATCGGGTATCCGTTCTGAAAAAGGGGGCCCGCAGCAAAAAAACACAACGCGCGGAAACGCGGCAGCAAACGCAAGGTTTACCAAAATAACTAGCGGTTGACCGCCTTTTATCAACGAACTTTTTACATCCCCTCAACTAAATACACCCACC
>JAJBTJ010000189.1:0-8618 GCA_020860905.1 Parabacteroides sp. | reverse complement strand
TCTTTGGTGTCCCGTTTCTCAAACCGGGGCCCCCCCCAAAAAACCCACCCCGGGCCCAACCGCGGCAGCAGCGGGTGGGTTCCCCAATTGGTGTCGCGTTTCCGCGCTTTTATGCAAGAGGTTTATACGAGCCCTTCCGCTTCTTCGAGCCACGCCGTAGCTGCGGCATCGCTCGGCATACGCCAGTCGCCCCGCGGGGAAAGGTTGATAGTGCCCACCTTGGGGCCGTCGGGCATACAGGAACGTTTGAATTGCTGGGCAAAAAAGCGGCGCACAAAAATAAGAAGCCACTTCCGGATGGTTTCGGCGGAATACAGGCCGGAAAAGGCTTGTTGCGCCAAGTAAAAAATCTTGGCCGGCCCGAATCCGAACCGAATCATATAGTACAGGAAGAAATCGTGCAACTCGTATGGGCCTACCAGGTCTTCGGTTTTCTGGGCAATCGTGCCGTCGCCGGCAGCCGGTAACAGTTCCGGACTAACCGGCGTATCGAGAATATCACGCAACGTATCGGCCGACGCTTTATCTACTTGCGTATCGGCCACCCACTTCACTAAGTAACGCACCAGGGTTTTCGGGATTCCCGCATTTACTCCGTACATCGACATCTGGTCGCCGTTATAGGTAGCCCACCCCAGCGCCAACTCCGACAAATCGCCTGTACCTACCACCAGGCCGTTCACCTGGTTGGCTACATCCATCAGAATCTGGGTACGCTCGCGTGCCTGCGCGTTTTCGTATGTTACATCATGTACTTCCGGCGAATGGCCGATGTCGCGGAAATGCAGTTCGCACGCTTCCCGTATCGGAATTTCGCGCACCGTAATGCCCAGCGAACGCATCAAAGCCAACGCATTGGCGTATGTGCGGCCGGTAGTGCCGAATCCCGGCATGGTAATGCCGATGATGCTGCTCCGGGGAATGTCCAGCCGGTCGCACGTTCGGGCGCATACCAGCAAAGCTAACGTCGAATCGAGGCCGCCGGAAATGCCTACGACCAAATGCCTGGTATGCGTATGCACCATCCGTTTGGCGAGGCCGCTCGTTTGGATAGCGAAGATTTCTTCGCAACGGGCATTCATCTCTTTTTCGGAGGGGACGAAAGGATACGGATGTACCAGACGCGACAAAACCGCCGGCACTTCGGGCAACGTGAATTGTATCCGGCGATATTCCTTACCGCCGTTCAGCCGGTTATACTCCGCGAACGAAGTAATCCGCCGGCGGTCGGCATCGAGCCGGTGTATGTCGATTTCGGAAATTACCAATTGTTCTTCCAGCGAGAAACGTTCCGCCGCAGCGAGGAGCGTTCCGTTCTCGGCAATCAGGCCGTTTCCCGCGAAAACGACGTCGGTAGTCGACTCGCCGAACCCGGCCGAGGCGTATACGTAACCGGCTACACAGCGGGCGGATTGTTGCTTGACGAGCGACAGCAGGTAATCGTGCTTGCCTATCGCCTCGTTGCTGGCCGACAGGTTGAAAAGCAGTTGCGCTCCCTGCATGGCCAATAACGACGAAGGCGGTACCGGTGTCCACAAATCCTCGCAAATCTCTATGCCGAACGTTACTTCACCGCCGGCCGAAGAAAAAAGCAAATCCGTTCCGAACGGCACCGCGTTTCCGGCTAACTCCACCGTTCCGGAAAGCGCTTCGGCAGCGGGCACGAACCACCTTTTTTCATAAAACTCGCTGTAATTGGGAAGGTAGGTTTTGGGAACCACTCCCATTATGTGTCCCTGTTGTATCGCTACGGCTGCATTGAATACCTGCGTTCCGGCAACTACCGGCATTCCTATCAAGGCAACGAGCCGGAGGGAAGCCGTACGTTCGAGCAGTTTTTCCAGTTCTCCGGCCGCCTTCGCCAGCAGCACTTGCTGGTGGAACAAGTCGCCGCAGGTATATCCGGTCAACGCGAGCTCGGGAAAACAAACCAACTGTATGCCGGCCTCTTCCGCGCGTTCCATCAACCCGGCAATCTTACCGGCATTGAAAGCGCAATCGGCTACTTTTACTTCCGGGACAACGGCCGCCACCCGTACAAATCCGTAGTTCATATTTTTAGGTTTAAGCATTCATATTTCAGTGCCTGCCGGCAGCGCTGCGTTTCTTTGCCGGAAGGCTTAAGCTCCTCCGCCTACCGACAAATGATTCTTCAGCGGATTGGCATACATTTCCAACAACTTGGTACGGAGAAACGTTTCGTCTTTTTGCGGCAAATCGATTTTATCCAGTTGCCGTTGGATGTATTCGCCGAAAAACGCTTTGTCTTTGGCGCTATAGGCATTGGCAAACCGGTTACTGCCCGTAAGCCAGTCGTACGCCACGTAATTTCCCGGGTAAAACCGGTAATGCAGGAAAATCTCCCGGTCGATTACCGAAGCCACCGTATTGATAAGCGTAGCCTTGTCTGTCTCCCGGTCGAGCCCTTCCAGTGTTTGGTTGATAGGACGTCCCAGCGTAAAATGAACCCGGCCGTGATTTCCCAGGATACCCGTTTCCATGCTCAACAAATCGTCGTGCGGCGATTTCACGAAATCGGGATTATCGCGCTTCATCTGGAACTCTTTCGCCTTCAGGTAATCGCACGGGTCGAACTCGTACGTAATCGATACCGGCGCGATATTCATTTCCATGATATTGGTGAGGAAATCCTTATCGCCGGAGATATTCAGCATTTTCAGCACGCTGGCTTGCGTACGGTCGTCCGAATCTTTGGCGCGTCCCTCCCGCTGGGCAATCCACACCGATTCTTTTGTTTCGCGAATCGTATGGCGCAGGTAAGCGGAAAGGGTAGCCGACGCTTCGAGCATCTGCCGCCCGGTAAGCCCCCGTTTCACGATTACGCTGTTATTGAGGCGCACCAGGGTTTCTATCCACGGACGAATCAAGAGGTTATCGCCGATAGCTACCTGCGTCATTCCGTATCCCACCTGGTAAAGCATCAGGTTGAGGAACGACGCGTCGAGCACGATATCACGGTGGTTCGAGATAAAAGTATAGCTCTCGCCCGGGGTAAGCCGGCTGCGTCCGGAAATATCCAGCGAAAACGTACTTTTATTCGCGATTGCCGTAACCGCCATCCGGGCGACCATCGACTTGAATCCGGCCTTGGTGTCGAACGAGCGCATCAACTGTACGAACTCTTCCCAATTAATATCAGGCATCACATACTGCAACGCATGCTTGAATTCGGGATTAACGACCAGACTTTCGACCGCATCTTTTACTTCATTATCGTTAAGAGGACGAATCTCGTCAAATTTAGTGGAAACTATCTCCGTATCCATAAGTATATCTTTTAAATTGAAAAGGGTGTTTTTCAATTGTTAATCTCATTCCCGATGATGTCGTCCATCACCTCTTGCATATTCATCCCGGCCGCCTGTACCTGCTGCGGGATAAAACTGGTAGCCGTCATTCCCGGGGTGGTGTTTACCTCGAGCATATACGGTTCGCCGGCCGCATCGATGATATAATCCACCCGGATAATGCCTTTGGCTCCCAGTATATCGTAAATCCGCGAGGTAAGCGACTGTATTTTCGCCGTCAGCTCGCCGGATATGCGGGCAGGGGTAATTTCGCTTACCTGGCCGTTGTACTTGGCGTCGTAATCGAAAAACTCGTTTTCGGTAACCACCTCGGTAAGGGGTAACACCACCGATTTGCTTTTTACTTTATAGCAACCGCAGGTTACCTCGGTACCGGCCAGGAAACGCTCTATCAATACATCGCTCCCCTCGGCAAACGCTTTTTCGAGCGCTTCGCCTAATTGCGAGGCTTCTTTCACTTTTGTTACTCCGAAACTCGAACCGTCGGCGTTCGGCTTTACGAACAACGGCAATCCCAGGCGCGACACCACGTCGGCGGCCGCCACCCGCTCGCCCCGGCGCACGTACATCGAATCGGCTACCCGTACGCCGAACCCTTTCAGGTAGTTTTTACAAACGTTCTTGTCGAACGTAAGCGCAGCCGTAAGCACGTTACAGCACGAATAAGGAAGCCCTATCATTTCGAAATAGCCCTGTAACAAGCCGTTTTCGCCCGGCGTACCGTGAATGGTGATGTAAGCGAAATCGAAACGAACCGTCTCTCCGTCCTTCCGGAAGCTGAAATCGTTTTTATCGATCGGCGCTTTCCCGCCGTTTTCGAGCCGCACCGACCAGTCGCCTTTTTTTACAATCGCAATATATACATTATATTTATCATTATCAATAAAAGAACAAATTCCTTCCGCGCTTTTCAGCGAAACCACGATTTCGGAAGAATCTCCTCCGGCCACGACGGCAATATTCTTTTTCATTTTCACCTGTCTTATTTTCGATTGATTATACTTGGATTCCTTTATGCGTTCTCCCGCAGGCTCTTGCTGTACACGCGCCACTTTTCTACTAACGCAGCCATATCTTCGGGCAGTTCGGATGTAAAGAAAAGCTCTTCGCCCGTACGCGGGTGCACGAAGCCCAGCGTGCGGGCATGCAACGCCTGCCGCGGACAAAGTGCAAAACAGTTCTGTACGAATTGTTTGTATTTGCTGAACGTAGTACCTTTCAGGATGTCGTTTCCGCCGTAGCGGGCATCGTTGAAAAGGGTATGCCCGATGTGTTTCATGTGCACCCGTATCTGGTGCGTACGGCCTGTTTCGAGACGGCACTCCACCAACGTTACATAACCGAAACGCTCTACTACGGAATAATGCGTAACGGCCGGCTTTCCGTGCTCGCCGCCAGGAAAAACGGCCATTTGCATGCGGTCGCGCAAATCGCGCCCGATGTTTCCTTCGATGCGTCCTTCGTCGTCGCGTACGTTACCCCATACGAGTGCCAGGTAACGGCGTTTGGTGGTTTTATGGAAGAATTGCAAGCTGAGGTGTGCTTTCGCTTCGGGGTTCTTGGCTATTACCAACAAACCCGAGGTATCTTTGTCGATGCGGTGTACCAAGCCGAGGCGCGGGTCGGAAGGGTCGTACGACGGATCGTCTTTCAGGTAATAAGCCAGCGCATTTACCAACGTGCCGGTATAATTGCCGTGACCCGGATGCACCACCAACCCTGCCGGCTTATTCACCACCAGCAAGTCGCGGTCTTCGTATACAAGGGTAAGGGGGATATTTTCGGGAATAATCTCCAGGTCGCGCGGAGGGCGCGCCATCATCAGGGTAATCACATCCAGCGGTTTTACCCGGTAGTTCGATTTTACAGGGCGTCCGTTTACCTGGATGGCTCCCGCCTCGGCTGCTAACTGGATGCGGTTGCGGGTGGTATTCACCAACCGGTCGGTAAGGAACTTATCTATGCGCAGCAGCGACTGGCCTTTATCGGCCACCACCCGGAAATGTTCGAAAAGTGGAGGCTCTTCTTCGCCCGAACCGAGCAGGTCGTCGTCGGTTTGTTCGTCGTCAATGTCTTCCAGAAACTCGTCCATATTTAAAACCAGTCGTCCATACTTTCTTCGATTACTTCCTCGGTTTCCAGCGAATCGGCGGCTGTTCCGGCCGAATCCCCGTTACCGCTGCTCACCAGCAATTCCAGGGGAGCCGACAAAGACACATGCTCGCCGGGCATCAACGGGCGCCCGTTGGTTTGAACGCCCAACGCCAAGTCTTTATACTCGCCGGAGCGGTAAACGATTTCGATGGAGGTAAACCCGGCCGCCTTCAGCAGCGCATACGCCTGCCGGAACGAAAGGTCTTCCACTTCGGGCAGCGCGGCCATCTGCGAGGTAAGGGCGTTGACCGTAATAAAAATAATCCGGCCATCCTTTACTTTCGAGCCCGCCGAAGGCACCAGCTCGACAATCGACCCCGGCGATACGTCTTTCGAGAATACCGAATCGATTACATTATAGCGCAAGCCGTTACTTTCGAAGAAAGGAACCGCCTCATCTACCGTAAGCCCTTTCACATCGGGCACCACAACGGCCTGATTATGGCGGGTATAATGGTCGAGCCAGCTCAGTACGCCGATAACGACGGCAATCGTAATCACCACCGCCAACAACAAATTGATAACGACGGGATGTTTGATGAATTTAGTCAACCTACTCATTTATCGTTGTTTTTAATTCTCCACCTGCCTTACAGAAAAACAGGGAGCCGGATAAAGCGGTTCAAAGATAGGGAAAAAATAACACATAACGCTAAGAAAAACAGGCATGACAGGCTAAAAACAAGAAAAGTAAAAGCTTTTTACAAAGCCTTTACTTTTCTGGTATCCTGTTACAGGGAACGTACCGGATGCGCTTATCCGTTGTATTCGTCGGAAACGGTTAATTTAGCGCGGCCTTTGGCACGACGGCTGGCTAATACTCTGCGACCGTTGGCGGTTGCCATTCTGGAACGGAACCCGTGTTTGTTTTTTCTTTTCCGGTTGGAAGGTTGGAATGTTCTTTTCATTGCTATCTTGTATTTATTTATTATTTCTTCTGCTACATACCGATTCGGGCTGCAAAGATAGAGGCTTTTTTTTAATAAACAAAGGGTTGAACATTTTTTTGAGAGGTTTATCCGGGACTTTCCGGATACTGTGCGCGGTTCCGTATTTGGCACGCAACAATCTATTCAGTATATTTGTAATAATAGAGGACACGCCCGGGCCATTTTCAAACGAGTTTGAATAGCGCCCGGCTTTCACTCTATTTGCTATCAGCTAAATAACTCAAAGAAAAATACGATGAAGACCAAGTACATTTTACTTACGCTTTTGATAATGAACAGTATGTATATAACGTCCTCTCCGGCGATGCCTTCGTGGCTGAAACAGGCCGTATTCTACCAGATTTACCCGCCTTCGTTCCAGGATAGCAACGGTGACGGAATCGGGGATATCCGGGGGATTATCTCGCGGCTGGATTATATCCGGTCGCTCGGGGCGAATACGATTTGGCTCAACCCGTTGTTCAGTTCCGAATTTAAAGACGGCGGCTACGACGTGACCGACTTTTACAGTGTAGACAAGCGGTACGGCACGAATTCGGACCTGGTGGAGCTGGTAAACGAGGCGCACAAACGGGGCATCCGGGTATGCCTCGACCTGGTAGCCGGACACACTTCCGATAAAAACCCGTGGTTTATCCAGTCGCAGCAGGCCGACGCGAACCTGCGTTACAGCGATTATTATATCTGGCCTGCGTTTATCCCGGACGACATCAGCGAATGGGCGGCCGGAAAATACATTCCCTCCGACGCTCCCCGGGGTAATTATTACATCAAGAATTTTTACGCTTGCCAGCCGGCGCTGAATTACGGATATGCCAATCCCGACCCGAATCATCCGTGGGAACAACCGATGGATGCTCCGGGCCCGCAGGCGGTGCGGCGGGAGATGAAAAACATCATCGCTTTCTGGATGGACAAAGGGGTAGACGGGTTCCGGGTGGATATGGCGATGAGCCTGGTGAAGAACGACCCGGATAAAAAAGGCACCATGCAGTTGTGGCACGACATGAAAGGGTGGTTCGCCGAACGGTACCCGGAAGGGGTATTGATTGCCGAGTGGTTCAACCCTACTGAGGCGATTGCCGGGGGCGGTTTCCATATCGACTTTATCGCGCATGCGGAAAAAGACAATTATACGTCGCTCTTTTTTAACCGGGAAGGGGGCGAATTCGAGCCGCTGGTATGCTATTTCGACCGTGAAGGAAAAGGGGAACTCCGTACGTTTATGGAGATGTACAGCCGCCATTACGAGGCTGTGAAAGGGAAAGGATATGCCAGCTTGCCCACGAGCAACCACGATTTCCAGCGCCCGAATTGCTATACCCGCAACACGTTGCCGCAACTCAAGGTGGCGATGACGTTTTTCCTTACGATGCCGGGTGCTCCGTTTATTTATTACGGCGACGAAATCGGGATGAAATTCCTTACCGGTTTGCCGGATGTGGAGGGGAGCCGGGGCGAAGACGGGAAAAACCGGGCCGGCACGCGTACGCCGATGCAGTGGGACGGTAGCCCGAACGCCGGTTTCTCTACGGCGGACACCTCTCGGTTGTATATCGCGCAAGACCCCGACCCGCAGCGTCCTACGGTGGCCGCACAGGAAAACGACCCGGATTCGATGTTGAATTACGTACGGCAATTGCTGAAGATGCGTTCCGGGTCGGCTGCATTGGGCAACGACGGCGACTGGAAGCTATTGAGCGATGTAAACCGGCCTTATCCGTTGGTATACCTGCGTTCGGCCGGCGACGAGCGGTATTGCATCGTACTGAATCCGTCGGACAAGCGGGTTACGGCCGAGTTTCCTTCGCTGGAAAGCGCCGGGGCGAATTGCCGGGTGACGACTGCGGCGCCGGCTAAATACAGCCGGGGGAAAAAGACGGATAAGGTTACGGCTCCACCTGTATCGGCTACTATTTTTAAAATGGAATAGCAGATATATGCCATTTATCGTAAAAAAAGAGGTATCCGGGGGATTCCGAATCAGCATATAGACAGGAAAATGACTCTTTCCTGTCTATTTTTTATTTTGAAGGAAGATAAAACCTACATCCTTCCCACGGGCATCAACTCATTTAAAAGAGTAATTACTTTATATACCTGCGAATAGGCATACTTATCTTCCGGATTAATTTCGCATAATTCACACAGTTTCTCTGCGTTTTCCATTGCCTGGTCTATATTC
>JAJBTJ010000201.1 GCA_020860905.1 Parabacteroides sp. | reverse complement strand
GATATTTTTGTTATAAAACCCAGCTTTTAGTGCAGATACATTGTGCAATGACTTTATCTTGTTATAAAAAAGGCGTATAGCATTTATTTCCCATACTACCGGAGAATTGCAAAAGCAATTACCTGGTTATCCTGTAACGGCCGCAGATTGCCTACAAACTGTTTGCATACAACTTTTACAATGAGAAAATAATTCTTAAAATAAAAAAGAGCAGCTTCTCTTTTTTGAAACTGCTCCTCTCTACCCGATAAAGTACGTATATACCGGTTTAATGGAAAAAGAACCGGTAGATGTCGTTCCCGTTGGCGTAAATAAGTAAGGCAAACAGAACGACCATGCCTGCAACTTGCGCATATTCCAGAAACTTATCACTTGGTTTGCGACGTGCAACGACCTCATACAGTAAAAACATTACATGCCCTCCGTCCAACATGGGGATAGGCAAAATATTGATAAATGCCAGAATAATCGAAATCCATGCTGTTCTTTCCCAAAATAATTTCCAGTCGAAATGAGGAGCAAACAAACTACCGATCATCCCGAATCCTCCAACGCTCGAAGCCCCTTCTTTGGTAAATACGTACTTCATATCGCTTACGTATCCTTTCAGCGTAGCCACCCCTTTCCGGATGCCTGCTGGGAAGGATTCGAAGAATCCGTATCTTTTCGTAACCGTGGAATATAACTGTTCGGGCGATTTAAGCAACACCCCCATCATCCCCAACGAATCGGTAGTAAAAGCCACGGAATTTTCCTGTCCGTTCCGGTAAAAGCCGACGGTGATTTCTTTTCCTTTATTCAATGCCAACTGTTCGGCCACGTCGCCATCGGCAGGCGTAGGCACCCCGTTTACCGAAACGATGCTGTCGCCCGGCTGCATCCCGGCCTCCCGGGCCGGCGACTCTGCAGGGAATCCCTGTACCACCATCGGGTAACGCAGCCCCACGAAACCTTGCTTCTCGCGCATCAGCCGTTGCATAAAATCATCGGGTACCGCAATCCGTACCTGCTCGCCGTTACGTAATACCGTAACTTCTTGGGCTTCGACCAATTTGCGGAAAGTATTTTCGTCCATCCGTTCGAGCGGCTCGCCGTCGGCGCTAAGCAATATATCGCCGTCGTGGTAACCGATTTGTTTCGCCGTTTCGCTGTAGTACATCCCCATATCCATATTCTTCAGCGGGATGTAGGTTTCGCCCCACGCAAACAATACCATTGAATAGATGAACAAAGCGAGCAGGAAATTAAAAATCACCCCGGCCGTCATAATCAGCAACCGCTGCCAGGCCGGCTTCGAACGGAACTCGTACGGCTGAGCCGGCTGCGCCATTTGTTTCATATCCAGCGACTCGTCTACCATCCCGGCAATCTTGCAATAGCCCCCTAACGGCAACCAGCCGAGGCCGTATTCCGTGTCGCTGTTCTTCGGCTTGAATTTGAACAGCGAGAACCAAGGGTCGAAGAAAAGGTAAAATTTCTCTACCCGCACTTTGAAAATCCGGGCAAAAAGGAAATGCCCGAACTCATGCACGAGTACCAGTATCGATAAGCTCATGATAAGCTGCAATGCTCTGATTAAAAAAGTCTCCATAAATAATCTGTTCCTGTTTAATTTATATTGTTATCTTCTTTCCGTTTAAAACAGCCGGGCCGCTATTTCGCGGGCTTCGGCATCAGTAGCCACATAATCCTCGTACGAAGGCTTGCGGATAAACGCAGCTTTTTCCATCGTTTTCTCGATTACGTCGCTCATTTGCAAAAAACCGATTCGCTCCTCGAGGAAAGCGGCCACCACCACTTCGTTGGCCGCATTCATGATGCACGGCATATTCCCCCCCTGCCGTATCGCCTCGTAAGCAAAGGCCAGGTTACGGAACCGCTTCATATCAGGCTCTTCGAACGAAAGTTGTGCATATTGCCCGAAATCGAGCCGCGGAAGCGTGCTTTTCAGCCGCTCCGGATACGACAGGGCGTAGGCTATCGGCAGCTTCATACTGGGTATTCCGAGCTGCGCCTTCACCGAGCCGTCTTCGAACTGTACCATCGAGTGAACCACCGATTGCGGATGAACCACTACCTGGATTTGTTCGGGCCGGAGTCCGAACAGCCACTTGGCCTCGATCATTTCGAACCCTTTGTTCATCATCGAGGCCGAATCGATGGTTACCTTGGCACCCATGTTCCAGTTGGGATGCTTCAAGGCTTGCGTTTTCGTAACGGTAGCCAGCTCTTCGGCCGGCTTGGTACGGAACGGGCCGCCCGAAGCGGTAAGCAGTATCTTTTCAACCGGATTGTTCCATTCGCCGGCCAGGCATTGGAAAATAGCCGAATGCTCGGAATCGACCGGCAGGATGGGCACCCGGTATTCGTTCGCCAATTGCGTAATCAGCTCGCCGGCCACCACCAGCGTTTCCTTGTTGGCCAAGGCAATCGCCTTCCCGGCGCGAATCGCCTGGATAGTAGGTCGCAAGCCGGCATAACCTACCATGGCAGTCAATACCACATCAATCGGGCCTGCCTGCACTACCTGGGCGATAGCTTCGCTGCCGGCCCACACTTTTACCGGCAAATCCTCGAGCGCCTCTTTCAGCTCGGGGTATTTGCGCTCATTCGCTATCACGACGACTTCGGGCATATACTTGTGTACCTGCTCCACCAACAAATCCACCCGGTTGTTTGCCGTAAGGGCATACACTTCGAACCGGTCGGGGTGTTCGCTTATTACTTCCAAAGCCTGCGTGCCGATAGAGCCGGTCGATCCTAATATCGCTACTTGTTTCTTCATGGATGGGATTAAAACGCTATATACTTTTCCGGGTTTACCGGATTCCCCTTGTACCAGAGCTCGAAGTGAAGGTGCGGCCCGGTGGAGAGTTTCCCCGTATTGCCTACCAGGGCGATGGCTTCGCCGGCGGTAACATGGTCGCCTACTTTTTTCAGCAACAGCTCGTTATGTTTGTAGAGGGAGAGGAATCCGTTTTTATGCTGTACCTGGATTACATTGCCGTAATTGGGGTCGGTTCCGGTAAAAACCACCGTTCCGTCGAGCGTAGAGAGCACGCTTTCCTTGGGAGCCGTTACCAGGTCGATGCCGAAGTGTCCCTTTTCGGCCTCGTACCTCGACGATACCCCCCCTTTTACCGGCTTGTAGAAAAATACGCCGTCGGTAGGAACGTGGTCGGGATTCAGTACGGTAAGGTTGTACTTTTCTTCTTCTTCGAAACTCCGTACGAATTCTTCCTCGCGGACGCTCCGCGGAATATTGAAATCGGGCTGCACCCGGGCCAGCGAATCGATGGAGCGAATCGAATCGACCGGCATTTCGCCGGTAAGCAACCCTTTCAGGTTATCCAGGTAAAGCGCCTGGATGGAGAGGGTACGTTCCAGCGAATCGGCCCGCAAGGCGTTTTGCATGATTTCCTTCCGTATTTCCACGTCGAGATAGCCGGGCAGGTAGTTCCGTATCGGGGTGGTGATGATAAGCAAAGCCGTAAGGGCGATAAGCAAAAAGGCGAAAAGGGCCAGCACCACGAACGCCGACAATTGCGACAGGCGGAACGACCAGACTTCTTCCAGCGTATTTTCGTTGAAAAACGACAGTTTGTATTTGAACCGGATGCGGTGCCAGAAAGATTTCGTTTGTTTCTTTTTTGCCATGTTATCGTTGTAAAGTCGCAAAGATACGATTCCGGACCGACATTACCCAATAGATTGTCTTAACTGATGTTAGGTAGCTAAACATATTAAAAACATTCGTGGGCCCGGCCGGGGTCGATTAATCCTTCCGGCAGATTCATGTACAGCATTTTATTTTCGTGGTCGATATCGTCGAACAATTCCTCGGCGGCCGGCACGAGCCATTCCTTACCGCCCTCTGCCACCTGCAACAAAACGTTGGCCGTGCTTTCGTCCACCGCAACCACTTCGCCCAATTCGCCGTAGCGGGCATCTGTTACGCGGAAGCCTACAAAATAATCCCACGAATCGGCCCCGTTCAACTCCTCTTCGCCGAACAGCTCTTTCGGGAAATAAACCGGAACGCCGGCAAATTCTTTCGCGGCCGCTTCGTTGTCTACGCCCTCGAGCTTAATCAGGGCCACGGTATCGTTTTTAAAGCGGTATTCTTCTACAAAGAAAGGAACCAGGATACCTTCTATCTCGCCAATCAGGTATTCGCACTCCACCCGGTCGAATATATCGGAGGTGAAATTCAGCGTAATCTCGCCTTTGATACCGTGAGGTTTGGCAAACCGGCCGATTTCTACAACGTCTTCTTTCCTTATCATAGCTTCGTTACAATCTGGTAATGCGCGCGCCCAGGGCATTCAGGCGCTTGTCGATGTCCTGGTAGCCCCGGTCGATTTGTTCTATATTGTGTATCCGGCTGGTTCCCTCGGCACTCATGGCGGCAATCAACAAGGCGATTCCGGCGCGTATATCGGGCGAAACGAGGTTGGCGCCGCGCAGCCTGAAGCGGTTTCCCAATCCGATAACGGTAGCGCGGTGGGGGTCGCACAGGATAATCTGCGCCCCCATGTCGATGAGCTTATCGACGAAAAACAACCGGCTCTCGAACATCTTCTGGTGAATCAGCACGCTGCCTACCGCTTGGGTGGCGACCACTAAGAACACGCTCAGCAAGTCGGGTGTAAGGCCGGGCCACGGAGCGTCGGCAATGGTCATGATAGAGCCGTCGATAAATGTATCTATCTCGTACGCGTGGTGCGTGGGGATATAAATATCGTCGTTGCGCTGTTCTACGGTAATACCCAACCGGCGGAACGACTCGGGGATAATCCCCAACTTATCGTAGGCTACGTTTTTTATGGTGATTTCCGAACCGGTCATCGCAGCCATCCCGATAAAACTGCCTACCTCGATCATGTCGGGCAGGATGGTATGCTCGCAGCCGTGCAGCGACGATACGCCCTCTATGGTGAGCAGGTTGGAGCCTACGCCCGAAATTTTCGCACCCATCCGGTTCAGCATGGCCGATAATTGCTGCAAATAAGGTTCGCAGGCAGCGTTGTAAATGGTGGTAAGCCCCTCGGCCAGCACTGCGGCCATCAGGATATTGGCGGTGCCGGTTACCGAGGCTTCGTCGAGCAACATATAGGCGCCGTGCAATTTACCGGCCGTTATTTCGTATACCTGCCGTTCGGCGCAGTAAACCAGGTCGGCACCCAACTTCCGGATTCCCGTAAAATGGGTATCCAGCCGGCGACGTCCGATTTTATCACCTCCGGGTTTCGGAATCAGCACCTTGCCGAAACGGGCTACCAACGGGCCGACTATCATAATCGAGCCGCGCAGGGAGGTGCTTTTTCGGATAAAGTCTTCCGATTCAAGGTAAGCCAGGTCGATATCGTCGGCCTGGAAAGTATAGGTATCCACTGCCGGGCGTTCTACTTTCACGCCCATTTCGCGGAGCAACTGGATGAGGTTGTTCACGTCGAGTATGTCGGGAACATTATGGATGGTTACTTTCTCCGGGGTTAGCAATACGGCGCAAATTACCTGGAGCGCTTCGTTTTTCGCCCCTTGCGGCATAATCTCGCCCGATAGGCGGTAGCCGCCTTCTATCACAAATGAAGCCATACTGGTAGGTCGCTGTTTGGTTTGGGGAGGAAAGATACGAAAAAAGCGGTCATCTGGCCGCTTTCCGTGGGTAGTTTTTATTTTTTCTCGCCAGAATATCGCGCGATTCGGTTAGCTTGTGCAGCTCTTCGTCGAGGATAATTTGGCCTTCCGACAGTTCGTCGAGGTCTTGAAAAATTTTCCGGTCGTCGACCGTTTCTTTGTTCCAAGTGAGGAACGATTTCTTCATGTGGTTGGCGAGCAGCTTGATAAGGTATTCTTTTTCTTCGCCTTCGGCGTACTCGGTAGCCTTGCGTATCATCTGTTCCAGCGTTTTCCCGTAATGCCGGTACCGGATACGGCCGTTGTTGTAGGACAACCGTTTCGGACGGGTGTACAGGTTTTCTTTCTTTACGATTTCGTAGGGGTAATCGATGTCGAGCTTGAAATCGGCCATAATGGCCAGGTGATCCCAGAGGATATGCTTGAAATCGTTTACGTCGCGCAGGTGGGGAAACATATTTCCCATCACGTTGATAATCGAGTCGGCGCATTTCTTCCGCTCCTCTCGGTCTTCGATAGTAAGGCAATAGTCTACCATATTCTGGATGTTGCGTCCGTACTCGGGCAAGACTAATCGTTTGGCACTTGTATTGTATTCCATATTCATTCTATTCAATTTTTTTATCTCAACCGGTCGAGCGAGCGTACCAGCATTTCGTCGGCTCCGATATTCCGGATAGCCAGGTAATCCAGTATAATCGCAATCACCGGGAAAACGAGGGCGATTTTATAGGAGAAGTTCAACTCTCCGGCAGCTCCCAACCCCTGGTTTATCCTGTATGCGAAGAATGCGAACAGGGCGTAAAACCCGAGCATCAGAATCGCATTGAAAACCGACAGTCGGATTTGCAATACGCGTTTCTTGTACAGGAAAATGGTAACCAGCGCAATCAGGGCGATGGCGGCGGTAAGTACGAACAATCCCCAGGTAGGATATACCAATTCGGGTTGCACGCCGGCGGTGCTTATTCCCATCACGTCGAAGCTATAAAAAGCGTCGCCGGTTTGTATCGCTGCCAAGGGCAGGAACAGGACGGCCGTCATCAACGCGGCGATGAAAAATAAGTAAACAGTTTGTATTCGTTGTAACATAACAATAAAAAACAAGAAGAGGTTGTACCGATTCCGACAGGGAATAAAACCGGGGGCAGAAAATGAAACGCACAGAGCCTCCCTGCTTGTAAAACGTTTCTTTAAGAGGGCTCTGTGTTTCCGCTCCGATATACCCGGCGTTGCTGCCGGGCGTTATTCTTTTCCGGTACGACCGGTTCCGGTTCCGGATTTAAAAGTTATTTTTTTCTTTGGCCGGATTCTTATGGTAAATCTTGCCTTCTTCGTATTCCTGTGCAGCAATCAGAGTCGATTTGGGAAGTTTTTCGTAATAACGGGATATTTCGATTTGTTCCTGGTTTTCGAAAACTTCTTCGAGGTTATCGTTATAAGAAGCGAACTCCTGGAGTTTCTTTTCCAGGTCTTGCTTCATTTCCACGCTGATTTGGTTGGCGCGTTTCGAAATAATCATAACCGTCTCATACACGTTTCCGGTGTCTTCGCACAGTTTAATCATGTCGCGCGTTACCGTAGTAGTGGGAGCATTCGATTTTCTGTAATCCATTTTTCTATTTTAATTGATTATAATTCGTTTAATATACACCCGTAATCCGCTTGTCGGCGTACTCGAAATATTTCCGGGCTTGCTTGAGGTATTGTCCGTCGGGATACTCGTTTACATAGTTGTAATATTCGTCTACCACATCCCGGTAACGTCCTTGCAGTTTCTCTTCCACGCTGGCTACGGCAATCTCGTACTTCGAGCGCAGGATATAAAACATCAGTTCTTCGCGGTACTTGGAGTAGGGATAATTTTTCAAGGCGTTCTGGGCAGTAATCACGCACGACAAATAATTATTACCGAGGTAATTACCCAGGTTGAAATACAACCGGATAGCCATCAATTCCTTGTAAGCCAGTTTTTCCTGGAGCTCGAACATGATGTTCTGCGCCTGGGTGGCCCGTTCGCTCTGGGGGTAATACTCCATGTACAATTGCAGCTCTTCTATGGCTTTATAGGTCTGCGACTGGTCGAGACGCGGGTCGGGCGAATCCAGGTATAATCCGTAACCGGAATAATAACGGGCCAATTCGGCGTATTCGCCCCGCGGATAGGTGTTATAATAAGTTTTAAAATACTGGGAAGCCGTTTCGTAATCTTTCATGCCGTAGTAGCTCTGCGCCAGCAGGTACAACGATTCTTCAGCATAGGCCGTTCCTTTGAAAATCGTAACCAGTTCTTCCAGAAGCGTAGCGGACTTGGAATACTTTTTTTCGTTAAAGTACTTCTTGGCGTAAGTATACTTTACTTCATAGTCGGTACTTTTCAGAATCTTATTATATTCGCCGCAGGCGCTCAACAAGACGGTTATCATCAAAAAAAATACAACCTTTTTCATTTACATACTTTTAGCGTGCAAAGTTAGCGGTTCCCTGCAAATAAGCGTTACAGAAAACGTTAATAATTACAACTTGTACAAATCGCTGGCTGCCAGCAGTTCCAATTTATTTGCTTTCAGGGCTTCGGCACATTTTTCTACGTTATCGGCGCGGAGTATCACATTGGCGGCGTCGCCTTGCGAGAAGGCGTACATGTATTCGATGAATACGCCCGCATCGGTAATAATCTGCATGGCTCTGGCCAAGGCTCCGGGCTGGTTAGGACAATGCAGGCATACCACATCGGCTACGCTTACGGCATAGAGGTTGGAACGGAGCACCTCGAGGGCTTTTTCGGTATCGGATACGATAAGCCGGAGGATTCCGAAGTCGGAGTTTTCGGATACGGTAAAGGCCGACATATTGATTCCGGCTTCGCCTAACAGCTTGGCTACCTCGGTGAAACGTCCTTTCTTGTTTTCCAGAAAAATAGAGAGTTGTTTAATCAGCATAGTTTTATTTTTTAAATTGTCGATGGCTCGGATAAAATATCTGCCCGTCGCGCAGGGCACCGGCCTGCGGCCCGGAGCAAAGGCCGGATAACCGGACAGAGGGAGGATAACGCGCTACATATTCAATAAGTAGAAAGGGGCGTTATTCCATGCAAGGAAAAAAACCGAAGCGTATAAAAGAATAAGTACGATTTAATCATAGCCGTTTTTACATACTCTTTAGCCCCATCATATATAAACCGTATGCTTAAATTCACTTTTCTCCATAACAATACGCTCCATTTGTTTTCAACCGCACCGAACAAACGCCCCGATATCTGTTCTACCCTCCTGCCCGCCGGCAAAAGAGACTGAATTCATTCCTCAATAAATAAAACACTTTGCCGTGGTAACGGCCGATTGCGGCCCGGAAGGCAAGGTAAGCATTCTTTACCGGAAAATCGGGTTTTCTTTAAAAGTTCTTTTTAAAATGCCCCTCCTATGCTATACCAACTTCCTTTTATCTACCACGTGCTTCGCCTTACCCATGCTCCGTTCGAGCGTGCGCGGCTCCACTATCTTGATATCCGGCTGCAAACCGATAACGCTTTGCATGCGGTTGGTGATTTTTTTCTTCAAGGCAATCATCTTGTTCATTTCGTCGGAGTAATATTCCGGGCGCACTTCCACCTGAATCTGGAACGTATCCGTATTGTTCACCCGATCGACTACGATTACGTAGTGCGGCTCGAACTCGGGCAGCTCCAGGATAACCGATTCTACCTGCGACGGGAACACGTTCACTCCGCGAATAATCAGCATATCGTCGCTACGTCCCATGATACGTCCCATCCGTACGGCCGTACGGCCGCAGGCGCACTTTTCGTAAATCAGGTGGGTAAGGTCGCGCGTACGGTAGCGAATCATCGGCATCCCTTCTTTCGTAAGCGTGGTAAATACCAGCTCGCCCTGTTGCCCCGGCTCTACCGGTTGCAACGTTTGGGGATCGACGATTTCCGGGAAGAAATGGTCTTCCCACAAGTGCGTACCGTCTTGGTATTCGCACTCGCCGCCTACGCCCGGGCCGCAGATTTTCGTGAGCCCGTAAATATCGTAGGCTTTGATATTCAGTTTTTCTTCGAGTTCTTTCCGCATATTTTCCGTCCAGGGCTCTGCGCCGAAAGCGCCTACGCGTAACTGGAATTCTTCCAGCGGAATGCCCGAATTATGAATCGTTTCGGCCAGGTAAAGCGCATACGATGGCGTACATGCCAACCCTTTCGCTCCGAAGTCGTGCATCAGTTGAATTTGTTTCTGCGTATTGCCGCTGCTCATCGGGATAACCGTACCGCCGATATTCTCTACGCCGCAATGGGCGCCCAGTCCGCCGGTAAACAACCCGTATCCGTACGAAACCTGCACTGCATCGTTCCGCGTAAGTCCGTAGGCTGTCAGGCAACGGGCCACTGCCTCGGCCCAAATGGACAGGTCTTTCCGGGTATATCCCACAACAATCGGTTTTCCCGTGGTGCCGGAAGAGGCGTGCAGCCGCACAATCTCCGACATGGGAACCGACATCAGCCCGAAAGGATAATTATCCCGTAAATCCTGTTTTACGGTAAAGGGCAATTTCACTATATCGTCGATAGACTGGATGTCGTCGGGCTCTATGCCCATTTCCTGCATTTTTTTCCGGTAAAAGGGGGAGTTATGATATACATGTTCTACCACCCGCCTTAACCGGATGCCTTGCAGTTTCCGCATTTCTTCGCGGTCCATACATTCCATTGTCTCGTTCCAAATCATGGTATTTCTGTTGTTAGCTTAATAAATCCGTAGCAAAACCGGGTGCAAAGTAATAACTTTTTCGGTTACATCCAATAATAAATACGGCTTTTTATCTTTTCCCAAAGGAAAAATAGAAGGAGGGTCTTTTCGCTCGCCGCGTGGCGTCTGCCGACGGCGCCTACCGGCGGTCTGCTTTACGCTCATCGCCCGAGGCCCGGGGGGCATATGATATGGCCGGCGCTTTTCGGAGCTGAGTAGAGAGAGAATGGTTGTAATGGAGTGGATTCTATTTTTGCACTCTTCTGGATACGCTGTATCATTGGGTAAAACTTTTTTTGTGTTCTCCAGAAAAGGCCATACGAGGAGTACCGGTGTTTTTCAGGACTGGGTAAGAAGAAAGAGGTTATAATGGAGGGGATTCTTTTTCTTTTACTCTCTCGTTATTTTCCCTGTTTTGTTCTTCTTTCTGGCGCTGTATCTCTGGGTGCAATTTTCGTATTCCCCAAGGGGTATACGATGAGGGCGGTACTTTTCAGAGCTGGGTAGGAAACGGTCGGGAATGGGCTTAAAAAAGGGTTGTAATGGAACAGGGTCTCGTTCTTTTGTTCAACACAGGCGGTACTCCGGCGTAATAAAAGCGAGCAGGGGGCGGAACGACAGTTCCGGCCCCCTCGGACTTATTCCATCGCTGCATGCTCGTTTACGTAGCCTTCGGCTACTTCGGTCAGGGCAACGTCGGTTGCTTTTTCGTTGTCTAATATCTGTTGCAACAGTTGAGCTACTTTGTCTTCGCCCATCTGCTTGGCAAGAATCACCAACGTGCCATACGTAGCGATTTCGTAGTGCTCTACTTTCTGCCCGGCCAGTATCAAACCGGCGTCGCGGGTGTAAGAGTCTTTTTTGGTATCTTTGATTACCTTGTTGGCTTCCTTTATCAAACCTTCCATAGCGTCGCATTTCTTGCCTTCGGGTTCTTCGCCCAACAGCTCGAATACCTGTTCGTCTATCTTGATTTGTTCTTCGGGTTCTTTGGTATGCTTTTCGAAAGCCGCTGCGAGTT
>JAJBTJ010000099.1:9459-11423 GCA_020860905.1 Parabacteroides sp. | reverse complement strand
GAAGATAGATAAACGGCTACCGTCCGAATGGACTAGGTAGCCGTTTTTCATCTTTAGGTGGTTTTTGTGGAGAAGTTCTCCCGTACATTTTGCATATCTCGGAGAATACTCTGATCTAATACTTTTGCGTACCGTTGTGTCATTTTCGTATTGGTATGACCGAGCATCTTAGATACATTTTCCAATGATACATTGTTAGCTAGCGTAACGACAGTCGAAAAAGTATGACGCCCAGTATGCGTGGTCAGGTTCTTCTTAATTCCGCAGAAATCAGCTATTTCCTTTAAATAACTGTTTGCCTTTTGGTTGCATGGAACGGGCAATAATGTACCTTTCTTTTCGCAAAGCGGATAGCCTTTGTATTTATCCAATATAGCTAACGGAATATCCAAAAGCGGAATATTACACATGACTTTTGTCTTTTGGCGGGCTTTTCTTATCCAGACGTTCCCTTGATTGTCTGTTACCAAATGTTCGGGCTTCAATTCCGATACATCTATGAACGCTAATCCAGTCCAACACTGGAATAAGAAAATATCACGTACCAATTCCAAACGTGGCACATTGAAAACTTTAGTCCGTAAAATTTCTAATTCTTCTTTGGTTAGAAACTCCTTATGTACTTCCTGCTCATGGAAGTGGATATTCATAAACGGATTCTTATCTATCCAGTCGTTTGCAAGAGCCATGTTAGTAATCTTCTTGACTACTTTCATGTAGCGGATAACTGTATTTTCTTGCAGATTCTTTTTTGATTTCAAGAAATGAATATAATCCTGAATGATGGCATTATTTATTTCTTTCATCGGAATATCCTTTAGATGATACTGTTTTAGAAGCATTTCTTTAAAATACTTCAAGCATGTATCAAAACGGGAGATAGTGACCTTTGCGTAATCCTTGCCGATCAGTTCTCTGCATTTGTCGTTGTGTTCTTGGAATACTTCAAAGAACATCTTATGTTTTTCATCCAGTCCGAGAAAACGTCTTTTAATCTCCATCGGATTAATTAGTTTGTTTTCATCTTCCAAAGTCCGATGAATCTCATACAAGCGTAATTTTACCGATTCCAAATAGCGGTTTACTTCTACAGATTTAGAATCTTTGCCTGTACACCGTTCTTTGGCTTGTGACCAAAGTTCAGGCTTAACGGTTCTTTTTAGCTGCATTTCAGCTAATTGACCTTGAATAGTTATCCGCAACATGATAGGTGTTTCACCTGATTTTACTGTTCTTGTTTTGCGGATGAAGAACAGCACGTTGAAAGTCTGTCGTTTCATACTCTAAAAAATTAATGTTTAAAGTTACTGAATCGTGCAGAATAGCAAGGACTAAACGATAAGACAATCAACGACTTACGGTACAATTCGTGGACATTTTTTTCAAGACTAAAATTGTCCACGATTTAGCACTACGGAAGTGCGTTATTTTGCCAAAAGTATGCGGATTGGGAGAAAAAGAAAATCCCTGAAATGTTTAATTTTCAAGGATTTACCAAATCTGAAGTCTTTTAAAAGTGGTGCCACCAGGAATCGAACCGGGGACACAAGGATTTTCAGTCCTTTGCTCTACCAACTGAGCTATGGCACCGTTACTGAAAGCGACTTTATAAAAACAAACCTTCGGAGATACGAACCCGTCGGTTCTATTTCTAAGACGCGGCAAAGGTAAAGAAAGTTTTGAAACCGGCAACTAAAAAATGCCAGCCTCACGCCGTTTTAATATTTATTCACAAGGGGCCCATCAGCATTAATTTTCCATTTACATACCAAGGCCCTTCACTCCTACCCGGCACACTAAAGCGCATGAACCTTACAGCAAGTTATACAATTCCGGTTGTTACGTTTGCAACATACAAAACAATCACACCCTTTTCTATTGGATTTATCTTTTTTTCGCCCTCCGTTTTTCAGCATTTTTCTCTGTTTTTCCCATCTGAAATCACGCTTTCCGAGAAAAAAGTG
>JAJBTJ010000099.1:6153-9449 GCA_020860905.1 Parabacteroides sp. | reverse complement strand
TGCATTTTTTCGAAAAAAAACTCCGATTTATTTTGTGTGTAACAAATTATTTGTACATTTGCACCGCGTTAAGGCAATCGGGGTGTAGCACAGTTGGCTAGCGCGCCACGTTCGGGACGTGGAAGTCGGAAGTTCGAGTCTTCTCACCCCGACAAAAGAGAACTGATAATATCGGTTCTCTTTTTTATTGCCATTTTAAGAGTTCTACCCAATTAATAAGCATATTTGAGAGTTTCCTTGAGCGAAATATTAAGAAGAATACCGACTTTTGCGTTGTATATTAAAATCTAAATAACATGATACTCGATTCATTGAATAACACAGCCGCGTACGAAAGTTTACACCCTCTGTTCAAACAAGCCTTCGATTTTTTGAAAGCGACCGATTTCCTGAAGCTGGAAGCCGATAAAACCGTATTAATAGAAGGGAAACTAACTGTAAACGTGGCAAATATTTGCGGAAAACCTAAAAACGAAGCGGCTATCGAAACTCACAAAAAATACATCGATATACAAATGCCGGTTATTGGAGTGGAAAAAATCGGATGGAAAGCAGGTTCGGAGCTGAATGAAATATCCGTTCCCTACAACGAAGCGAACGACATTACTTTTTATGTAGACCGCCCCACCGCCTATACCAAGATTTATCCGGGACAATTCGCCGTTTATTTCCCCGAAGACGGCCATACGCCCGGCATCGGAGAAGGAGCGATAAAGAAAGTAATAGTTAAAGTATTGGTATCCGACCTTTGCAAATAAAAAAAATTATATCTTCGTGAGAATTAGGAACTCACGAAGATATTTTTTTAAGGTACCCGCTCTATGGATAACTGGTGTCGCCCCCGGAAAAGTATTTCGTGATTTCTTTGTTACTGAACCGATTCTATAGGATTTTAAAACGAAGTACAAACCGATATGAGCAACCGCTTTTTGGCATTGATAGAAAATAGCATCCGGGAGCATTGGGATTTTCCGGCATATTCCGATTATAACAGCCATACCCTCCATTACAAAGACGTAGCCCGGCGGATAGAAAAGTACCATATCCTGCTGGAACAAGCCGGTATAAAAAAAGGTGACAAAGTAGCCATCGCCGGGCGCAACTCATCGAACTGGGCGATCTCCTTTTTCGGAACATTGGCATACGGAGCCGTAGCCGTGCCTATACTCCATGAATTCAAGCCCGACAATATTCACCACATCGTTAACCATTCGGAAGCAAAAGTTTTACTGGCGGGGAGCAGTGTGTGGGAAAACCTGAATGAAAATGCGATGCCCGACTTAAAACTCATCGTCGAATTAGACAACTTCTCTATTTTAAAAAGCAAAAACAAACAGGTAATCCAAGTGCGGGAAAACATCAACGAATATTTCGGCAAGAAATATCCCCGCTCTTTTACCGCCGACAACCTGGCCTATCACCAAGAACAACCTGACGAATTAGCCGTATTGAATTATACGTCGGGAACGAGCAGTTTTTCGAAAGGCGTAATGATACCGTATCGCAGCTTATGGAGTAACGTACAATTCGCTTACGATAAATTAGGATACATCCGTCCGGGCGATAATATCGTATGCATGCTGCCTATGGCACACATGTACGGCCTGGCATTCGAAATTTTGAATGCATTCAACAAAGGGTGCCATGTACATTTTCTTACCCGTACCCCCTCCCCTAAAATCATTTCGCAGGCATTTACCACGGTAAAGCCCATTTTAATTCTGGCCGTACCCCTTATCATCGAAAAAATAATAAAGAATAAAGTACTGCCCGAATTAGACAAAACACTGCTCCGGGTATTGCTGAAGTTACCTTACCTGAATCAAAAAGTACTCCGCAAAGTAAGGCAGAAGCTGGTCGAGTCGTTCGGAGGGCAATTCGGAGAAGTAGTAATCGGAGGAGCAGCCTTAAACAAAGAAGTGGAAAGTTTTTTGCAGGAAATAGAATTTCCTTATACAGTAGGATACGGAATGACCGAGTGCGGCCCCCTGATTTCGTACGAGCCGTGGAAAACGTTCAAGGCCGGGTCGTGCGGACGGATTGTGGACCGGATGGAAGCGCGTATCGACTCGCCTGACCCGGAAAACGAAGTGGGAGAAATTTTAGTTCGGGGTATGAACGTAATGTTAGGGTATTATAAAAATCCCGAAGCTACGAAAGCCGCCTTTACCGACGACGGCTGGATGCGTACCGGCGATTTGGGAACTCTTGACAAAGACGGCTTTTTATACATCCGGGGACGTAGCAAAAGCATGATTTTAAGCCCTTCTGGGCAAAACATCTATCCGGAGGAAATAGAAGACAAATTAAATAACATGATATATGTGGCCGAATCGCTCGTCATCGAGCAAAACGGCAAACTGGTAGCGTTGATTTACCCCGACTGGGAACAAATCGACGCAGCCGCTCATCCGCACGACCGTATCGAGCAACTGATGAAAGAAAATATCCGGCAGCTCAATGCCGAGCTTCCGGCCTACAGCCAGCTTAGCGGTCTGAAACTGTATCAGGAAGAATTTGAAAAAACGCCGAAAAGAAGCATAAAGCGCTATCTTTACCAGCAAGCCATTGGAAATTAACAAGCGCCTCTTCTTGCCGGCATAAAAAGAACATTCGAAAAATTTGTAAGATAAAGAAGAAATAGTACCTTTGCAGCACGTTTGAAAAACGAAGTATTTTTTATCGAGGTGTAGCGCAGTCCGGTTAGCGCACCTGCTTTGGGAGCAGGGGGTCCCAAGTTCGAATCTTGGTACCTCGACGGATTAGAACAAAGGAATTACCGTTAAAAGTAATTCCTTTGTTTGTGTTTTTACTCATTTAGCTACCAGTATATACCACTGATTATTAGTTCCGTGGTGCAAATTTCCGTCGATTTTACAACGCAATTACCCAGATAAGGAAAGCATATTTTTTGAATCAGAGAAGGGCTAAGAAGGATAGTTCTTTTCCTATAAAATTATACGTGAGTCATCACAAGAAATTTTATACTTCAATTCCTTTCTCTTCGATAGAAGAAAATCAGGATGTACCCCTATTCGAAAAACGAACCGAATTATAAAGCAAAGAATACTCTTCTCCTTACTTTGATGAATAAGGCCGAAGATATTATTTACAGAGTAGAGAAAAAAGGTAAACTAAAATCCACCTCCGACGTTAAATTAAAAGAGTGAAAAAGAGGCTGTCGATAGAAGTTG
The DNA here is from genome assembly GCA_020860905.1 of Parabacteroides sp. Classification (GTDB taxonomy): domain Bacteria; phylum Bacteroidota; class Bacteroidia; order Bacteroidales; family Tannerellaceae; genus Parabacteroides_B. The sequence continues at coordinate 6,255 of JAJBTJ010000099.1, read as the reverse complement.
AAAACCACTCAGAGACGAGTGACTTTACGGAAATAGCGACCTTATCCTTAAAAACGCGCAATAAAGATTACCATTTTGTTAGTGGTTTGCCCTATCTTTATG
>JAJBTJ010000099.1:0-6143 GCA_020860905.1 Parabacteroides sp. | reverse complement strand
CGTATATTTTTAATAAACATTTAGTTCATTGGTGGAATTAGCACCCGGGTGTCTCTTGGCTGAAACGTATTAAACAGGATTCAGCTCCGTACCCAACCTCGAGCATTTTCGGGCATGAGGAAAAAACCATTTATTCCCCAATGGGTAAACACTTAATGTAATGATAAAATATGAAAGCAATCAGTTTATTAGTATGCATTTTCATTTCAGGAATATTGCAGGCGCAAAAAAGCCCTATCCCCTTCCAGTCACAGTTACCGCATAGCCATCCCCGCTATTTGACAGACGCAGGTAGCAAAAGCGAAACCCTTAATCTGATAAAAACAGAAACCTGGGCAAATGATGTATTAGAGAAACTAAAAAAACGAACAGATATTTACGTCGACCTGACAGAAGCAAAACCGGACTGGCTCCTCTCACGCTTAGCCATGTATTGGAAGTCTCACGCAACGGATGTATATATAAAAGCAGAAACCTTCGACCACGCCGGCGGAGAGAAAGCACCCGCACCGACAGTGCGGTACACCGGTACGCGCGGCACCTTCGCCACTCACGTGCGTCCCCGCTTGGAAGACGTAGTTCCCTCTGACGACGATGCGAACGGTAACGTCACTTTTTGTAACAATGCCCTGCCCGGCTGCCCGATGGAAAGTGTTCACCCTTCGAAGACGGGACGCAACATCGAGAGCCTGAACCGCGAAATCATGGGTATCGCCCGGGATGCCGCCTTTCTTTACTGGCTCACGGGAGAAGAAAAATATGCTCGCCTCGCCACAGGAGTCTTCGATACCTATATGACCGGAATCTACTATCGCAATGTCCCCACCGACCTTAATCACGGACACCAGCAAACACTGGTTGGTATGAGTTCCTTCGAAGTTATCCACGAAGATATCCTTTACGATATTGTTCCCCTCTACGATTTCCTATACAATTACCTGAATACCGCACATCCGGATAAGATGGATATATACGCGGGAGCTTTCAAGAAATGGGCGGATAACATCATTGCCAACGGAGTACCCCATAATAACTGGAACCTGATGCAGGCGCGCTACATCATGGATATCGGCATGATACTGGAGAATAACGAACAATATTCCGACGGCAAAGGACGCGAATATTACATTGACTACGTACTCAACCGTTCCAGCATCCGCCAGTGGAGCCTGGCACGGCTGGCCGATTATGGCTTCGACTTCCAAACCGGCATCTGGGCCGAATGTCCCGGATACAGTAATGTCGTACTGAACGATTACACCAGCTTCACCACCTTTTTCGACCGTAATCTGAACTTCGATTTGGCAAAGGCGCTACCTGTTATCTCCAAAGCCGTATCCGTTACTCCGCAATACCTTTTCCCCAACCGGATGATATGTGGTTTCGGAGATACCCATCCGGGACTTCTGAACACCGCTCCTATCGCCCGGATGATACAGAACGCGCAGTATAACGGCAAGAAAGAACAGGAAGCCTATTTCACTGCCATGCTGAAATGCTTCACCCCCGATGCCGGACAAGCAAAACACACCAAACAGAACGTGCGTGTTTCCGTCAACTCCTTCTTCGATGACAAACCTCTGGAACTAAACCCGGATATCAAGGCAGGAAAAATAGAACAATACGTCTCTCCCCTCTTTTACGCCCCCAACGTCTCCTGGCTGGTGCAGCGCAACGGGATGCATCCCCGTCACAGCCTGATGATATCCTTAAATGCCAGCGAAGGAAACCACGCACATGCCAACGGCATATCCATGGAGCTTTACGGTAAAGGTTATGTACTCGGCCCCGATGCCGGAATCGGCCTTTACCTGTATAGCGGACTGGATTATCTGGAATATTACTCCCAGTTTCCCAGCCATAACACAGTCTGTGTAGACGGCATTTCCAGTTATCCGGTTATGAAAAGCAATCACTCTTTCGACTTGAAATCCTGCTTTCCCGCCTCTTCCGAACCGGGCAGTGCATTCATACCCATCACTTACAGCGACGTCTATTTCCGCGAACCGGAGAGCCGTGCCGACCAAACGCGTCTGATGAGCATCGTCACCACCGGACCGGAAACAGGTTATTACATAGACGTCTTCCGAAGCCGGAAAGAGCGCGGCGGAGATAAAATGCACGATTACTTCTATCACAACTTAGGCCAAACCCTGACATTGACAGCAACCGATGGAACCAGCCTGAATCTGCAACCCACGGAGGAATTGGCTTTTGCCGGCGCTCACTTATACGCCTATTCTTATATATACGATAAGAAATCGGCCATTACCGGCAAAGACGTAAAAGCAACGTTTACCATCGCCATGCCCGACAAAGACGACATTTCCATGAACCTCTGGATGAAAGGCGAAGCGGAACGAGAAATCTTTACTGCCCTATCCCCTATGACGGAAGGGCTGAGCCGTACTCCGGAAATGCCCTATAATATTAAAGAACAACCGACACTCACTTTTGTAGCCCGACAGAAAGGAGAAGCCTGGAACCGTCCGTTCGTTGCCGTTTATGAACCCTCTTCCAGGAAAGAACCCGGTTGCATCTCCACAGTCAGTTTCCCCGAAGTGAAAAGCAAAACCGGAAACAGTGCAGTCGGCATCTGCGTTAAACAAAACGATGGACGAACCGACTACATACTTTCATCTGATAAACCGGAAACTTTATATACCAGCGGGAAAATGAGCGCACGAGGCTCTTATGCCTTGTGGGGGAACAAACAGGGGAGCGATTGCACCTTGTTCCTAGGTAACGGCACGCTTTTGAGCACTCCTGATATCACCATTCAAAGTGTAGTTCCGATGAATGTCTTGCTGGAGTACAAAGACGGAAGCTGGTACTATACAGTATCGGAAAATTGTAACATCACAATTAAAAACCAGACGTATAAGTTGAAGGCGAATTCAAAGGCAAGCCGTTTATTCTAAAAAGTATTTAAGCTCTTTTCATTCTTTTTCCTATATTTGTGTGTTAGAATAAACAGATGAAACGGAAAACAGAGTATAAAGTGAAAAACATACTTACATATACCCTTCTACTACTCTTATTGTTCAGCTTTCTGCCGGGCTATTCGCAACCTTGTATTTTCCGTGGATTGTCCGTCACTGAAGGTCTCTCCGATTTAGTAGTGAATGCACTTTATAAAGATTCCGCCGGCTACCTCTGGATAGGCACCGGAAACTCATTGGAACGTTTCGACGGCATCCATCTGAAACACTACCTTATCTCCGGCGCCAACGAAAAGATAAAGCGGGTGAACGCCATCACCGAAATGGAAGGGAACCAGATATGGATAGGAAACGGTATGGGCCTCTGGCGGGTAAACACAGAAAAAGATGTCCTTGAACCCATTGCCGCCGAAACCCTACGCTACGGCATCCGCTCGCTCTTGCCTCACGGGAAAGAGACTTTATACATCGGTAGCGAAGCAGGACTTTTTATCTATCACCGGGGAAAACTGGAACACCTACTGATAGACCCCAATATCCTTTCCGCTTCCAACGTCATTACCGGACTCAACCTCAGTGAAGACGGCATCCTCTGGATGGTAACCAACGACGGGCTCTATTCCTTGCAACTGTTTAACAGAAAAATAACTCCTTACCACAACAGGACAGACGATAAGCACCTATGTTCTTACAGCAGTATCGCCCGCATCGGCCCGATGCTTTACCTCGGTACCATGGAACAAGGTATCGTAAACTTCGATACCCGGACACACAAGTTCGGCCACTCCATCGACGTAGGCTGTAACGTAATCTCCTCCCTTTCCAGCGACGGAAAGAACCTGTTATATATAGGTACAGACGGAAACGGAGTGCATTTCGTCTCCACCCGACAGATGAAAACCATACGCTCCTTCCGCCACGAACCGAGTAAAGACGAAAACATCCGTTCAAACTCCGTATACTCCCTATTAGTTGACCGTGACGGACTTATCTGGATAGGCTTTTATCAGTTAGGACTGGATTACAGCATGTATCAAAGCGGACTTTTCTCCACTTACAGTTATCCGCCTTATTTCGATTCCAAGGATATGCCCGTCCGCAGCATTGCCATTACGGAACACGAAAAGTTGATAGGTTCACGCGACGGGCTGTTCTATATCGACGAAAACAAGCGCCGCTTTAAAAACTTCAAGACGCCCGAACTGCGTTCAAGCATGATTTTCTGCATCCACCGTTTCCGCGACAAATACTACATCGGAACCTATGGCGGCGGCATGTACATATTCGACCCTTCCGACCTGTCCATCCGGGATTTTGAACCGGACGAACCGCAACCTTTCATGAAAGGGCAGATTTTCTGCATCAAGTCCGATTCCAAAGATAACTTGTGGATTGGCACTTCCATGGGACTCTATTGCTACAAAGACGGGAAACAAGCGAGGCACTACACCAGCGCCAACTCCAAACTGCCGGAAGGGAACATCTACGAGATATACTTCGACTCCACCCACAAAGGTTGGATTTGCACGGAAAACGGCATGTGCATTTGGGACCCCTCTTCCCGGAGTCTGAAAAACGACATCTTCCCGGAAGGCTTCATCCACAAAGAGAAAATCCGGGTGGTATACGAAGACTCGAACCACGACCTTTACTTCCTTCCGGACAAAGGTAGCTTGTGCGTTTCCGACCTCTCCATGAGCCGCTTCCGCAAACTGCAACCCGACACGCAACTGGAAGGCAAAGACGGCATGTTCATATTGGAAGACCAGGAAAACTGGCTCTGGATAGGAACCAATAACGGGCTGTACCGCTACGACAAAAAGGAAACCTTCATCCCCTACAACTTTATAGATGGCATCCCCAGTTCCATCTTCACCTTGTGCCCGCCCGTACAAGACGGAAAAGGAATTATCTGGATGGGAAATTCCAAAGGCCTGATATACATGAAATTCGAGCAAAACAGCCGGATGAAGCAATACAACTATCCGATAAATATTACAGATATCTATGCTAATGGAAAGCTATCCATCCGTCCGTATACGGCCCATGGCGATATTCCCGAAATAGAGCTCGGGAACTCACAGAACAACCTAACCTTCCATTTCTCCGGTTTCACCTACACAGAACCGGCCTATATGACTTATGAATATAAATTGGAAGGCGAAGATGAAGACTGGCAAATATCTACCGGAAAATCAGAAATAACCTACTACGACCTGTCATCCGGAAAATATATTTTCAGAGTCCGGCATATCGGGAATCCGGATTCGGAGGCCTGCGTATCCGTACATATAACCTATCCGGTAGAGGCATGGAGCATCATAGCCATTTCCATCGCGCTGGCATTCCTCGGGTATATCTATTATCAGCGGAAGAAAAAAGCCCGGCAAACCAAGAGTACCCAACCTCAACCGGCAGAAGAAATACAGTTGCCAAAAGCTGAAAAACAGGGAAAGAGCTCAGAAGGAAAATACAAAACCAACAAAATCAGCGTGGAAGAATGCCAACGTCTCACCGAGAAGCTGGAAGCCTTGATGCGGCAAAATAAGCCTTATACAGACCCCGACTTAAAAATAGCCGACCTGGCAGCCATGCTCGGCAGGTCGGCTCATACCCTCTCCTACTTATTCAATCAACACTTGAACCGGAACTACTACGACTACATCAATGATTATCGCATCGAAGAGTTCAAGCGCCTCATCAACAAAGATGAATCCGACAAATATACCTTAGGTGCACTCGCCGAGTTATGCGGCTTCAGCTCGCGCGCTTCTTTCTTCCGTTACTTCAAGAAAGCTACAGGCATCACTCCCAATGAATACATCCGCAGCATCGGAAAAAATAACGAATAAGCAACAAAAGCCAGGTTAAAAGCTTTCCCGAACGATTTTTCACCATTATCTTTCAGGATATGGAAAAATAGTACCCTAACTCTATCCCAAAGCGGCACGCGGGAACGCGAAACAAAAGCACTTTTCATGCTTTCCCAGGCTTGCCAGTTCAGCAAATTACAACTAATCACATGCGCAGAAGCCTTATTATCGAGGAAGAATGTCTCCGCATTGAAATTCATCCTTTATGAAAAGGACTGCCCGATTAATCCTTTATTCGGTATTTTTCTCCTTTAAAGTCTCAAATTATTAGTTGACACTACAAACCCCAAAATCATAATCAATTATAAATTAACCACTTATTTTATTT
>JAJBTJ010000011.1 GCA_020860905.1 Parabacteroides sp. | reverse complement strand
ATTCTTCATTATAAAATTCGTCTGTAAATTCCATTTCAAATCCTAATGCTTCCATATAGGTTTGAATTTCTTTTTCGGTCGCTTCTCATTTTGCCCTGACATACGGTTGTGTTAATACTGCACAAAATTCATGTTGGCTATTATAAGCAAATCCTATCATGTTGTACGGAACATTGCTGAAAAAATGATTATGTGCTGCTATTCGGATAAAAAAAAGAAGTAGGTCGTCACCTGCATATTCAAAATTATTCAGTTTGAATACAATATCTTCTTCTCCGGTAAAAACTTCGTTTTCACCTCCCTTGTTAAGATAAGAAAGAGAAAGGGTATCGAAATTAATCCATAAATCAAAATGGGTGGCAAATTCTTTTAACTTTTTAATTTGCCTTCTCTTATAGCCTTCTGGCGGTTCAACATTTCCTGTTGCTTCTTTTTCTCTTCTAACGAGATTGGCTGCTTCTGCCAGGATGCTATCGATTGCATGGTGCTTTCTATCCATTGTCGGTGAAATTCATTAATATAGGTTCTTTTCATATTTTGATTTTTTAACCGTTACTACAAATATAAGAAATGTATTTAAATTACGAGCTGTTTGCTACACTTTTACCGTGCAGCCTATTTGCATTCGAAAGGAAAGTATGCCCGGATTAAATAAAAAATCCCCGTAACCGTACAGTTACAGGGAATTCGTTAACGTATATAGGAACGTTATTGCAATCAGTTCATGGCCTGTTCGATGGCTACGGCAACAGCAACGGTAGCGCCTACCATCGGGTTGTTACCCATACCCAGGAAACCCATCATTTCTACGTGAGCGGGAACCGACGAAGAACCGGCGAACTGAGCATCGCCGTGCATGCGGCCCATCGTATCCGTCATACCGTACGAAGCAGGTCCGGCAGCCATATTATCGGGGTGCAAGGTCCGGCCCGTACCGCCGCCCGAAGCAACCGAGAAATATTTTTTGCCCTGTTCCATACACTCTTTCTTGTATGTACCGGCAACCGGATGCTGGAAACGGGTCGGGTTGGTAGAGTTACCCGTAATAGATACGTCTACCCCTTCCGAGCGCATGATAGCCACCCCTTCGCGAACGTCGTCGGCGCCATAACACTTAACCTTCGAGCGCAAGCCGTTCGAGTAAGCAATCGTGTCGATAACGTTCAGGTCGCCCGTATTGTAGTCGAACTGAGTTTGTACGTACGTGAAGCCGTTGATACGCGAAATAATCTTAGCAGCGTCTTTACCCAAGCCGTTCAGGATAACACGTAACGGTTTTTTACGCACCTTGTTAGCCATTTCGGCGATTTTAATAGCGCCTTCGGCCGCAGCGAACGATTCGTGACCGGCCAAGAAAGCGAAGCATTCCGTTTCTTCGCGAAGCAAGCGGGCGCCTAAGTTTCCATGACCGATACCTACTTTCCGGTCGTCGGCAACCGAACCTTTGATACAAAAAGCCTGCAAGCCGATTCCGATAGCCTCGGCAGCGTCGGCTGCATTCTTGCAACCTTTCTTGATAGCGATAGCTGCGCCGACTACGTAAGCCCATGCGGCATTTTCGAAACAGATAGGTTGCGTTTCTTTACACATGGTGTAAGGGTCGATACCCTTTGCATCGCAAATAGCTTTCGCCTCGTCGATGTCTTTGATACCGTATTCGTTTAAAACCGCGTTGATATTATCGATACGGCGGTCGTAACTTTCAAATAAAGCCATATTAAGCGTTTTTATTTTGTTTGTTTTTTTAAATACCTCGAAATAACGACGATAAACAGCCAGGCGAACGAAACCGCGAACACGCTGCAACTGATTACAACTGCGATGCGGTTCTCCACTATGCCGGCCCGGATAAGGCGGCAACCCGCTCCTGAAACCAGAGCCGTGAGTGCAATCAGTACGACGGCTGTGTTTTTTAAACGCATCGTTGCCGGTTATTTCTTAAAATTCTTGTGTACCAGAAATAGTGAAATCAGGAAATTAAAAACAATCACGCCCCCGCAGCAAGCAATGTAAAACGCCTTCCACGGCGGCATTACGAAATAACAAACCGTTGCGCCGATAGCCGTGGCCAGGATAAGCCCGATGAGGATACGCGAAATTGTTTTTTTATTCATGACGGGGGTCTATGTATTTGGCAGCTTCTTTGAAACGGCCGTACGAGCCTTTTGCTTTTTCGAGTGCTTCGTTGGCATCCATCCCTTTCTTAACCATATCCATGAATTTGCCCATGTGAACGAATTCATAGCCGATTACTTCGTTATTTTCGTCGAGGCCCATACGGGTACAATACCCTTCGGCCATTTCGAGGTAACGGGTTCCTTTGGCCAGTGTTCCGAACATGGTACCTACCTGGCTGCGGAGGCCTTTACCCAAATCTTCCAGGCTGGCGCCGATAGCCAAGCCGCCTTCCGAGAACGCCGATTGCGTACGTCCGTAAACGATTTGTAGGAAAAGTTCGCGCATAGCCGTATTGATAGCGTCGCAAACCAAGTCGGTGTTCAAGGCTTCGAGGATGGTTTTACCGGGAAGGATTTCCGAAGCCATAGCTGCCGAATGGGTCATACCCGAGCAACCGATAGTTTCTACCAGCGCTTCCTGGATAACGCCTTCTTTCACATTCAGGGTCAGCTTGCAAGTACCTTGCTGCGGTGCACACCAACCGATACCGTGGGTTAGTCCGGAAATGTCGGTAATTTGTTTCGACCGTACCCATTTCCCTTCTTCGGGAATAGGAGCAGGTCCGTGGTCGGCTCCTTTTCTTACAACACACATGTGTTGAACTTCTTGTGAATAAATCATAATCGCTATTTTATGTTTTAAAGTAAGATGATAATGTTACGTGTTTCCTGTAGACTGCAAAATAACCGTGCAAATGTAATTGTTTTCCCCGATTTGCACAAACGAGGAAAGCAATTCGTGGGGTTACTCGTATATTTCGGCCAGTTTTTCCCGGAGTTCCTCGTCGTACAATTTCTTGGCGACGATATTTCCCTGCGGGTCGAACAAAACGGTATGCGGAATGCTGTGCACGCCGTAAAGAGCGGCGCCTCCGTTTTTCCAGCCTTGCAAGTCCGATAACTGCGGCCAGGTCATTTTCAGGTCTTTCAGCCCTTTTTCCCAGTTTTCCTGTTTGTTGTCGAGCGATACGCCCACGATTTCGAATCCTTTTTTATGATATTGCTTGTAAAGCGCTACTAAGTTAGGCATTTCCTGGCGGCAGGGCGGGCACCACGAAGCCCAGAAATCTACCAGTACATAATTTCCTTTCCCTACGTAATCCGACAATTTACGCGGCTTCCCCTTCAGGTCGTTCATCGTAAAATCCTTGAACGGCATGCCGGTTCCCAGTTCGTTCGTCTGGTAATCGAGTTGTTCGATAAGCGCGCTTACGCCCGGCGCCGATTTGAAAACCGAATCCGCCTGAGCTACGAGCGTGTTCTGCGTTTCTTCGTCGAGCAAGTAGCGGAACGACCAGAATACATATCCGCCCGAGAGTTTATCGGCATTCGCTGCGATATACGCTTCGGCCAGGTCGGCGCGTTGCTCCATGAACCGGTCGTATTCGGCTTCTACCGCTTTCTGTTCCGCTTCCGGCAGGCTTTTGAAATCTCTGATTTTTTCGTTTAGCGGAGCGGCCTCCTGCCGGATCCGGTCGATACCGTTCAGGAATCCTTGCAACGCATCGTTCTCGGGCGTGCCCGAAACCGAGGAAACGGTATCTAATTTTACTTGTAAAGGAGCGTTTTCGAGTACGAATACAATCGAGAATTTGTAATTCTCCCCGGTATTGTACATCCGTTTGTCTTTCGGTTGGCCGGCCGGGTCGATTACTTCTTTGTTAAATTTGAGCTGGGCCAGCAGCGGCGTGTTTTGTACTCCTTCGAAGATAAAAGAGCCGTTTTGCACCAAGGCGCTGTCGAGCGGGGAGTTGTTCCGGCTGTTCAGGTCGCACAGATACACATGGTTTCCGTCTAACGCCGGATTAGCTACCGTACCTTGGATGGTATAGCCGGGTTTAGTGGAGCAACCGGCCAGGATAGCTGCCGAGGTCGCCAGTAAAAAAAAGTACTTCATGCTGATAAATTTGTTAGTTTGGTAAAGTGTTTTCCGTTTTCGGGCCGAAAGGTAACAATAATAACGGGAATATCCGTTTTTTGGCGGTAAAAAGTGGTCTTTCCCCGCTACAGGAAATAATAACCGGAAAGAAAGATACTTTTACTGATTCTTAGAATTTACGGCTCGATTTTTAGTTTGGCTTTTGCAGGAAACCGGACTCTTTCTCTTAATCCACTCTTTCATATACTCTTTTAGGTATCCGCACTAAATCTTTATTGTGTTTTTTCATCAGATTCAGGTAAATAGTATAGGATTCTCTTGCCGCTTCTTCATCCCCGTCGCCCCATTGGGCATCTCCTAAAGCAAGCCACTCTTCTTCTTTGTCGGGATACTTTTTCGTAATCTCCAACAGTATAATCCGAGCTTCATTATACATCTCATTTTTCAGAAGAAAAAGAGCGGCATCACTATAGATGGATACCGTATTTGTATCCAATGGCGATTGTTTAAAAATTTCGGGAATATCGAACCACTGTATTTGCTTCAGCGTTTTTTTGCTTTTCAGGTTATTCAACGAATAATTATCTAATAAACTATTACTATTAACCCAGTTCCCGCTCTCCATCGAAGCAGACTCGGATAATACGGAATCCTCTGTCGAATCGAATCCTCCTGTATTCACTTTAACAGAATCTTCTGTCAGGCTATCCGAAAGTTTTTCTGCATCTCCGTTCTTCCCTCCCTTGCAAGAGAGTAACACTACAGCAAATAAGAAAGTAATAGTAAGTAATTTCATAATCCAATCGTATTATTTAAATGAATCGGCTTGTTATCCCTTTCAGCATCTATTTTAAAAGAATGCTGTCTTTATCCAGTATCTTTAGATTTTGTCGTGCCTGGATTACATAATCTTCATCGGCTCGTCCTTGCGAAATTACCGTCATAAAGTCGTTATGCGCCTCTTTCTCTTTGCCGGCTTTCCAATAAACATAAGCACGCCAAAAGTAACTGCATACTACTTCATATTCCCGGTCGATACAATAATTCAAATCGCTATATGCTTTATTCAGGCTGTCTGCATACCAGTAAGCAATGCCTCTTTGAAGACAAATTTCTTCCAACGGAACATCGTTGGGATTTATTTTATCATAGAATATCACTTGAGCGTATCCGTATACTTCGTGCTTTATTCTTTCTGCGGCGTTAAAATCGTCGATAGCACTTTTGTAATCGTTCAATTCTGATTTTGCACATCCTCTGTTGACCCAGGCCGTTATATAGGTAGAATCTCGGTTAATAACATAACAATAGTCTTTTATAGCCTCGGCATATTGCTTTAAAGCGAACTTATCGGCCCCTCTGTTTATATAGGCGGGTAGGTAGGCGGGATTATGTCGGATTAATTTATTCCAGACGATAATGGCTTCGTGATACTTCTCCTGATTATCCAGCCTTACTGCTTCATCAAACAATTGGTTTGTTTTCGAGCAAGATACGAATATCGATACTATTACAATAAGGATGTACGTATGTTTTTTCATAATCCGGTGTATTTGCTCTCGCTATTTTCTTTGCACATTCGAACGATTCCGGATTGCCTGTTTTGGGGAACCTGTACACATACACAATGAATGACTTTCGACTGTAAATTTAGTTGCAAATATAGGTATTATTTCTTTTTTCGCCGGCCGGTTTTATTGTTTTTCACCTCGGGAAGAACAACCTGTATCGTCTCCTTGCCGCACTTAGATTCGGGTATCCGGTTTCATTCGGCTTCCGGGCGGTTTCACCGGGCTTCGCCTTCACAGCCTGTTTTCCTGTAAACCACTTGTTTACAACCTTCCTGCGCTTATCTGCTCAATCTCTCGTTTTTTATTTCTATCTTTGTTTCGAGAGAATCAAAACAAAGACAGGCTGCACCCCGGTATAAGCAAGGCTTTGCTTCTTATCCGGTAAGCATGTCTGGTTCGATGTAACGGAATATATCGCATAAATCGGATAGCATGGAAGAATACGGAGTATTGATTTTACTTATCGTGATGTGGATTACGTTAAGTAACCAAATCGGTAAATTAGGAAAAAGCCTCGAAACGCTGAAGCAGGAACTGGAAAGCTGGCGCAAAAGCGGCCGGGAGCAGTTAACGGATTTGCCGGAGCTTCATCCGGAGTCGCCGGAAAGCGTCACCCCGCCACCGCCGCCGCTCCTGGCGGAACAAGCATGTTACGAACCGGAAGAAGCAGCCGGCGAGGTAATCGTCGCGCAGCATCAAGTTGCTTTTTCCGGGCCGGAAACGCCCGGCGAAGCGGCTGTACCCGAAACCGGTGCGGAACAACCGGATGAAGCGTCGGAAACCGGATTCGAAGGATTCGAACCGGAGTACCCGGGCGTGGACGACGAAACAGCCGCCGACCTGAGTAACCCGGAAGCGGAAAAAGAACAAGTCGTACCGCCGCCGCCCCCGTTTGTTACCCGGAAGAAAAAGCAGGTAAACTATGAAAAGTATGTAGGAGAAAACCTGTTCGGTAAAATAGGCATTTTAGTGTTGGTGATAGGCATCGGGCTGTTTGTAAAATATGCCATCGACCAGAATTGGATAAACGAAATTTTCCGCACGATTCTCGGGTTTGCAGCCGGCGGCGCCTTGTTGTTCGTAGCCGGGCGGCTACAGAAAAAATACCGTACGTTCAGCTCTTTGCTGGCCGGCGGGGCGTTTGCCGTGTTTTACGTTACCGTAGCCATCGCTTTCCATTATTACAACCTCTTTTCGCAAACCGCCGCCTTTATCCTGTTGGTGGCCATTACCGTACTGATGTCGGCCCTCGCGTTGCTGTACGACAGGCGCGAGCTGGCCATTATCGCCTTGGTGGGCGGCTTTATCGCCCCTTTCCTGATAAACCGGGGCGAAGGCAACTACGTGGTGTTGTTTACCTACCTGGCCATATTGGATGCCGGCATGTTCGTGCTGTCGTTCCGGAAAAAGTGGGCCGAACTGCCGGTAATCGCATTCGCTTTTACCTACCTGGTGATGGGGCTGTATACCTGGCAGCTCGAACCTTTCTACCGGGGCGAGGCAGGCGTATCCGCACGCTTTATCAAACTGCTGGCGTTCGCCACCTTATTCTATTTCCTGTTTCTCTTGCCGGTTATGTCGGTTTTAAAATCGTCAGTCCGGCAGGTTAACCGGATTTTGTTAAGCGTGGTAGTGGCCAATAATTTCCTTTACTTGTTTTTCGGCCTCTATTACCTGTCGTTTATTCAGAGCCCCGTGCGGTTGAGCGGGTTGCTTACGCTGTTCGTGGCCATCGTGAATTTGTTGCTGGTGATATGGCTCAGGAAAGAAAAGCAGGAATACCGCTTCCTGGTGTATACCCTGCTGGGAGTGGTACTTACGTTCGTATCGATTACCGTTCCCGTACAGTTGAGCGGCCGTACCATCACCCTTTTCTGGGCAGCCGAAATGGTACTGTTGCTCTGGCTTTACCTCAAATCGAAGATACGCCTGTACGAATATTTTTCGTTCTTGCTGGTAATCTGTACATTCGTGTCGTATCTGATAGATGCTTTATCATTTTATACGGTTTATCCGCCCGTGGAGCAACCGGGAAGAATACTCTTTTTGAACCCTGTTTTTGCCACCGCAGCCTTTGCCGGCGCAGCTTTCGTAGCTTTCGCCCTGTTGATGCAACGCAACAAACCGGTTTTCGAATCGGCCAAAATACTGACCTATTCACCCTGGAACGCCCTGTTATTATCTGTCGGGCTGGCGATTCTTTATTATAGCATGATGTGCGATTTGTACCGGTTTGTACCGGTTGCATGGCGCGCCCAGGCGTTACTGCTTTGTACGACCGGCTGGCTGGCGGTATTGCCGGTATGCTTGAAGAAGCGTTTCCCGATTGCCCGGAATACCGGTTTATACATACTGGCGGCAGCATCGGGCGTTTTGGTGTATTGGCTTAATTTCCTTTTTATCGACACCACCCTGTTCGGTTCGGAAAAGGCGGGCTTTTTAACCTGGCTTAGTGCAGGAACCGTAGTATTTACCCTCTGGTTTATCGCCCGGCTTTATTATACCGCCGAAGCGTTCCGTGCCCGGAAGAAAACCGGATTTACCGTATTTATCAACGTCGCTTCGGTATTGGTTTGGATAGGACTCGTACGTTTGTTCTTGCTCCAGTCGGGATTGCCCGACGAACTGAATGCCGGGCTGTCGATAGCCCTTACGATAGCCGGGGCTGTACAGATGGCGCTGGGCATGCGGTTACATCTCAAGGTAATGCGGATTATCAGCCTGTTTACTTTCGGGCTCGTGTTGCTGAAACTGTTCCTGGCCGATTTATGGGCGATGCCTACGGTAGGTAAGATACTGGTATTCGTTCTGTTGGGAGTTATTTTATTGGTTTTGTCGTTTTTGTACCAAAAACTGAAAGACGTTCTTTTTAAAGAAGATGAAGCAGAGAAAGAATCATAAATGCCGGCTGGGCGTTGCCTTGTGCCTGCTCGGCTGTTTGTCGGGCGTTCCGGAAGTGTCCGGAAACAGCGGATACCGGTATACCGCCGGGTTGCCGCCGGTAACCGAGTCCGGCTTCTATGCAGTAGAGCTGCCCGGTTACGTACGGGGAGCTGCGCGTGCCGATTTGGCGGATGTACGGATTCTCGACAGCCGCGATAAAGAAACGGCTTACCTGGTAAGGCGCAACGAAACGCCGGTTGCCGGAACCCCTTTCCAGCCCTATCCGGTGCAGGTAAAGAACCTGCCTTCGCGTACCGAGATACAAATCGAGGCCGGTAACCGGGCGCTGTCGTCCTTCGCTTTGCAGGTAAAGAATACGGCGGTTGACAAGACGGCGTCGCTCCGCGGAAGCAACGACGGGCAACAGTGGTATGCGGTAAAAGAAACCTTTCCGCTGCGCGGATTGTACGACCAGCGGCAAACCACGGCCAGCTTCGAAATCACTTTCCCCTTGTCCGACTATCGTTACTACCTGCTTACCATCGACGATTCGCTTTCGGCTCCGCTGAATGTGATACAGGTAGGCCAGCCGGCTGTCGCCTCGTATGCCCGTCCCGAGCTATCGGAAGTAAAACCCTCGGGCCTCTCGGTACGGGAAGAAGGGAAAGAAACCGGAATCCTCCTTACTTTTCCCTGCCGGTACGACTTTTCGGAAATCGTTTTTTATGTGTCTTCCCCGCGCTTTTTCCGGCGTGAAATCGTTTTTTCCTTTCCCTCCGCCGCATCTTCGCCGGCCGGTTCGCGGAAATCGTTGTTGCAGCGCCGTGACGGCCGTTCCGGGCAACCGTACCGGAGCTACGTCGGTTCCGTGCTGGAATCCGACGGGAAAGGCATGGCCGCGCTCGATTGGTCGCAGTACACCGATACGTTGGATATGCGCATCCGGAACGGCGACGACCAGCCGCTCCGGATAGATTCGATAAAAACCTATATCGACCGCTTGTACCTGGCCGCTTACCTGGAAGCCGGCGAAACGTACCGGCTGGCCTACGGGAACGGGCAGGCGCAAATGCCGGTATACGACCTTTCGTTCCGCTCGCATATTCCCGATTCGTTGCCCCGTCTGATGCCGGCCTCTACTTCTGCCGTGCCGGCGCCGGACGACGCTGCATCCGGGCAAACAGCCGCCTGGCTTCCTTTTTTCCGTACGTACGGGATATGGATTATTATCGTGCTGGTCATCCTTCAAATACTTTGGCTGGTAAAGAAAATGATAAAGCAGTAAAACACAGGGTGTTCGCGAAGCGCCTTTCGGGAAAAGCCGGTATAACGCAAAAGCGCGATACCGGCTTTTTTCGTGCGGAACCGGGCATTCCTTGTTAACGTACGGTGCGGTATCCGGAAGTACGTGCGGAAAACGTAGCGGATACCTCTTGAAAATCCCGTTTCATGTAGCGGAAAATATCGTCCGACCCGGGCGTTCCACCCGTCTGACCCGGGGCGACCACCCGTCCGACCCAGGTGGTTCACTCGTCCGACCCGGGTCGGACGATATTCAGGCCGGCATAAAAGGATGATTTCTTTCTCATTTTTTCCCCAAAAAGTAGGCAGGCGTGTAAAAACAGTATCCCCGGGATAAGGATTGATATTCTTTACCCCGGGGATACGGCTCGTAGGCAGTAAAAGCGGCTTCCGTCAAGCCTCCGCCTGCGTTTCTTCCGGCGCGGCGCCTTTTTCGGTGAGCCGTATGCCTTTTTCTTCCAGCGCGATGAGTTGTTGTTTGTACAAGGTTCCGATGGCTTTCTTGAAACTTTTTTTACTGCAACCGAACAGGGCGGAAATTTCCCCGGCGTCGCTTTTGTCGTGTAGCGGCAGGTAACCTCCGTGCTGTTTCAGCGCTTCCTTTATTTTCAGCGCTATGTCGTCTATCTTGTTATATCCTAACGGATAGAGGCTTACGTCTATTTTCTCGTCGTCCCTGATTTCCTTGATGTAGCCTTTCAGCCGGTCGCCCTTCGAGAGCGGGCTGAATACCTCGTTTTTATACACCAGCCCTCCGTGCAGGTTATTGATGATTACCTTGTACCCGAGCCCGGTTTCTTCCGCCACTAATAAATCGACTTCCTGGTTCTTTTCGTATTCGGGCGGTACATTGTCGAGGAATTTATTAATCCGCGCCGAGGCGGCAATCCGCTGGCTCACATGGTCGAGGTATACGTATACCAGGTACCGGCGCCCGGCAGTCATCGGTACTTTTTGCTCACGGTGCGGAACGAGCAGGTCTTTCATGATGCCCCAGTCGAGGAAAGCGCCGGCATTCGAAACGTCGCGTACCTGCATCCAGGCAAATTCGCCCACGATGGCTTTCGGATGCAACGTGGTACAGATAAGCCGCCCTTCGTTGTCGTGATAAACGAATACTTCGATTTTATCGCCTACCTGCGCTCCTTCGGGCACATACCGGGTAGGTAAAAGCAACTCGCCGGCCGAGCCGCCGTCGAGGTACAACCCGAAATCAACGGTTTTCACCACCCTCAACGTATTGTATTTCCCTATTTTAATCATACCTTCTCGTTGTTTTTATACAAAGGTACACGATTAAATTTGAAAAACATATAAATCGGAGAGAAATGAACCCCGTACGTTTGAATGTTCCGAACTCCTGAATGGTAAATAGAATATTTTCCGCCCCCTCTTTCCCAATCAGGCATACAAGGCTGCCTGATTTCTTCTTCGGTCGGAAATTCTATCCCCTATTTTCATCCCAAAGTACATGACAAAAATTATTTTTAGACAGCCGAACAGAAGAATAAAAGAAAGAGAATCCGTTCCATTACCAGCTTCTGCCTACGGAGCCTTGAAAAGCACCGGCCACATCGTATGGCCCCCCGGGCCTCAGATACTATCTTAAAAAGCAATGCT
>JAJBTJ010000009.1 GCA_020860905.1 Parabacteroides sp. | reverse complement strand
CGCTAAAAGCCCCGAACTCGCTTACATACGTAAGCTCAAACAGCGTGGCTTTTTTTACGCTCTCTTTCGGCCGGTCTGCTTAACGCTCATCGCCCGAGGCCCGAGAGGCCATACGAAGTGGCCGGTGCTTTTTGGAGTTGGGTAGGAAGAAAGAGGTTGTAATCGAACGGACTTTCTTTTTGTTCTTCTGTTCCGCTATCTAAAATTAATTTTTGTCACGTACTTTTTCTTTATACAAGAAAAAAGATAAAAACAGCCCGATGAAACGATTCCTGTTTTGTTGCCTGATGCTGCTTTACGCAGCCGGCAGCGCTGCCCAGGCGGATTATACCCCCGAAGATACGGTACTGTTCAACCGGTATGCCGAACAATTCCGGGAAGAAAGAAAGTTGCCGTTCAACGAACTGGTTACCCGTACGGCCCTGTTTTTTTCCGGAACGCCCTATGTGGCCGCCACCCTGGAAAAAGAACCGGAGCAGTTAGTAATAAATTTGCGGGAAATGGATTGCACCACGTTCGTAGAAACGGTACTGGCACTCGCCCGTACCGTACGCGGGGATACGCTTTCATTCGATGCTTTTACCCGGGAACTGCAAAATATCCGGTATTACAACAGCCTAATCGACGGATATGCCAGCCGGAAACATTATTTCACCGATTGGATACAAGCCAACGAACAACAGGGAATCGTCGCCGATCGTACCCGGGAAGCAGGCGGCGTACCCTGGCACGTACAGGTATCGTTTATGTCGGAACATCCCGACAAGTATAAGCAACTGGCCGCCGACCCGGTGCAAGTGAAGTTAATAAGAGCGCGTGAAACGGAAATCAACGCCCGGCCCTATACGTATATCCCGAAAGAGAAGATTGCCGAAGCCGCCGCACACATACGCAACGGCGATATTCTCAGTTTTACCACGACAATTGCCGGATTGGACGTATCGCATACAGGATACGCTTATTGGAAAGACGGAACGCTCACCTTTATCCATGCCTCCTCAACAGGCCGGCGGGTAATCGTTAATCCGCGCCCTTTGATTGACTATACAGCCGGTATACGCTCGAACAGCGGAATCCGGATAGCACGTCCGTTATAGTTTAAAGGAGCGGATAGCCTTTTTCAGCTCGGGAATATTAATCGGCTTGCTCAGGTAAGCATCGAATCCCGATTGCAGGATACGCTGCTCGTCTTCGGCGAATGCAAAAGCCGTGACAGCTATAATCGGAACGGAAGCCGACAATTTCCTGATTTCGGCAGTAGCCTCGTACCCGTCCATCTTCGGCATTTTTATATCCATCAAAATCACGTCGGGCCGGTGTTGTTTGAACAGCACCACCGCCTCTTCCCCGTTCCAGGCATGAAACAAGGTATACTCCTTGAGCATCATATCGTACAGCTTGTAGTTGCTGCTGTCGTCTTCGGCAATCAAGAGCGTAAGTTTGTCTTTCCGGGCCGGTCGGGTCTCGTCCGACGGCGATGCCACAGGCACATCCGCCCGTACCGGAGCCGGTTTATAAGGAATCGTGAACCAGAAAGTAGAACCCTCGTTCAGGATAGAATCGACGCCGATTTCCCCACCCAGGCGCTCGATAATCATTTTACAAATAGATAGCCCCAGCCCCGTACCCTGGGCAAAATCGTTCAGCTTCACGAACTGCTCGAAAACCTTGTGCACTTCTTCCGGCGCAATACCGCACCCCGTATCGGATACATAAAAATAGAGCTTGTCGTTTTCCGCCATCCGGTAACCGAACCGGATGCTACCCTGGCGGGTAAACTTAACGGCGTTCGTCAGGAAATTGGAAATTACCTGCGAGAGCCGGTTCTTTTCGGTATATATTATGCACGAAGGCAGTTTTTGCTCGAATGAAATACTCACCTCTTCGCCCACCTTCAGGCGGAAAGCCTGTTCCAGTTGAGAAAGGAGCACGTTGATATCAGTTTCTTTCACCGAAAATTCGAGCGTGCCAGCTTCGATTTTGGCAATATCCAGAATATCGTTGATAAGCTGGAGCAATAAACTGTTATTGTTTTCGATAATCCGTATATACTCCTCTTTTTCGCTTTTCTCGTCCGTAACGGCCAGGAGCCCTGAAAAGCCGACGATGGCATTCAGCGGAGTACGTATTTCGTGGCTCATATTGGCCAGGAAAGCCGATTTGAGATGGTCTGACTCTTCCGCTTTCTCTTTCGCCTTGCGCAACTCGATGGCTTCTTCCTTTTGCCGGGTAATATCGTCGGTTTTAGACACTACACCGATTACCTCCCCCTCTGCCGATAAAATCGGCTTGGCGAATAAATGGAGGTATTTTCCCGGGGCGTATTCACGCTCGCATTCGTGCGCCTCCTTGGTTTCCATGGCTTTGACAATCGGACAATCGGCACAGCAAATATACAACCGGTTACCTTTCTGACAGGAAAACGAGTAGTTATCTTTCGAAGTACAGCGCATCTCCACGGTATTGCTCCATTTAACCGTATAATCGGGATTCACGAATTTGAGCGACGACTGGATGTTATTCAAAATAATGGTATTGTCTTTCTCCAGGTCGAGCAATACATCCTTCAGTTTATTGGTGCGGTAAAAATAATACAGCAGGATAAGCAGGAACAGGAAAACAACGGCACCGGAAATAACCAGCATCTGCGTTTTGTAGCGCTCGAACATCGACGGGGTACGATTGATAAAAGAAGCGCCTCCCGGCAGCAGGCTCCGGTCGATAGCGAATTTATCCACCTCTTTTTCATCGAAAATATAGATATTTTTCAATAATTCGATAGACGCATCGCCGGCAAACCCGTTTCCGTTGAGGTGTTTTATCGTTTGCTGCGCGATTTCCTTACCGATGGTACGGTAGTGCGGCACATACCCGCCGATAGCCCAATGCCCCAATCCCACCGAAGTAAGCGTGAAAGTAGGGATACCCGGATTGGCCGACATCATCGTATAAGTAGCGTTTCCCACATAATACCCGTCGTTTACGTCTACCCGCCAGGTACCTAACAAGATAACCGTATTGGGGGGTAACTTCCGTATCTGGTCGATAATCGAGTAGAGGTTGTTTTTCCGGCCGTCGAGCAATATCAGGCTGTATTCGGGAAACTGCCGCATTTCTTTTTTTACGTACGCCTGCAGGCACACGCCGCCGTAACTGTTGTCGGTGATAAGGGCTACGTTCTGGGTAGCCGGGTACAATTTCTTAATCAACCGGATATTGTTCGCGATGTCGTAATCGTTGGCTACACCGGAAATAGATAACCCCTCGTCGATATATTGCTGGGTATCGATGCTTTCAGGCTCCCAGTCGATAAGCGACGTGGTGTCGTCGGGCAGGATAATGGCGTTTTTGCTTATCAGCCCGCAAATAACGGGAATGTCTTTAATCGTATCGTGTTGCTGCGAAAGGAAAGCCGACCACCCCTCCTGTCCGAATATAACGATTACCTGCGGACGCCTTTGCCCGGTATATTTCCGGAGCAACTGCTCCATTTTATACTTCCAGAGGGGAGCTTCCGGGAAACTTTTACAGTTCATGTTTTCGATTACCACCGGCGCGTTTCCCTTAAGCCGGTCGTATTCTTCCAGGAATTGCGAAATATTGAGCGAAGTTTGTTTCGTATCCGGATTATACGAGCTGATAATCAGCACCGGATGATCCCCGTTCGCCCGTATAACCATGGCCGTTAAAAGGGCGACGGCTACGAACAAACAACGCCATATGCCGCAGTGTGTGTTTTCCGGAAGAATCGGTTTGCTCATTTTACAGTAACTTCGATTAGAATGCGACCTTCAGGCCTACAGTCCAGGTCGTTCCGAACCCATACCATACGAGGGCCGTTTCCTTATCGTGCCCTTTCCCGTCGGTTGCGTCCGCAATATACTCTTTATTAAACAAATTATTTACATTTCCGAACAAATTCGCTTTCAATTTTCCTATGGCGAAACGATAATTCATATTCACGTCGACCGTGGAGAAATCGGGCATGCGCCACGAATCGGAGCGGTCATTCTCGTCGCTTCTCTTCGTAATATCGAAATTGGCGTAGTTCCGGCCGAAATAATTCCAGTTAGCCCCCACCGAGAAATTAGGGAAAGCCTCCTAGGTAGCGTAAAGCGCAGCCGAGGTTTGCGGCGCGTTTCCTACGTGCAAATCCTTGATATAGGCGTTCAGCGTATTGCCGGTAGGCACCCCTTCGTCGCTGATTTCGTCGTAATGAATATCGTTGTCCCATTTCCAGTCGCCGATAGCGAAGTTACCGCCCAGCAGCAACGTAGCGAACGGTCGGTACGTCGCCTCCAGTTCGATGCCCTTATGCACAGCGTCGGTACCCGGGACACTATAATATAAGGTGTTGTTGTACGGCCGGTACGAATACGTTTTATCCATCCATTTCGTATAATATCCGTTCAGGCTCACGCCGAAATGGCGCGTATGCAGCCCGTATCCGATTTCCACCGTACCGATTTTCTCCATTTTCAGGTCGTTCGTCTTCACATTGGTTTTGCCGGCGAACACCCCGTCGAAAGTAGGCGCTTTCGTAACATACCCACCGTTTATAAATACATTGTGGATACCGCCGAATTTATAATTGAACCCCGCTTTCACGGTAGTAGGCACGAAACAAGTCCACCCGGTCGTTTCCATCGAAACGGGAGCGGTAACCTGATTGCCGTATGCGCCGTACGTACCCGGGTCTTTCCGCTTGTACATGTGGTTGGTAACCGAGAGCGACACGAACGCATTGTACGACGGGCGCGTGAGCTCCAGCTGGGTGAAACCGCCCGTCCATACGATATGGCTCGTATTATCGTAACCCACCTTGTCGCCTTCGCGCAATTCCGCAAGCGGGTCGCGGTAAGCCAGCACCGGAAAGACGTCGCCGCTTTTCGACGTAGTGTAGTCTTTATAATACGCCCCGCCCAGCAAATCGGATATTTTCTGGTAGTGGTATCCCTTGTAGTACCGCATATCGAGGCCGGCCGTAAAGTGGAGCATTTCCGTAAAATCGTTCTTATACGAACTTACCAGGCCATACCACTCGTGGGCGTTGGTACCCATCACGAATATAGCTTTGGAGCCGTCGGCAGCCGTTTTATTATTCTCCATCACCTTATCGTAGTCGATTAACCCGTCGGGTGTAAGCGCCGTTTCGGCAAACGGACGACCGTTCGTATTATCCACCTGCATGATTTTCCGGTCGCCGAAGCTCTTCCCGTACGAGCTGAGCCCTCCCCCCGTCGATTTCGAATAATAAACCGACGTGGATAACGACGAGCGGTCGTTAATCGTCCAGAAGTGGTTCAGCGAGAGCTGGGGCTTGTGGTATTCGTTGTACGCGCTGGCGGTAGGTTGTACCTTCCCGTTCAGGTAGCCGTAGTCGTTGTTAAAGCGGATGCCGTCTTTGCTCTTGTCGTAGTCGTCTACGAAATGCCGGTTGGCCCGCATGTTATGTCATTGGGGCGCACCGAATGCGGTGAACGACAGCAAGTGCGCTTCGCCCAGCCGTTTCGACAGGTTCACGAAATAGCTCCACCCTTCGAAATTCGTACCCCTTACGTATCCGTCGCCTTTCGTATGCGAGCCGGCCAGGGTAAAGGCCCATCCGTTTTTCATCAGTCCGCTCGATACGTTGAATCCCAATTTCTGGTATCCGTCGTTTCCCACGCCGTAATACACCGAGCCTCCGGCTTCCGCGTCGATCGACTTGGTAACGATATTGATGGTACCTCCCACCGAAGGGATACCCAACTTCGAGGCCCCGAGGCCGCGTTGTACCTGGATACTCTGGGTTACGTCGGCCAGTCCGGCCCAGTTCGACCAGTATACCGCGCCGTTTTCCATCCCGTTTACCGGAATGCCGTTAATCAGCAACCCGATATTCTCCGAGCCGAATCCGCGCAGGTTGATACGGGCGTCGCCCATACCGCCGCCTTGCCGGGTAGTATATACCGAAGGAACCGACTTCAGTATTTCCGGAAACTCCTGGTTGCCGAGCTTCGTTTCGATGTCGGCCGCCGAAATCGTCGACACGACGAGCGGCTTGTCGCCCTCCTTGTTTACGAACGAAGCCAGCACCTTTATTTCGTTCAGGCCGATAGACGAAGGCGAAAGAGCGATAACGCCCAAATCGCGGCCCGACGTAAAATCGTATTTCTTTTCGGCCTCGTAATATCCTATGCTCCGGAATACGAGTACTGCGGAAGCATATTGTTCGGGCACTTTCAACTCGAAATACCCGTCGGCGTCGGCGGCATCGCCGTGGATAGTGCCTTCGATGTGTACGGTAGCGCCGGCGAGCGGCTCGTTATTCTGGCTATCCGTTATTCTTCCGGTGATTATTTTCTGGCTCCAGCCGGGGATTGAAAAGAGAAACAGGGCTACAGTGAGCAAAAAAATGGTTAAGGGCTTTCCTGCACTGAATCGTTGCATGGCTTTATTTATTTAATGTGTGATGTTTATTTCATGTACAAAGGTAGCTAAATAAATTTAATACGGATACAAAAAATAAAAAGAACCACACGACACGGCGCATGATTTTCAATAGGTAAGCATCTTAATTTTGTATAAGCGGATTGAAAACTGCGGGTTATACCCGGAAGATAAAAGCTGTTTACGGGAAGAATGCGAATGTTCCCGGAAATACCGGCGCCGGCTGCACGGTTACCCTGTACAGCCGGCGTATCGGATAATGGCCGCCCGGTAAGGCGGTTATTTAACCTTCCGGTTAAAAAATTCCTTTTCGCGAAACTCTTTCACCAGCTCGCTTATCGTTTCCTTTACCGAAGTAATGCGGCTCGCCCGGAACGCATTGGAGCCGGCGAACGCATACCCGTTTTCGAGGTTGCCTTTGAAAGCGTTGTACAACGCGGTAACGATGCAATACGGGCTCTTGGAAATGTCGCAGGTTTTGATACATTTGAACGGACACGCTTTCGGTTGCTTGAGCCCCTCTTTTACCTTGCGCAGGAAATTGCAATGGATAGCGCGCCCCGGCATCCCTACCGGGCTTTTGATGATTTCGATATCTTCTTCTTTCGCTTCGATGTAGGTTTCCTTAAACGCTTCCGACGCATCGCACTCGTGGGTGGTTACGAAACGGGTGCCCAATTGCACGCCCGAGGCGCCGAGCTGCATCACCCGGTATATATCTTCGCCGGTGTAAATACCGCCGGCAGCGATTACCGGTATTTTTTTGTCGTACTTTTCTTCGAACGAAGCCACTTCGTTCACCCCCTGCGGAAGCACTTCCTCCAGCGAGTAATTCACGTCGTCGAGCTGGTTCTCCTTATACCCCAGGTGGCCGCCCGCCTTCGGGCCTTCGAGTACCACGGCATCGGGCAGGTAATTATAGTTATGCAGCCACTTTTCGCAAATCAGCTTAGCCGCCCGGGCCGACGAAACGATGGGTACCAGCTTCGTTACGCTGTCTTTTTTCAGGAACGAAGGCAAATCGAGCGGCAGGCCGGCCCCGCTGAAAATAATATCCGCCTTTTCCGCGATACTGGTTTTTACCAGCTCGGCAAAGTCGGAAAGCGCCACCATGATGTTCACCCCGATGATGCCGCGCGCCTTTTCGCGCGCCTTCCGTATTTCTTCTTTTAAACCTAAATTTCCTGCTTCTGTGTAGTTACTGGAGAGTTTTTTATAGAGAAGACCCAATCCGGCGGCGGAAATCACGCCGATGCCTCCTTCTTTTGCTACGGCCGAGGCTAAGCCCGATAGCGAAATCCCCACACCCATGCCGCCTTGGATAATAGGCACTTGTGCGGTAAGATTCCCGATTTGTAATGCTTTCATTGAATAAGATGTAAAAATAAAATCGCAACAAAGATACGACAATAAATAAGGTAAGCGCCAGAATCGGCGAATATTTACCTTACAAGCGCAAATCTTAGGATAAAAAAACAGAAAAAAGCAGAGAACCCGGGCGGCCGGGGGGATACGGCGCATCCGGCGCGCGTAGCCCCGAAAGCACGATATCGGTGCGCCCGGTACGGCTAACCGGTACCGGCTGCCCGGGCACGGCATGCGATTTTCTTCACGAAAGTTCCATCGGCACCTCCATAAACAACACCTCCGATTCTTCCATCGCCTGGAATTCGAAGCCGTCGGTATCGAAGATGCCCGCCCCGTCGCGTCGCGACAGCGTAAGGTCGCCTATCTTTATCTCCCCCTCGATTACGAAAACGTATACGCCGTTACCTGCTTTATGCAACCGGTATTCGAGCTTTTTGCCGGCCGTGAGCTTGCCCATCGAAAACCAGGCATCCTGGTTAATCGAAGCCGGAGCGTCGCCGTCAGGCGAAATAACCAGCGACAGCTTGTCGCGCGTTTCCACCCCGCGGATGTCGTAGTTCTTGTACTGCGGCGTTCCGTCTTTGGTACGCGGGAATACCCAGATTTGCAGAAACTCGAGCGGCTCGTCGTTGCTGTCGTTGTATTCGCTGTGGAAGATACCCGAGCCGGCACTCATCACCTGGATGTCGCCCGGCGTAATCACCTCGCTGTTCTCGATGCTGTCGCCGTGGCGCAGATACCCTTTCAGCGGAATGGAAATCACCTCCATATTCTGATGCGGATGCATGCCGAATCCTTTTCCGGGCGCTACCGTATCGTCGTTCAATACCCGGAGCGCCCCGAAATGGATGCGTTGCGGGTTGTAGTAATCGGCGAAACTGAATGTGTGTTTCGTGTCGAGCCAGCCGTGGTTGGCATGTCCGCGCGAGCCGGCCCTATCTAATATTACCTTCATACGTCCTGTTTTTAGTTGATGCACGTTCTTTCCTAAAACAATCGGTACGAAGCGAATGTTGTACGGCGCCCGGCGAAGAATCAGGGATATTGCAGCCCGTTGGCGCGGAACATCTCCAGGTCTTCTTCTTTAAACCCCACCTTATCGAGCGGCAACGGCTTGTTGTGGTCGTCGAGGTAATTGCGGGGCGTAACGCGGAACAACGGCGATACCACCGACAGGGTATCGTTCCGGTAGTCTGTTTCGATACCGCCCAGCGAGAGCATGGTATGGAAAAACGCATTCGACATCACCGGCCGGCGGCTGTTGGCGCGGGCCGCAGGGAGTATATCCGGATAAGCCCGGTTGTACGTATCGGAAGTCCACAGCAGGTAAGGCACGTGCAACTGGTAGTAGGTGGGAACCGGCGACGAGTGCAGGAAACAGTTCCGCCGGTCGTCGAGCATATCCTCGCCGTGGTCGGACGTATACAGCAGCGCGGCTACGCCCTCTTCGGCCGCCAACCGTCGTATCAGCAGCGAAAGCACCTTGTCGGTAGCCCGTATCGAGTTATCGTACGCATTTACCAGCACATCCCGGTGTTTCCGGTCTACCTTATCTATCTTATCGGGCGTAAAGAAAGCCTCCGACTCCGGGTAACGTTCGTAGTAATTGAAATGGGAGCCGTAGCAATGCAATACGATAAAAATTTTGTCGTCCGGATAATCCGCCAGGAACCGGGCCGCCAATTTTACCATTTCCGTATCGTACGGGTTCAACGCCTCTTCCGGGTCTTCCTTCAGGAAGGTGTGCACATCGGCTTCTGCGGCAAAATAGTCGATAAACGAATGATTGGGAAGCTGGTTGGAAAAGAACGCGGTACGGAAGCCGGCTTCTTTGAACGCCGTGATAATGCTTTTCTGGCGGTACATGCACTCGTAATCTTCGGCCGAAGCAGCCGACATCAGAATCGGCACGCTCTTGTGCGTGGCGTTGGCCTGCGACAAGGCATCGGTAAAATACACCAGGTTGGGCGTTTGCTGTAATCCGGGCGTAGTGTTGCGCCCGTATCCGTAAAGGCCGAAGTTGGCGGCACGGGCCGTTTCGCCTATCACCATCACGTACACTTCCCGCTGTTGCCGGTCGCGCTGCGAACGGGCGCCGAACGTAAAGGCCGCCGACGTTTCCGGATAAGCTACGCTAGCTTTCCACCGCGCGGTAGCGAGCCGGATATTATAAAATACGTTGGCGGGATAGATATGGAGGTGCGGGCGGAAATCGGGATTGGTATGCCGTGCGACCGGGATAAAGGAGACGCCGGCCATGAAAATCCACGCAGCGCGTATAAGCGCTTTTTTACGGAAGACCCGGCCGAGCGTCTGTTCCGACCGGATGGATACCACGGCCAGCACCAGGGTAGGCACATACAAAACCACGACCCCGATAACAGAGGGAATCAACTTGTCGAGCAGTTCCATCGCCTCGGTCGAATTGGTGGTGAACAGGTTCAGGAACATGTCGGTGGCGATAATCGACTCGCCGAACAGGTAAAGCAGCACCAACTGGAACGCCCCCAGGAACAGCAGGGGAAACAGCAGCCACACCATGATGCCGGGTTTGCGGAACATCGCCAGCAACGCCATATACGCTCCCAGCGGAGCAAGCAGGAAAGCGCACCGGGCAGCCCAATCCATCGGCTCCGTATAGAACAGGAACAAATGGGGAACCAGCAGTACTGCGAGAAAGAAATAGTAGAGGTGTTTTTGATTGGTAAACCAAGCCTCGGGTTTGTTAAAATGCTTCATTGATATTGAACATAAATCCGTTTTCTCCTTTTCCGAATCCCATGTCGAGCCGAACGTTGACCCGCTTCTTGAATTCCCACCGGTAGCCGATGCCGTAATTAGGCAACGTGTGCCCCCAGTCGAAATCGCCGAATTTTTTAAATACGTTCCCGGCCCCTACCCATACGACGGCTCCGCTCCGGCGCCAGATATTCTGCCTGAGCTCTACCTGGAATTCCACGAGGTTCTTATCCCGGTAACGCCCTTCGTAATAACCGCGCATCCGGTACGAACCGCCTAAAGGCGCCAACATCGTCCAGGGCACGTCGCCGTAATTGAGCTGCGTATGGAAATCGGCGGCAATCACGCCCCCTTTCCATACTTGCCGGTAATAGTCGGCAATCACGTCGGTACGCGAAAAAGCGAACTTGTTTCCCATAAACGACGGGTACGAGCGTTGCTCGGCTTTCAGGTAAACGCCTTTGCTGGCGTTGGTAAGGAAATCGCGCGAGTCGTACACCATCGCGACGCCTATGCCGGTGTTGGTGGTGGATTCGGGCTGCCCTTCGAGCAACTCGGGACGGGTGAATTTTTTTCCGGCCGCATAGTCGAAACTCGCGTTGGGGCCCAAGTACAGGTTAGGCGCCAGCCTTATCAGGAAGTCGACCTTTATCTGGTTTTGCAGCCGCTTGAAAGAGCTTTTGTTTTCGTTGTTCCGGCCGTTCTCGTATCCGATTCCCCAGAAATTACCGGGGAAGGAAAAGAAATACAAATTGTATACCAGCCGGAACCGGTCGTGCGGAAACAAGTTGGTACCCCTGATTCCCAACAGGTAAAACCCGGAGGTGGCCACATCGCCGTACAGCGACACGTTCGACGGCGGCAGTACGGTATCCTGCCGGTTCATCCGGTACAGCCCCGCCGCTACCAGCCCGAGCCCCAGTTTGGTGTCGCTCGAGTAGTGGGGGCCGCCTATAATAC
>JAJBTJ010000278.1 GCA_020860905.1 Parabacteroides sp. | reverse complement strand
TTTCATTTTCCGGTGTCGTATAATTATTGTTTTTTTCCCGGGCTTTTTTACGTGTCGCCCGTTCCGGGGCGCAAGTTACTCATTCCTTTCTGATTGCACAATAAAGAATTTTGTTATCTTTGTTCCAACGAATCAAAACGAAGATAGAGGGTGCCCCGACATAATCAAAGCAAGGCTTGGTTTCTGCTCCCGGTTTATTCTATCTTCGTAAACGCGCGACAAACAACCATATAAAAATATCTATTTTAAACCGTTATCAAATGAGAAACACCATTTTAGGTTGCCTGCTGGCTACTTCGGGCTTACTCTGTAACGCCCAGCAACCGGCTCCTGTTATTTCGAGCGACTACACCGAGCTTACCGACACCAAGCCTGTAGACCAGGCTGCATGGGAGCAGATGAAAACTCCCGTACGCCTGAGTTGGGGCAGCACGGATGTACGCTACGATAAAGCCAACGTGCCCGCCTTAAAAGAAACACGTACCTGGAAAGGAACCGCCTGGAAAGGCGAACGTATCCAGGCGCAAGCCGTAGTGTGGAGCGCTGTTCCTTTAACCGGCGTATCTGCAACGGTATCCGATTTAACCGGCCCGAATAAGGGGAATATCATTCCGGCTTCGGCCGTACGTACCTCCCTGGTACGCTACGTGATGACCGACGAATTGAACAAAGACGGCCGGGGCGGCTGCGGACACCGGCCCGACAGAACGGAATGGGATTCGTCGCTGGTAGCCGACGTACTCGACCTAATACAGATAAAAGACATGCAGGCCCGCACTGTGCAACCGGTATGGGTAACCATCCAGGTACCCGAAACAGCCACGGTCGGCACTTACCGGGGCACGCTCACCGTACAGGCGAAAGGACAAGAACCGATGGCGCTGCCCCTGGAACTGAAAGTAACCGGCCGCACGTTGCCGGCGCCGAAAAACTGGGCGTTCCACCTGGATTTGTGGCAAAATCCGTATGCGGTAGCCCGGTATTATAATGTACCGCTGTGGAGCCAGGCGCATTTCGACGCCATGCGCCCCACCATGCAGCAATTGGCTGACGCCGGACAGAAAATCATTACCGCCACCGTGATGAACCGGCCGTGGGGCGGACAAACGGAAGATGCGTTCGGCAGTATGGTTACCCGGATGAAAAAGATAGACGGCAGTTGGGCGTTCGACTACGCCATCTTCGATAAATGGGTGGAATTTATGATGTCGCTGGGCATCGACCGGCAAATAAACTGCTACTCGTTGATTCCGTGGAAACTTACGTTCCAATACTACGACCAGGCCAGCAACTCGCTGAAAGAGCTCGATACCAAGCCGGGCGAAGCCGCTTACACGGATTACTGGTACGATTTCCTGGTTTCGTTTGCCTCGCACCTGAAAGAAAAGGGCTGGTGGGATATTACCACCATCGGGATGGACGAGCAGGCATTGAACGATATGCAGGCAGCTATCGCTCTTATAAAGAAGGCCGACCCGGATTACAAGATTTCGCTGGCCGGATTATATCACCCGGAAATCGAAGCCGATTTGTACGATTATTGCATTCCGTTCGGGTATAACTTCCCGGCTGATGTAAAAGCGCGGCGCGAAAAAGAAGGAAAAATAAGTACTTATTATACGTGTTGCTCGGAGCCGTACCCAAATACGTTTACCTTCTCGGCTCCCGCCGAAGCGACCTGGATAGGCTGGCATGCAGCGGGGGGCAACTACGACGGCTACCTGCGCTGGGCATACAACAGTTGGACGCTCGACCCCTTGCGCGACTCGCGCTTCCATACCTGGGCAGCCGGCGACTGTTATTTAGTATATCCCGGCGGACGTTCGAGCATCCGGATGGAACGGCTTATCGAAGGAATACAGGATTACGAGAAAATCCGCATCCTGCGCGAAGAGTTCGAAAAGGCCGGCGCCCGCGGGAAACTGAACCGGTTGAATAAACTGGTAAACCGGTTCCAGGCCGATGCGTTGGTAGACCGGCAGGCTGCCGACATGGTAAACCGGGCGAAAGCCGAATTGAACGCTTTCTGACAGCCTCTTTTTTTAAGGTAAATACAAAGGCGGCACGGAAATCGGATAATAATTTATCCGTTTATCCGTGCCGCCGTGTTATGGTAGTTTATACAGGCTGTGTACCTTGTCGTTCCGGCGTGTAATAATTGCAGTTTTTGCTGCCACTTTTTCCAGTAAACCGCTCCGGCACAAGGTTTGTACTTCTTTAAGTGAACCGGGCGAACAAAAAAGCCCAGATTCCGGTTATTTGAATGTTTAACTAATCAAAACGGGAGGACATAACTATGATGTCAACAAGAAGATCTCAGAACTGGTTTCCCGGAATCTTCAACGATTTCTTCGGAAACGAATGGATGGAAAAAGCCAACTCGACGGCTCCTGCCATCAACATCGCGGAATCGGACACCGACTACAAAGTGGAAATAGCCGTACCGGGGATGACGAAAGACGATTTCAACATCCGCATCGACGACGAAAACCAACTGGTGGTTACGATGGAAAAGAAGCAGGAAAATAAAGAAGAAGACAAGAAAGGCCGTTACCTGCGCCGCGAATTTTCGTACTCGCAATTCCAGCAGAACATGATTTTACCGGACAACGTAGAGAAAGATAAAATCGAAGCGAAAGTAGAAAACGGCGTGTTGACTATCGACATTCCGAAAAAAGACCCGAATGCCGAAAAACCGGCCAGCAAGGTGATCGAAATCAAATAATGCCTGTGGCGCCTGAATAACGGAACGCCAGCCGAACAGAAACGGAAAGAAAAGCCGGTAGTTCTTCTATATACGAACTACCGGCTTTTTATATCCGGCCCTGTATGCGCGTCGTATCCGGAAACAGGAGTTTACCGGGCCACACATTTATCGATTATCCACATCAGCTCTTCCGCCATCGGGAGCAACACCGCATCGGCCGTTTGCCGGTCGTTTGCGTCGCCTTCAGGCGTATATTCTTCCCCTACCCGGATTACCGTACTCAGCTTGGGTACTACGAAAGCGCCTAATTTCAGCATCAATCCCTGCAACTCCTGTACCGTGGCGATACCCGGAACCTGCCCCGAAGTAACCGACACCACCGCCACCGGTTTCCGCTTCCATTCGTTGAAATACAAGTCGATTACATTTTTCAGGGCGGCGGGAAAGCTGGCATTATATACCGGCGACACCAGCACTATGCCGTCAGCGCGGGTGAGGTGCTCGGTAAAATCGAGCAACTTTTCCGACGGCTGTTTCTGGTATACGAACCGTTCGTCGAACAACGGAAAATCGTACTCCTTCAAATCGAGAATGCCGGCTTTCACGCCGGGCATTTCTTCTAAAAACTTTTTCAGGTATAACGCTACCCGGTTGCTTAAACGCCCCTCCCTGACACTGGAAGAAATAACGGCTATCTGTTTCATTTCTTTTTTTTCTGTTTGCCTGTCGGTATATGATAAAGTAAAAACAAAGGGGGCCGCTTATTTGTTCCGGCTCCGCAGGCAAGGTACCGGACCCGGGATTCCTTTTCACCCCCGCTTCCCCACCCGGCGGGAACCGGAAGGGAAACGAATGCCGGCAAACCGTTTTTTATTCCTCCGCCAAGGTTACCACGAACTGCCGGAGGTATACCTGTTTTTCACCGGAGCCGGTATGCGTAAAACGCACCGAGCGCACGGCCGTTTTTTCCGGAACGGCTTTATAAAGCGTACCTTTTGCCGACAACGGTACGGAACGCCAGGCACCGTCGCCGGCCGACACCTCCAGTTTTCCCCACTCCGAAACACCGGCCACACCGAAATTCAAGTCGATTGCCGACAGCGGATATGCCCGGTCGAGCCGGATTTCGACCCACTGCCCCGGTTGCCATTTCACTACTTCGAGCAGAGGCGAAATCAACACGCGGTTGTTTTTCAGTTGCAACGGCAAGTATTGTAACTGAGGCACGTTGCTTACGAGCCGGTGCGGGCAGTAATCGGTTTCCACCCGCAGCGTATCGCCATACTTTGCGTTGTGCCGGGTTACCGCCGTTACCAGCACTTCGTTTACAAACGGCTGTAACACCAGGGTAGCGGTTTTTACGCCCGGCTGGTACGGGTTCTGGTTATAGCTACGGTCGACCTGGAAGCTCAGCTCCTTCAAGGCCCGTACGTGGTTGTATTTCCGGAGGAATTCCTCCCGGCTGCCGGATGCGGCCATCGCCAGGACCTCGCGGCCGGTTTCGCCCAACAAGCGGAATTGATGCAGCCACGGCTCGATTTCCTTCACCAACGCCGGGTTCTCCTTGTTCACCAGCAACCGGTCGGCCGCCTCGGTTATCTTTTTGAACTCCCGGAGCATCCGGGCGCCGTCAGGCTTTTCCCCCTTTTTATATGCTTCGACGAAACGAACTGCTTCCTCCCGTATCTCCGTCGACTCGTCGCGCCGGTAACCGTGGCCGTTCGGACCCGGGTCGGAATTATGCGCGGCGAAGGTACGCAACGCGTCAGCATCGCCCGGCATCAGGTAACGGAGCGCCCCGTTCCAGGCTTGCAGGCTATCGTACGCCTGCATGTTCCAGGCATAGGCCGCCACCCCGTAAACCGCTATTTTAGAAGCCTCGGCATGTTCCATCGGATTGGCTACGAATCCCGCCATGGCGCTGGGGGCTATGTCTGTTTCGATTCCGTACACGGGGCCGAGCAACAGGTGGTCGCGCACGTAATCGGATACGGGGAAATTCCACCAGATATAAGCCGGGCGCCGGATGCGCGGATTAATCCAGTCCAGTCCGTCGCGGGTAATGTCGGAAATCACCCGGTCGCCCGTCCACATCACCTGCACCGAGGGGTTCAGCTCTTCGCCCAACGTAACGAGGTAGCCTTTTTCCGGGTCCGACCAGCTTTTGTTGTACTCGGTAGGACACATAATGAGCGGGGTTACATCGGGCTTGGTTTTTACAAAGCGGTCGTCGAGGAAATTCAGCAACTCGGCCTTCCGTAGCGGGTCGGTTCCCTCGCCGGATATATCGTCGAAAAATACGGCGAACGAGCGGACGCCGAGCCGGTACATGGCTTCGAACTTCTCGACCAGCTTTTGCCTGTCGGCATCGTTCCACCGGATATCCTGCCCCGGATGGACAGCCCATACGAAATCGACGTGATTCGCGCGGGCGATTCGTACCAGTTCGCTCAGCCGGGCCGCTTCTTTTTCCGGATACGGCAAGCGCCAGTTGGGCGAGCTGTGATACGGGTCGTCTTTCGGGCCGTAGATATACGTGTTCAGTTTGGCGTCGCCGTAAAAGCGGAACTGGCTTACGCGGTCGGCAAAACTCCACGGTTTCCCGTAAAAGCCTTCCACCACCCCGCGGAAGCGGATGTCGGGATAATCGATGATTTCAATGCCGGGAAGGCGGTTGTTTTTCACCAATTGCGCCAAGGTTTTAACGGCATAATACGTACCGCGCGCATCGGCTCCGGCCAGCACGATTTCGCGGCCGGTTACCGAAAGGTAGTATCCTTCGGGCTGCGACGGGATAAGCCGGGCATATTTCTTTATACTCTTATCTCCTTTTTTTCCTATATAAATAGTATAGGAGGCTTCTTTCGGGGATACGACCCGGAAAGGCAATTCCTCTTTCAATGCCCGGACGGCGGCAGAATCGGCTTCGGATACTCCGGCCAGGGCGCAGGCCGGCGGCAGGGGGTACGTTTCGCCGGTAACGTGTACCCGCCGGGGTGAAGGAAAGAGCTCCGGCAATTCCCGGGCATACGCTACGGTAACTCCCCAGGCGAACAGAACGAAGAAAAGTGTTTTCAGCTTCATACGGCAATCAGGTATCAAGATTTTACAAAAACAAATATACGGATTATTCCGTTATCCTCCGGGCATCCCCTGCCGAATCCGGCAGAAAAGCGGGCCGTTCCTACTTACCGAACCGCGAACTATCCACCGCTTTGTGCGGCTTGGCCTGGAAGTTACCGAATTTATAAACGAACGAAAGCGAGATTCTTCTCGAGTCGGGAACCAGGTGCATATTGAAATGTTGCGTTTTATACCGGAGTTCGAGTTTTTCGGGCGACCACGAATTAAACAAGTCACCTGCTTTCAGCGCCAGTTCCGCCCGGTTGCCGGCAAAAGTCCACTTTACTCCCGCATCAACCCGGTACATAGCGCTGATAACCATCGGCCCCTGGATGGGACGGCTGTAAAAATACGAATTTAATCCGAACGGCATAATCCGGCAGACGATAAGCGCTCATTCTCTTTCTTCCCCCACGACCCGACAAAAGCCTCCGCTCCTTTCCGGGCGGGCGGTAAAGGCGTTCCTTTTTCTTCCCGGCTGTACCGGAAACGGATTGGCGGCGTATTTTTCCCGGTTTCCGACGTATTTTTCTTTTTTTCCGCCGCAGGAAAACTGTATCCGCTGGTTACGGATTTATATCCGTAACCAGCGGATATATATTCCCAGGTTAAGGATACGGTTTTTATGAGCAGGCAACCGTTTTTTTCTGCCGGTAAATCTGTTTTTCTACGGCACGAACAAAAGATTTATTTCGGCCGGACGGCTTACGTGTCTATCAAAAACGTACCTTTGCACTTGTATTTTAATCCTTTGACAAAACGAACCGATATGACGACATTTACCATCCGGCGCCCGGACCAAGCGTTGCGGCAGCCACTCACCGACAAGATAAACAACCTCACCAAGCCCAAAGGCTCGCTGGGTATGCTCGAAGAGCTCGCCTTGCAAATCGGGCTTATCCAGCAAACCCTTACGCCGCGCCTCTCGAGGCCGCACAACATTATTTTCGCCGGCGACCACGGAATCACCGACGAAGGGGTAAGCCTTTCGCCGAAAGAAATTACCCGGCAGATGATAAGTAACTTCCTCAACGGGGGGGCGGGCGTGAATTTCCTGGCGCGCCAGCACGGTTTTACCCTAAAGGTGGTAGACGGGGCAATCGATTACGACTTTCCGCCTATCGAGGGATTTATCGACCGGAAAATACGGAAGTGCACCCGGAATTTCCTGCACGAGGCGGCTATGAGTGCGGAAGAGATGGAACAGGCTATCGCTGTGGGAGCAGAAATCGTAACCGAATGCCGGAACGACGGATGCAACATCATCAGTTTCGGGGAAATGGGCATCGGGAATACGTCGGCCTCGTCGATGTGGATGACGTGCCTCACCGGTATTCCGCTTATCGACTGCGTGGGCGCCGGGAGCGGACTGGATAACGCCGGTGTGCGCCGTAAATACGAAGTGCTGCGACAGGCGCTCGAAAACTACCGGGGCGACGGGAGCGTTACGGACGTGATGCGGTATTTCGGCGGTATCGAAATGGTGATGGCGGTGGGCGGCATGTTGCGGGCGGCCGAGTTGGGTATGATTATCCTGGTAGACGGGTTTATTATGACCAATTGCGTGCTGGCGGCTTCGCGCCTGTATCCCGACGTGCCGGCGTATTGTATCTTCGGCCACCAGGGCGACGAGGCAGGACACAAGCGGGTGCTCGACTTCCTGCATGCCAAGCCGTTGCTCAACCTGGGTTTCCGGCTGGGCGAAGGTACAGGCGCCATCTGCGCTTACCCGATTGTAGATTCGGCCGTACGGATGATTAACGAGATGGATACGTTCGGCAACGCGGCTATCACCAAATATTTTTAACGGGATGTTACGGATACTGGCGGCATTGATTTTCTTTACCCGGTTGCCTTTCTGGCGGATTGCGCAGGTTCCGCAGGCGTATTTCAAGAATATCGTGAGCTACTGGGCGCTGGCCGGCTGGTTTACGGCCGGTATCGCCACGGCGGTATTGTATGCCGCCTCGCTGGTTTTTCCCGCCGGTATCGCCGTGTTGCTCGCCATGGGCTCGCGGCTGCTGGTAACGGGGTGCCTGCACGAAGACGGGCTGGCCGACTTTTTCGACGGGTTCGGAGCGGGCGGCGACCGGAACCGTATCCTGGCGATTATGAAGGATTCGCATATCGGTACGTACGGGGTTATCGGGCTCGCCTTGTATTTTTTACTGGCTTATTCGGCGTTAAGCGCCTTACCGGTGGAGCTGGCGGGCGCTGCTATTTTAGCGGGCGACCCGTTTTGCAAAGGGGTGTCGGCCATGCTGATTAACCGGCTGCCGTATGCGCGCACCGAAGAAACCAGCAAAGCCGGCGTGGTTTACAGCCGGATGTCGGCGCGCGAGTACTGCGTGGTAGCCGTTACCGGGTTGTTGCCGCTGGTATGGTTGCCCGAAGCTCGGTATCTGTGGGCGACCTTGCCGGTTGCCGGGATGTGGTACGGGCTTACTTCGCTGATGAAAAAGAAGATACAAGGTTATACGGGCGATTGCTGCGGGGCTACGGTACTGTTGTGCGAATTAACTTTTTACCTGGCAATCGTGTTGATTTATACAGTAAGATAAAAGAAAGGACTGTCGATGGAATTAACGTTAATCCGGCATACGTCGGTAGATGTACCGCCGGGCTATTGCTACGGGCAAACCGATGTGCCGTTGCGGGATACGTTCGCAACGGAAGCGGAGAAAGTGAAAAAGGGGCTCGAAGGCGAACGGTTCGACCGGGTGTATACCAGCCCGTTATCGCGCTGTACCCGGCTGGCCGATACTTGCGGGTATCCGGATGCGGTTCGCGACGAGCGGATGATGGAACTGAACTTCGGCGAATGGGAAATGGTGCCGTTCGCCTCGCTTACCGACCGGACGGCGCAGGAATGGTTTGCCGACTGGATTCATACGCCTGCGCCGGGGGGCGAGTTGCTCGCCGGCCAATATGCGCGGGTGTCGGCTTTTCTGGACGAAGTGCGGGAAAGCGGCGCGGAAAAGGTGTGTGTGTTTACGCACGGGGGAGCTATTACGTGCAGCCGGGTATATGCGGGCGAGTACGATATGAAAGAGGCTTTCCGGCATATTCCGGAATACGGGGAAATCGTGAAGCTCACGTTATAGGGAAACGTACGGAGAATCGCGGAGAGAAACGTGTAAAAAGAAAGTACAGGGAACGGTACGGCAGTTCCGGCCGGTTTGTAAAAAGCCCGGGGATACGCCGGCACCGCCCCGCTCCCAACGAACGAGCCCGGCAGCTTATATAAAGCTGCCGGGCTCGATTGTTCTCTTATCTTCGTACGCTTATTTCCGTTGCAACACCAGCAATTTCTTGTTAGTGAGGTTATACAAAGCGATTTGCGTAACGGGCTTCTTATCACCTACCGCTTCGAACCGCACTACTTCGGGAAGCGTTTTCAGCAATTCGTTTTCGCCGCTCATATCGGGACAGGCCATACGGGTGGTGCCGATATGGGGGAATTTGATGATGTTCTTATGCGAGTCGCTGTATTCGATTTGCCCCATTATCCGGTTGCAACCGGCATTCCCGTACAACCGGCGCGCGGCGGCTTCTATCCCGATTACCTGGTGCGTTACGGCCGGGTCGAGCCGCTTCCCGTTCATCTCGATTACGTTCCATTCGCCGTCGAGGTCGGAAAAAGAAGCGGTTACTTGCCGGTGTGCGCGGCATGCCGAGATACATCCCACCAAAAGCAGTACTACGGCGCCGATATAAAGATACCTATTCATATATGCCGGCATTTTACTGGGCGTGCGATAACACGAGCACCGTGCTTCCGGCGCCATTTACCAACGCTACTTCATTCGCTTTATCGGTGGCTTTTACACCGGTTACGTCCGTAAGCACCTTGAATATCTTCGATTCCGTATCCATTTCGGGGCAGGCCATCATGGTAGCGGCTGCCGGAGCGATGCGGATTGCCGAGGCGTCGGAGCCCGACAAGGTGAAGGTGGAGTTAAAGAGGTTGCAGCCTCCGTTTCCGTGTACTTTATTGGTACTCATATCGAACTCGATATACGGCATATTGTCGGCCTGGATTTTTTCACCGTCCACCGAAACGATTTCCCACTTTCCGTTCAATGTTTTGGCATCTACTTTTTTCCCTTCGCAGGCTGCCAGCAAAACCAGCATCACCGGGAGGATAAAATACATTACTTTCTTCATAACTTTATCATTTAAAATATAAATTCCAGTTGTACGTATAAGACGCATTTCAACGACAAATCGTTCGGAAAAAGGACAATATTTAGGTTTGTTTAACGGATTGACCTTTGCGAAACCCGCCCTTTTCCGATTTACCATCGTATATTTGTTTTTCTATTTTTCACCTTACCTTTATGAATGCAAAGATAACACTAATCTGCTTAACATGCATCTGTTTCCTGTTTTCGTGCCGCCACAAGCCGGCGTTGCCCGACGACGGTTTCGCGGAATGGAAAGACAGCTTGCAACATGTTTACCAATACGGTATCTGTACCGACTCGCTCGATCTGACGGAATATACGCTGAAAAACGGTGATAATCCGGCGGCTATCTTTTCGTCGCTGGGCTTGTCGGCGGCGAAGGCCGACAGCATCAGCCGGTGCTCGGCGGGGATTCTGGACCCTACGCGGCTCCGGGCCGGCATGAATTATTATACGTTCGTAACAACCGATAGCGTAGCGGCTCTCCGGTACATCGTGTTTGCCAAGTCGCTCACCGATTTTGCGGTAATCGACCTCACGGCCGATTCGGTGCGCGCTTATCCGTTTAACAAGGAAATCACGTTGAAAAGGAAATTCGTGGACGGAACGATTTCGTCGTCGTTGTGGAATGCTATCCGCGAAGGGGGTACCGACCCGCTGCTGGCAATCAAGCTGGCCGACGTATTTGCCTGGCAAATCGACTTCTTCGATGTAAAAGAAGGCGATTCGTTCCGGGCAGTATATCACGAAGCTTATATCGACGATACCATTCCGTTGAATATCACTTCGATAGAGGGGGCGGTATTTACGCACCGGGGAAAGCAATTTACGGCTATCCCGTTTTGCCAGGATTCGGTTACGGAGTATTTCGATGGGGAGGGAAACAGTGTACGGAAGGCATTCCTGAAGGCGCCGCTCGATTTCTTCCGGATTACGTCGCGTTTTTCCAATTCGCGTTTCCATCCGGTGCTTAAACGGTACCGGGCGCATCACGGCGTGGATTATGCGGCTCCTACGGGAACGCCGGTTAAAGCAATCG
Organism: Parabacteroides sp.; assembly: GCA_020860905.1. Lineage (GTDB taxonomy): Bacteria > Bacteroidota > Bacteroidia > Bacteroidales > Tannerellaceae > Parabacteroides_B. Next base: position 564 of record JAJBTJ010000278.1, on the reverse strand, counting down.
GCTCGGGGACTGTGGTAAAAAAAGCTTATCAGCCGAACGGTGGGGGTAACTATCTTACGATTAAACACAATTCGGTATACAGTACTACTTATATGCACCTTTCCCGTTTTGCCAAGGGAATACATGCGGGCTCGCGGGTACAGCAGGGTGAAGTAATCGGTTATGTGGGCGCTACGGGGTTGGCTACCGGGCCGCATCTGGATTTCAGGGTGTTCAAAAACGGGCAGCCGATTAATCCGCTTAATATGGAAGCGCCGCCGTCAATGCCGGTTAAACCGGAGTTGCTGGATAGTTTCCGGCTCGTGCAACAAAGTGTGCTGGCGGAACTGGATAGTTTCCGGGCGGTACGCGACAGTGTTGTTTTCGGGGGTGCCGGAACGCAACAGCTTCCGGCGGATAGTACGGTATTGGCTTCCGCATTGGGTATAAATCGGTAATTTTCCGTATGGTTGCATACCGGAGGGGGTAAAAAGTTTTTTTTTTGATAAAAACAGTTTTCGCTCGCCGCGAGGCGTCTGCCGACGGCGCCTACCGGCGGTCTTCATTTTTTGGCTTGACCCAAAA
>JAJBTJ010000167.1 GCA_020860905.1 Parabacteroides sp. | reverse complement strand
GGTCGACGCTTTTTATTAGTTCTAATCGTATTATCGAAAAGAATTGCATTTGTAAGCAGAATAGGTATCACTGTAATTATAATATGGAACATAAAATAAGTGTTCTCATTGCATTTTCCGGCTATAAACAATTTTTTCTATTACTCTCTGGTAATTATGTTGCTATAAACCTAAAATACCCCGTTTTATTCCGACTCCATAGTACATAAAAATAGATTGAAAGCAGAAAGACAAAAGCAAGCCCTGTCCGTTTCTCACCTTCTTCCATCCTGCTCATCTTCGGAAAGAACAGGCACCTTCGTATAATCCCGCGCTTCAGGCGATGAGCGTAAAGCAAACCGGCCGGGCGAGAGCGTTAACAACCACACTGTTTGAGCTTACGCACGTAAGCAGCTCCGCAGCCTTTAGCGAGCAAAGGCCGGGGCGGCCTGTAGCGAAGCGAACATAGCCCTTGACCTTTTGCCTACTTTTTCATAAATCCCTTACGTTCTCCCCCATCCAAACAAGTTGGGCTACCGCCTCTTTTACTCAGGAATTTGCATACATCCTTCATGCTCGGCCTTATCCGGACAAGTTGAATTATAACCTCTTTACCCGGAATTTTAATCAACCCCTTACGTTCGGTAGTATCCATGCAGGGCATGGCTACCGCCTCTTTTACCCCGGATTTTATAAAAATCCCTCGCATTCGGCATAATCCGGGCGAGTTTGGCTACCGCCACCCTTATCCGGATTTTAACTCGAGCCGGAAATGCGAACTGCCATAGCCCGGTGAAATCACGACACCGGTCGCTTGCCCCCGTTCCGGGAGATAATCGTATCGTCAGGAAATTGAAATTCGAAATCGATACCGTACAACTTCGGTTTAACCCGGTATGCTAATCGTATCACAATCGAATTTCCGTTCCGGCATCGACTAAAACATGCCTCGTCCGATGCCTGTTTGCGGAGCGGCACCTTGTATGCCGGGATATAACTTCAAATCAGGCTTATCCTATCCGATGCCCCCGTTTTTCCTTTTATTTTAATCCAATCTTTAAAAATTTACTCATTTTTTGCATTCCCCATAAAAATAATGTATCTGTTTAATCCCTCATTGATAGCCCTTTTCTCGTTGTGCGCCCTTTCCGGAAAAATAAAAAAACACATAATACTTGTAAGTAAAAAATATCCCACCTACATTTACACCCCATTAACCCATTTCTTTAATCAGGATGAAGCGCGATTGTTGGCCGGAAATAGAAGAAATATACCGGCAAGCCCGATTAATAGCCAGCCGGGCGGCTGCCGGCGAAGAAAACTATCTGCATTCCATTGTAGCACATTCCGCTGCGATAGCCGGTTCCACTTTAACCGAAGCGGAGATGGTACGCCTGTTCGAAACGAGCCGTGCCATTTATGGCAAACCCGATGTACACCATCGAATGAGCAGCGATTTGAAAAAAGCCTATCGCTTTGCTCTTCAGGAAGCACAAAAACATCGTCACGTCAGTTCCGACCTGTTACGCGAATTGAACGCCCGCGTCATGCAAACCACCGGCTTTGTGTGCAACCCCGTAACCGGAGCCTTTACTCCGGCCGACGGAAGTTACCGGCAATGCGCCGCCGCAGTAGGTATCGGGCGCCGCACCTATATGAACTACCACGAAATACCCGGCAAGATAAACGAGCTATGTCGTTTTATCGAAGTACGGCAACGCATGTCGTTGGGGTTACGCGAGCAATACGAGCTCAGTTTTCACCTCCACCTTACCCTTTCCATTATCCATCCCTGGTTAGGAGGGAACGGATGCACCGCCCGCTTGGCGATGAACTATCTCCAGTTCGGGTACGGTCTTTTTCCCGTCAAGATAAACGCTGCCGGCAAAGAAGAGTATATCTTCCTGTTGCAACAAGCCCAGAAAAAAGGAACCAACCGGGCATTCTTCGGATTTATGTCGTACCAGCTCAAAGATTCCCTCTGTGACGAATTAGAGAAACGCGCTATGCTGCGCAAACGGAATCCAGGCTTTTGAACCGCTTTTTTCTCCGTTTTTTCCTTATCTTTGTTTCCCGGAACGAAACCCGGATAGAATGTGCCTCGGCAGGAACCGGCAAGCAAGCCCCTGTGCCCGGCTCGCCCTATCTCGATAAGCCATCTAAACCCATACGAACGCTATGCCATTAAAATTAAAGGAAAAGCTGCCAGCCATCGAACTGCTGAAAAAGGAAAACATTTTCGTAATGGATTCCCTGCGGGCCGACAAACAAGATATCCGGCCCCTGAAAGTAATCGTACTCAACCTGATGCCCCTGAAAATCACCACCGAAACCGACCTGGTGCGGTTATTGTCGAACTCCCCCCTGCAAATCGAGCTCGACTTCCTTAAAATCAAAGGACATACCCCGAAAAATACGCCCATCGAGCACATGAAAGCCTTCTACCGCGATTTCGACTCGGTGTGCGGCCAGTACTACGACGGGATGATTATCACCGGCGCCCCCGTAGAAATGATGCCCTTCGAAGAAGTATCCTACTGGAACGAAATCGTACAAATATTCGACTGGGCCCGCAGGCACGTAACCTCCACCCTCTATATCTGTTGGGCGGCCCAAGCCGGATTGTACCATTTTTACAACGTACCCAAATACCCGTTGAGCGCCAAGATGTTCGGCATCTTCAAGCACATCTTGAACGAACCCAAGAACCCCATTTTCCGCGGATTCGACGACGAATTTTACGTACCCCACAGCCGGCATACCGAAGTGCGGCGCGAAGACATCCTGAAGGTGCCCCAGCTAACTCTCCTTTCCGAGAGCGACGAGTCGGGCGTATACATGGCGATGGCCCGCGGCGGCCGCGAATTTTTCATTACCGGCCACTCCGAATATTCGCCCCGTACCTTGCACGACGAGTACGTCCGCGATAAAAACAAAGGCCTCCCCATCGCCATTCCCCGGAACTACTACCGGAACGACGACCCGGAGCAGCCGCCCGTGGTACGTTGGCGCGGACATGCCCACCTGCTGTTTACCAACTGGCTGAACTACTTCGTTTACCAGGAAACACCGTTCGATATCGAAACCGTTAAAGAACTGGAGAACTTGTAACATGGCGGCCGCAACCCGACTCATAGAGCTACTTTCGCCGGCCAAAGACCTGCCGTGCGGCATCGAAGCCATCAATCACGGTGCCGACGCCGTATATATAGGCGCGCCCAAATTCGGAGCCCGGTCGGCCGCCGGAAACAGCATCGACCACATACGCTGCCTGTGCGAATACGCCCACCGGTTCCGCGCCCGCGTGTACGTAGCCCTCAACACCATCCTCAAAGACGACGAATTGCCCGAAGCCGAATCGCTCGCCTGGCAACTGTACGAAGCCGGCGCCGATGCGCTGATCGTGCAGGATATGGGGCTGCTCGCCCTCGACTTGCCGCCCGTCCCGTTGCATGCCAGCACGCAAACCGACAACCGCACCCCCGAACGCGTACGCTTCCTCGAGCAAAGAGGCTTTGCCCAGGTGGTGCTCGCCCGCGAACTGTCGCTGAATGAAATCTGGAACATCGCTTCGCAAACTACCGTGCCCCTCGAAGTATTCGTGCACGGAGCCTTGTGCGTAAGCTACAGCGGCCAGTGCTACCTGAGCGCCGCCCTGTCGGGACGCAGCGCCAACCGGGGCGAATGCGCCCAGTACTGCCGGCTGCCCTATACGATGACCGGTGCGGAAGGACGCGAAATCCTCGCCGCCAAGCATTTGTTGTCGCTCAAGGATATGAACCGTTCCGGCCGGCTCGAAGCCTTGCTCGACGCCGGCGTTACCTCGCTTAAAATAGAAGGGCGCCTCAAAGACGTTACCTACGTAAAGAATATCACCGCCTGGTACCGCAAAAAATTAGACGCCCTGTTCGAGAAGCGTCCCGAGTACCGGCGCGCCTCGTCGGGCCGGGTCGGTTTCTTTTTCGAACCCGCCCCGGAGAAGAGTTTCAACCGCGGCTTTACCGACTATTTCCTCGACGGGCGTACCCCCGGCATTACCTCGTTCGATACGCCTAAATCGCTCGGCGAGCCCGTGGGCACGGTAAAAGAAATGCGCGGAACCCATTTCCTGCTGGCCGGAACCAAGCCGGTGGCCAACGGCGACGGGCTGGTGTTTTTCAATGAAAAAGGCACCCTCGAAGGCTTCCGGGTGAACAAGGCGGAAACCAATAAAATCTATCCCGCCGAAACGCCCCGTTCCCTCAAAGCCGGCATGCCGCTTTACCGCAACTACGACCATGAATTCGAAAAAATGCTTTCGCGCCCTTCCGCCGAAAGAAAAATACCCGTCCGGCTTGAATGGAGCGATAACGCCTTCGGATTCAGCCTCTCCGTTACCGACGACGAAGGCAACCGGGCTGCCGTTACCCGCGAATTCGGGCACGAAGAAGCGAAACGCGGACAAGAAGAAAATATCCGTTCGCAACTAATCCGCCTGGGAAATACCGTTTTCACGGCACGTCCCGCCGAGGTGCAAATCACTACGGCGCGTAACTGGTTCGTCCCCTCGTCGGTACTGGCCGATATGCGGCGCGAGGCGATAGAGAAGCTCGAAACCGTACGCCGTATCGGGTGGAGGCGCGAGCTTCCTCCGGCCGCCACACTTTCCCGCATTCTCCCCGCTGTTCCCCGCCGCCTTACCTACCTGGCAAACGTGGCGAACCGGAAAGCGGAAGCCTTTTATCGCGCCCAGGGAGCCGAAACGATAGAGCCGGCTTTCGAGTTGGCGCCGCCGCCGGGCGTACCGCTGATGTTTACCCGGCACTGTTTGCACTACAGCCTGGGCTGGTGTCCGGTACATGGCCACGAACATTCGCCCTACAAAGAGCCCTATTACCTGGTTTACAGCGACACGCGCCTGCACCTCGGGTTCGATTGCAAGCAGTGTATAATGAAAGTATACCGCGAAGAAGAATAAACCGATTATCCGAATAAAAAACAACCGTATGAAGAAAATCTTATTATCCCTTGCCGTTTGCCTGGCGGCGCTTCCGGCGGCAGCCGACGAAGGCATGTGGCTGTTGCCGCTGCTGAAGCAACAAAAGTACGAAGTAATGAAAGCGATGGGGCTCGAGCTCGAAGCCGAAGCGATTTACAACCCTGCCGGGCCGTCGCTGAAAGACGCCGTGGTGATTTTCGGCGGAGGCTGCACGGGCGAAATCATTTCGCCGGAAGGGCTGGTGCTTACCAACCACCACTGCGGCTACGGCTATGTGCAGTCGCACAGCACGCTCGAGCACGATTACCTTACCGACGGATTCTGGGCGCCCTCGCGCGATAAGGAATTGCCTAACCCGGGGCTGAAAGTAACGTTTATCAATAAAATCGACGACGTAACCGACTATGTGAACGAAGCGCTCGAGAGCGATACCGACCCGGGCAGCGCCAAGTTCCTTTCCGCTTCCTTCCTGAACGAACTGGCCCGGAAACGGGCAGGCGAGGAGTTCCTGAAACAACACCCCGGCACCGAAGTGGAAATCAAGCCTTTTTACGGCGGCAACCGGTATTATCTGTTTACCAAGAAAGTGTATCCCGACGTGCGGCTGGTAGGCGTGCCCCCCTCGTCAATAGGAAAGTTCGGAGCCGATACCGACAACTGGATATGGCCGCGCCATACGGGCGATTTTTCAATCTTCCGGGTATATGCCGACAAAGACGGCAATCCCGCCCCTTATTCCGAAACGAACGTGCCGCTGAAAACGGAACAGTTTTTCAAAATCTCGCTGAAAGGGGTAAACGAATATGAATATGTAATGATGATGGGTTTCCCGGGACGCACCGACAAATACTACACTTCGTGGGAAGTAGCCGAGCGGCGCGACATCGACAACGCCGTGCGTATCAATATCCGCAACCTGCGCCAGCAAGCCATGCTCGAAGAAATGCTGGCCGACCCGGAAGTGCGTATCCAGTACGCCAGCAAATACGCCGGCTCCACGAATGCGTATAAAAACGCCATCGGCTCGAACTGGGCCATTAACAAGCGCGATTTCGAGGGCGTGAAAAAGGCGGAGCAGGAAAAACTGAAGGCCTGGACTTACCAGGTATGCGAGCCCGATTACCGGGATGCGCTGCTTACGCTCGAGCAAATCGTAACCGACCGCGCCGGCCTGCGATTCCGTAGCTGGATGCTCGACGAGGCGCTGGTGCGGGGCATCGAGTTCAGCAAGGCGCCGGTAAAGACGGAGGCGCTCGAAGCAGCGTTGAAATCGAAAAACAAAGCGGCGATACAGGCACAGTTAGACACCTTGGAGGCGGCTTACCGGTGTTTTGCCGACAAAGACTATTCGCCGCGGGTAGATAAAAAGGTGGCGAAAGTGTTATTGAAAGAGTATATCCGCCTGGTTCCGGAAGAGAACCTGCCGGCCGCTTTGAAAGCCGTTTCTGCCGAGTACAAAGGGGATGTGGATGCGTATGTAGACGATTTGTTCGAAACGTCGGTTTTCGGCAGCCCGGAAAACTTCGCCCGTTTCAAGGCGAAGCCGTCGGCTAAGGCGTTGCAGCAGGATAAGATGATTGCTTTCGCCCGTTCGGTGGCGGCGGAAAAAGAAGCCTTGAAGAAGGCGTTGGCCGGTTTCGACGACGGTTATGCCATCGCTCACCGCAAATACGTACAAGGTTTGTTGATGATGAATGGCGAGCAGAACGCCTTTCCGGATGCCAATCTCACGCTCCGCCTAACTTATGGCCAGGCGAAAGGGTACTAGCCGCGCGACGCCGTATCGTACGATTTCCGCACTACCCTCGAAGGGGTGATGGAGAAGGAAGACCCGGATAACTGGGAGTTCGTGGTAGACCCGGCGTTGAAAAAGGCGTACCAAGCGAAAGATTTCGGCCCGTATGCGTTGCCTGACGGCCGGATGCCGGTGGCGTTTGCCGCTACCACCCATACTACGGGCGGTAATTCGGGAAGCCCGGTAATGAACGGCAAGGGCGAGCTGGTAGGCATCAACTTCGACCGGAACTGGGAAGGCGTAGGGGGCGACATCCAGTACCTTCCGGATTACCAGCGCTCGATTATCGCCGACATCCGCTACGTGTTGTTCGTAATCGACAAGGTAGCCGGAGCGGGGTATTTGCTGGACGAAATGGAGTTAACGAAATAAAAAAACAAGGGGTTCCTGTGCGCCGGGAGGTGTGAGGAACCCCTTTTTCGACGAGTAAAGATTTAATTTTGACTATTCTAAAAAGCCTTTATTTTAATCCGTCTTTCAAAATATTACTATTAGAACATTTATTCTATAATTTAGACCTTTTTAACCTCACGGAAATAACTGTACTTTGCATCCGATACTAATCAACTTAAATCAGATGTAACATGAAGCAGTTTTATCTATTGGCACTTTTTTGTGCAGTTAGCCTGGCGTGCGTGTTTACCGCATGCGACGACGACGACGAGGCGACCTGGCCGGATGGCTCGGAGATAAGTGCGTTGTACGAAAACAAGTCTACTTCTTTACCGGAAAGCAACAAACTGATGCTTACTTACAGCGGAGCGGAACTGATAGGAAAAGGGGTGTACCTGAAAGCGGAAGAGAAGACGCTGGTATTGTATAATGTGTTTCCTGCCGAAAAGGAAACGTTTATTTATAATGTGCCCTTAACGGCTGCGGCCGACGGGTATACCTTCGCCGGCTCTTCTACTACCGCCGCCGGCGCTACCTTCGATTATGCCGGGAAGGTGATGCCGGGTGTGATGGCGCTGAATTTGACGCATGTGGTGATGCCGGAGAATGCAATGGCCGGGCAATGGAAACTGAACAGGAGAAATCCTCTTCAAATAAAATGGGAAATAGAGCCGTTTGAAAAGGAAGAAGGCGGTACTACTATTACTATCGATTCGGAAACTTCTCAGGCAATGGGCGATGAAATCGGGATGTTGCTGGGTTTTATGCTCCCGATGATGGTAGGAAATATGGATATGTTGCCGGACGGAAATATTCAAGCTACTTATAAAGGATTGACAGACCAGGAATGGGGAAAGTCGCCCCTTAACTTGTGTAAATATTATGTGCGAGCCGATAAGTTGTACCTGCAACTGGATTTGCAAATGATTTTGAAAGCGGTTCAAAGCACGGATGCGACCACCAAAGCTGCCGAATCGGGAAATGCGGATAATTCCGGGAATAACACGTCTCTGTCGATGGACGAAATAAAAGCGATAGTGGCTAAAGTGATGGAGTGGGGGCAGCAAGGTATTCCGTTAACCATGAGTGGTAACGGAACTGTAAAACTTACGCTCGACAAAGAACAGTTGTTACCTTTATTGCCTTTGATGCCGTTATTAAGTAAAACGCTTGCTAACTCTGATGATAGCATGCTTCAACTTTTAAACGCGTTTCTTGAACAGTTTATTCCGCTATTCGAACATACCACTGTATTCGAAGTAACCCTTGCGCTCGATAAAGTAGCCGCCGAATAACGGCTTATTTTCTCTTAACCAGTAAAAAAGGATTGAAAAATGAAAAATCTATATACTTTCCTGCTGCTTTTCCTCGTGTTTGCCGGAACCGTTTCCGCGCAAACCCTGAAAGGACACGTGTACGATGCCAAAACCAACGAACCGTTGCCCAGCGTCAATATCTCGTATTCCAATAACGCGAAAGATGCCCTGCAAGGCACCGTTTCCGATGTAAACGGCTACTACGAGCTTATCCTGCCCGCGGGCGGTGTAGAGCTCACATTCAGCTATATCGGTTACGAAACCCATCTGCTTCTCGTGGTAATCAACAACCGCGAAGTGATGACGCAAGACGTGTACCTGAAAGATAAATCCAACCTGATGGACGAAGTGGTGGTGAGCGTAGGCCGTTTCGAACAGAAACTGAGCGACATCACCGTTTCGATGGATTTGCTCAAAGCCTCCGATATCGCCAAACAGGCTCCTACCGACTTGTCGGCTACCCTGAAAACCTTGCCCGGCGTGGATGTAACCGACCGGCAGCCTTCTATCCGGGGCGGTAGCGGCTGGACGTACGGCGTAGGCGCCCGCAGCCTGATACTGGTCGACGGTATGTCGGCCCTTACCCCCGGCAACGGCGAAATCAACTGGAACACCATCCCGATGGAAAACGTCGAACAGGTGGAAGTGTTGAAAGGCGCCTCGTCGGTGTTGTACGGCTCGTCGGCCCTGAACGGCCTGATTAACATCCGTACCGCCCGCCCGGGACTGGTTCCTGCCACGCATGTGAATACTTACCTGGGTATTTACGGCAATCCCGGGAACGAAAGCTACGAATGGTCTGACAAGAGTTTCTGGAAGGAAGGGAAATACGACATCGAGCCGTTCTTGCGTAAAAACGTATTGTCGGGCATCCGCAACCCGATTTACGAAGGGGTGGATTTCACCCATTCGCGCCACATCGGCAACTGGGACGTTTCGGGCGGCCTCAACCTGTTCAGCGACGAAGGTTACCGGATGTACGACTTCAACAAGCGCGTGCGGGTAGGGGGGAATCTTACTTACCACGACCCGTACGCCACCGGCCTGAACTATGGCTTCAACGTGAACTTCCTCTCCAACCAGTACGGCGATTTCTTTATCTGGCGCTCGCCTGAAGAGGCGTACACTCCGTCACCCCTCACCAACATGGGGCGCGAAGACAACGTGTTCTACCTCGACCCGTTTTTCAATTATACGAACGAGAAGAAGCATACCACGCACCGCCTGAAAGGCCGTTTCTATTACAAATCGTACAAGGTGACTTCGCGTCCCGAAGATAAAAGTATCCTCGAAATAGCCAGCAACATGGGTACGGATGTCGACAAGCTGGCCGATGTAATCAGCAATCTCGGCTCGTACTTGCTTCCGTTGGCGGGCCCGGCTTTCAACGGCGATTTGAAAGGTACGGTGGACGGCTTGGTGGGCCTCGGTCGTCAGGTTTTCCCTACCGCCGGCACGGCCGATTATATGGATTTGCTTGCCTGGGGTATGAACCACAGCAATAACTTCCCTCTTACTCCGGCTGGGAAAATCGACGGTTCCAAGCTGATACCGTGGCTGAACGACATGGTTTCGCCCGAAGGGGAGAATATCAGGCCGGATAATACTTACTCGTATTACCTCGACTACCAGTTCAGCAAGCGGTGGGGGGATGCGCAGCTCACTACGGGTGCTACTTACGAGCATGTACGGGTGAACTCGGCGCTTACCGATTCGCATGATAGTGATAACGCGGCTTTGTTTTTCCAGTACGACGATAATTTCTTCGACCGCTTGAATCTTTCGCTGGGGGTGCGTTTCGAGTATTACCGCATCGACTCGCATTACAAGGAAGCGAAAACGAAAATCTTCGGTACGAATATCCCGGTAAAACCGGTGTTCCGGGGCGGGTTGAATTACAAGCTGGCCGAGGCTACGTTCCTGCGGGCTTCTTTCGGGCAGGGATACCGGTATCCGTCGATTACCGAAAAGTATATTTACAAGAATATCGGGGGCGTGGCGGCGTATCCCAACAGCTCGCTGAAAGCTGAAACGGGGTATAATGCCGAAATCGGTTTGAAGCAGGGGTATAAGTTCGGCAACCTGAAGGGTTTTTTCGATGTGGCGGCTTTTTACACGCAGTATAAGAATATGATCGAGTTCCGTTTCGGCTTGTTCGACAAAGCGGGCATGAGTGCTATCGGCAGCTTGCCGCAGGCGGTCGATAATATCCTGGCGGGTCGTTTCCCGGAAATCGGCGCTCAGTTTTATAATGTGGAGAAGGCGCGTATCTATGGGGTAGACGTGTCGACCAGTGGTATGTACGAGTTCAATCCTACGATGAAGCTCACTTATAACCTGGGTTATGTGTTTATCGAGCCGGAGGATATGAATTATAAGAAACAGAACGAGGTGGAGGCGTTGTACACTGACCCGTTGCAGATGAAAACCAAGTCGAATACTTCGAAGTACTTGAAGTACCGGCAGAAGCATACGGTGAAGGGGGTATTCGATTTCCAGTGGAAGCGCTTGAATGTGGGCACTAACATGAGCTGGAAGAGTAAGACGCTGGCGGTGGATTATTTGATGGTCGACGAACGTGAGAAGTATGGCGATCCGGAGGTGATGGATTATGTGCGTAGTTTGTTGTTCGGTACTACTTCGGATGGTTACGACTTGAATGGTTACTGGAAGGATAAGAATAAGGGGTATTTCGTGATGGATTTGCGCGCGGGTGTAAAGGTGACGAATAATGTTCAAATCCAGTTTCTTATCAATAATTTGCTGAATAAGGAGTATTGTGTACGTCCGATGGCTGTTTCGGCTCCGCGTACGTATGTGATGCAGTTGAATATGTCGTTCTAAGGGGCTGATACGGCGCTGGTGCTGTATCAGGTTTACTGAGGGGCAGGGATTTTACTCCGGATGGGGTGGAATCCCTGCTTTTTTTCGCTCGCCGCGGGGGCGTCTGCCGACGGTTTTCGTTTCTTTTTCGAAAGAAACGAAAGGAAAGAAAATGTTTTTTTGAGAAGGGCCGTTTGCTTGGCTTGTGGCTTTTTCGCTCGCCGCGAGGCGTCTGCCGACAGTCTTCTTTTTTTGCTTGACCCCATAGTACATGACAAAAATTTCTTTTATACTGAAAAAACAGGAGGTTCGCTCTTCTCCGGGGAGCCGGGAACGACCGTTACCACGGTGGGTTTTCATTTCTTT
>JAJBTJ010000033.1:647-11693 GCA_020860905.1 Parabacteroides sp. | reverse complement strand
GATATTGTTGTTTGGACGGTAATGAACGTTATTTTCGACAAGGTTCGCGACCGGCGACAGTTACGGGTAAAGTTATCCGATGAAAAATAGGAACGGCAGTTGGGGCGGATACTTTCTTAACGCTGTTTCGCGTATGTTTGCCGGATATAACTTGCTACCCGCTTTACTTCCTGTTTTACTGATTAACCGGACACACGGAAAATACGATTTTTATTCTGTACGATGAAAATATGGAAAACGAACAACTTAATACATCTTCTTCTTCCGGGCAGGAAATCGACCTGGTCGAATTGGCCCGTAAGCTCTGGCAACAGCGCAGGTTTATCTTCAAGGCTTGCGGCATCGGAGCTGTTCTCGGTCTGGTGGTTGCTTTCAGCCTTCCCAAAGAATATAAAACGGAGGTAAAGCTCAGCCCCGAGAATTCCCAAGGTAACCGGATGGGGCAGTTGGGCGGATTGGCGGCTATGGCGGGCATTAACCTCGGTTCCGGAGCAGCGGGCGAAGACGCTTTGTCGGTGGAGCTTTATCCGGATATAGTCCAAAGTACGCCTTTTTTGCTGGAATTCATTTCCATGCCGGTCGAAACGCAGAACGGCACGCTTCGTACTACGTTATACGATTATTTGACCGAGCACCAACGTTCGCCGTGGTGGGGACACATTACGGGCGCTCCTTTCCGTTTGTTGGGGTGGACGGTATCGTTGTTTAAAGATTCTCCTTCACCCCAACGTGTAACTGAAATCGATTCATTTCGTTTAACGGCAGAACAGGAATCGTTTATAAATTCCTTACGTCAGAAAATCATGGTTCAGGCAGACAAAAAAACCGGAGCTATTACCGGGTCTGTAGTCATGCAAGACCCTTTGGTTTCGGCCCTTGTAATGGATTCTGTTTTAAGTAAATTACAGCAATACGTCATTGATTACCGCACGCAAAAATCGCGGCACGATTTGGTTTTTACCGAGAAGCTGTACGGTGAGGCCAAGGCTGCTTATTACCAGGCTCAGCAGGCGTACGCCCGTTATACGGATGAGAACCGGAACGTCATCTCGGCCCGTTCGATGACAGAAGAAGAACGGTTGAAAAACGAGATGGATTTAGCGTATAACGTGTATAATCAGATGGCTCAACAATTGGAAATGAACCGGGTGAAAGTTCAGGAACATACTCCGGTTTATATGGTGATAGAGCCAGCGAAAGTATCGTTAGGCGCTTATAAACCGAATAAAATAATGATTTTAATCGGATTTGTATTTTTTTTATTTTTTCTCACTACTGGCTACATTTTGTTGCGGGGATGGATTCCGGGTTTTGACAAAACGGGCAATGATTAAGATTTAGCAATATGATTTTGAAAATTTTGGCTTGAATTGGAGCGGCAGTTTACATTGCTCCCCGCCATTTGCGAGCCATAAAAGACACGGGTAACCGGTTGGTCGCTGCTTACGACAAGTTCGACAGTGTCGGCATCATGGACAGCTTTTTTCCCGAAGCGTCTTTTTTTACGGAAATGGAGTTGTTCGAGCGGCACTGTTCTAAACTGAAAGGAACCGGCAGCCAGGTGGATATGGTTTCCGTTTGTACCCCCAATTACCTGCACGACGCCCATATCCGCTACGGATTGCGGGCGGGTGCGGATGTGATTTGCGAGAAGCCGCTGGTTTTGAATCCGTGGAACATCGACGCGTTAGCCGAGGTGGAAAAAGAAACCGGGCACCGGGTAAATAATATCCTGCAATTACGTTTGCATGATTCGATTAAGGCGTTGAAGAAACGCATCGACGAAGGGCCGGAAGATAAAATATACGATGTGGATTTAACTTACATCACTTCGCGCGGTAACTGGTATTATACCAGTTGGAAAGGCGATATCCGGAAAAGCGGCGGTGTGGCAACGAATATCGGCGTTCATTTTTACGATATGCTGACTTGGATTTTCGGCCCGGTGAAAGAAAATATCGTGCATGTAAAAAGCCACGACCGGGTAGCCGGCTATCTCGGCCTCGAACGTGCCCGGGTTCGCTATTTCCTGAGTATTAACGGGGATAATCTACCCCCTAACGCGGTGGAAGGCGAAAAACGTACCTACCGTTCCATCCGGATAGAAGGCGATGAGTTCGAATTCAGCCAGGGCTTTACCGAACTGCATTTGGAAAGCTACAAGCATGCATTGGCCGGCAACGGGTTCGGGTTAGACGAAGTGCGGCAGTGCATCGGTATCGTTCATGAAATCCGTCATGCAGAGGCGGTCGGTTTAAAAGGCGACTATCATCCGTTAGCCAAGTTGCCTTTGGTAAAACATCCTTTCGGTTGGGACAGCTAAATCGGGAAGCAAGATGACAAAACTTCAAATGGTCGACCTGAAAGGTCAATACGCCCGCATAAAAGACGAAGTAGACGCGGCTATCCGTGACGTGATAGATTCCACCGCCTTTATCAATGGCCCGCAGGTAAAAGAATTTTCTTCTCATTTGGCGTCCTATTGCGGGGTAAAGCATGTAATTCCTTGCGGGAACGGTACCGATGCGTTGCAAATCGCCTTGATGGCGTTGGATTTGCAGGCGGGCGACGAAGTGATTGTTCCGGCTTTTACCTATGTAGCCTCGGCCGAGGTAATCGGCTTGTTGGGCTACACCCCTGTTATGGTGGATGTGGATTACGCCTCGTTCAATGTAACGGCCGCGCATCTTCGGAAAGCGCTTTCGCCGCGTACGCGTGCGATTATTCCGGTACATCTGTTCGGGCAAAGTTGCGATATGGAACCGATTATGTCTTTTGCTCGTGAATACGGCTTGTATGTAATCGAAGACAATGCCCAGGCCATCGGAGCGGACTATACGTTTGGTAACGGGGAAAAGAAAAAAACGGGCACGATCGGGCATATCGGTTGTACGTCTTTTTTCCCATCTAAAAATTTAGGATGTTACGGCGACGGTGGCGCTTTGATGACAAACGACGACGAGTTGGCCGTGAAATTGCGGATGATTGCCAATCACGGCCAGCAAGTAAAATACCATCACAGTGTATTGGGATGCAATTCCCGGCTGGATACCCTTCAGGCGGCTATCCTGGATGTCAAGCTGAAATACTTGGACGCGTATGGAACGGCCCGTTACCGTGCGGCACAGTATTATACGGAGCAGTTGAACGGTATCGAGGGCCTCGTTACGCCGGAGGAAATGCCTTATTCTACGCATGTTTACCATCAGTATACCCTCAAGGTTTTGAACGGCAAGCGGGATGCTTTAAAAAACTTCCTGGCTGAAGACGGCATTCCGGCAATGATTTATTATCCCCTTCCGCTCCAGGAACAAGAGGCTTTTAAGCCGGTAACCCGTTCGGCTGAAGCGTTGGATACGGCGGCAGAGTTGGCCTCTTCGGTACTCTCGCTGCCGATTGATACGGAAATTACGCACGAACAACAAGACCGGGTAATCCGTCGTATCCGCGCATTTTATACGAAAGGATAAATTTATGGAATCCTTGTTCTTTGTTCACCCCACCGCTGTAATCGATGAAAATTGCCAAATCGGCGCAGGCACTAAAATCTGGCATTTCAGTCATGTCATGTCCGGCAGCCGTATCGGCAGCCATTGTAATATCGGGCAGAATGTGGTTATTTCACCGGATGTGGTACTGGGAAATAACGTGAAGGTACAAAATAACGTGTCCGTTTATACGGGGGTAACCTGCGGCGACGATGTGTTTTTAGGTCCGTCGTGTGTTTTTACCAATGTAACGAATCCGCGGAGCGCGGTGAACCGGAAATCGCAGTATGCCCGTACCCATGTAGGGAAAGGGGCTACCATCGGGGCTAACGCTACGATTGTTTGCGGTCATGATATCGGCGAGTACGCTTTTATCGGCGCCGGGGCGGTAGTAACGAAAAATGTTCCGGCTTATGCCTTGTTGGTAGGCAACCCGGCCCGCCAGACCGGCTGGATGAGCGAATACGGTCACCGGTTGCATTTCGATTCGGAAGGTATCGCCGTTTGTCCGGAAAGCGGCGAACGATATGAGATACGGGATAACCGGGTGAGCCGGCTTTAATTTATTTACCGGGGGCTTCCGGCCGGAAGCCCTTCATTTTCTAATAAACAAACATGTATACACAATTAGTCGATAAGGAAGCTAAATTGGCGTTGGTCGGTTTAGGTTACGTAGGCTTGCCATTGGCCTTGGAATTTGCAAAGAAAATAGCGGTTATCAGATTCGATATCAACGAAGAGCGTTTGTCGAAGATGCGTGAAGGCATCGACCCGTGCAAGGAATTGGATCACGAAGCGTTTGAGGATACGGCTATCGAGTTTACCTCGTCTATAGATAAACTCAGGGAAGCGTCGTTTTTCATCGTAGCGGTTCCCACGCCAATCGACGACCATAACCAGCCTGATTTGACGCCGCTTATCAGTGCTACCCGTTCTGTGGCGCACGCCCTTAAAAAAGGCGACTACGTAGTTTACGAATCAACTGTTTATCCGGGCTGTACGGAAGAAGATTGCATCCCGGTACTGGAAGAGATTTCCGGCTTAAAGGCGGGAGTGGACTTTAAAATCGGTTATTCACCGGAGCGCATCAACCCGGGCGAGAAAGTGCATACGTTGCCTAATACGATAAAAATCGTTTCGGGATGCGACGGGGAAGCGCTCGAAACCATCGCCAAGGTGTACGAGCTGGTGGTCAAACCGGGAGTTCACCGGGCGCCGAATATCAAGGTAGCGGAAGCTGCCAAGATAATCGAGAATACGCAGCGTGACGTGAATATCGCGCTGATGAATGAATTGTCGATTATTTTCAGCCGTATCGGCATCAACACGTACGATGTGTTGGAGGCTGCGGGAACGAAATGGAATTTCTTGAAATTTTACCCGGGGCTGGTAGGCGGGCACTGTATCGGCGTCGACCCGTACTATTTGGTTTATAAGGCGAACGAATTGAAATACCATACCCAGATTATCAGTGCTGGCCGTTTTATCAACGACACGATGGGAGGCTATATTGCGAAGAAGCTGGTAAAGAAACTGATTGGCATGGGAAAGGGTATTTTAGGCGCCCGCGTGTTGGTTATGGGTATGACTTTTAAGGAAAACGTGGCGGACATCCGGAATTCGAAAGTGGTGGATATCATCAACGAATTGAAAGATTTCGGCGTCGACGTGGATGTGGTGGACGTGTATGCGGATTCGGAAGAGGTAAAGCGTATGTACGGTTTCAAGCTGATAGAAAAGCCGCGAAATAATTACGATGCTGTAGTGGTTGCCGTATCGCACGACGAGTATAAAACGCTCGACGAAAAGTTTTTTAAATCCCTCACTTACGATAATGCGGTACTGGTGGATATAAAGGGGATGTACAAAGGGAAAATCAACGAATTGAAGTATTGGAGTTTGTAAAACTTCCCAAATTATATGGGCATACAATCGGATGAGAATAAAGGAAATAGGACGTTGATTTTTTTTACAGCTTCTTTCCCTTATCGGATTGCTGGAGAACAACCTTTTATTTCTCCAGAATTAAAATCTTTATCTTCCCATTTTGATAAAGTAGTATTGGTTCCTTTAGCTATGGACGATGCACCGTTTTCGTTATCGGAATATGAAAATGTCCGGGTGGATATGTCTTTGGCGGTTAAATTAAAGGATAGAAAACTTTTTTATAAAATTGCACGGTGCGGAAGGGCTTTGTTTTCTCTTCTCTTTCTTAAAGCGTTCTGGCAAGACAAAGGTGGCGGGATTTCTAATAAAGTTAAGATAACGGTGGGTGAAATCTATCGTGCGAGTGAAGTAAAGAAGTGGTTATCGTGTTATTTTGATTCGCTTCCTGTAGACGAGGTTTGTATTTTATACACCTATTGGTTCGATTTTGCGACGTTGGGATGTGCTATGTTCCGGGATTGGCGAATTAAAAATAAAGTTACGCGGGCACACGGATTTGATGTGTATGACTTCCGGGTGAAGTTCAGGTCGGCATTTTTGAGGAAGTATGTTTTATCCGAAATCGGAGGGGTATATGTGGTGTCGGATAAAGGGAAAGAATACTTGTGGGCTAAATTTCCGGATTATCAAAGCAAAATACACAGGATGTATCTGGGGATTCATGCATGTTCTTCTGGTTTATTGCCGGTAGATACAGATAAACTATCTATTTTTTCGTGCAGTTTTATGAATCCGGTGAAAAGAAATGATTTGTTGGCTTCCTATATCATAGCTTTGGCTCGGGCTTTCCCTTCCCGTTCGATAGTGTGGACACATGCCGGGGGTGGCCCGTTATTCGATCAGGTTAAAAATAGGATAGAGCAAAATCCCTGTACAAACCTGGAAGTGCGTTTTTTAGGTTCGGTCAACAATAAAACGGTATTGGATTTCTATTCCGGACAACCGGTGGATGTATTCGTTTCTCTTTCGGAGTCGGAAGGGATACCCGTGTCTATGATGGAAGCTCAAGCTTTCGGTATTCCTGTCGTGGCTACCGGAGTAGGGGGCATTCCGGAAATTGTAACGGAGAATGAAACGGGATTTTTATTAAGCCCCAACCCGGATGTACAAGAATTCATAAATAAAATGAGCTTCTTCTTTATAAAAGAAAATGCATCCCGGATGCGTGTAAATAGTTATATGAATTGGATGACACGTTTCAATGCTGGGAAAAATCACGAAAATTTTGCTTTATCCATTCAAAGATAGTGCAAACCGAGGGCAAAAGCAAAGCTTGCTTTGGTTATGCCGAGGTACAGTCCTTTTTGGCTTTATTCTTTGAAACAAAGATGGCGCGAACCGGAAACAGGAAGAGGCTTGCTCGGTTTTGTTGAGGCGTTGTCTATCTCCACTTTTTGAAACAAAAATGATAAAACTTTTTATCAAGTTTTCCTATGGGAATTGGTTGGCAGCCTTAATCTCATTTTTTACTACGCCAATAATTACCTTGTTGATATTGCCGGACGAATTTGGTAAAGCATCATTGTTTACGTTGGCATTGAATTTTATTTTGCAAATTGTTTTACTTGGGGTGGATCAAGGCTGTATGCGGTTCTTTTACAGTGAAAAAGAAGAGGACCGGAATAAATTGGTTTGGTTATGTACCCTTATCGCAGTAGGATGGACCGTATTTTTCTCTTTTTTCCTTTTACTTTTTTGGAAAAAATTGTCGGTCTTTATTACGGGCACTGAAAATGTAAAGATTGTATTATTACTGGTCGTTTGTGTTTATTTGTCGGTTATAGAGCGATTTGTGACCACTGTGGTAAGAATGCAGCAAAATGGAAACGTTTTTTCTGTGATCCGGATTGTTAATAGTTGCATAACGGCATTTGTCGTGATTGTGTATGCCAAATATGTGTCTCCCGATTTTTATGCGATTGTATATAGTTCGTGTATTGCTTTATTGGTTTCAATTCTTATTTCAATTCTGTACGAAAGGAAGTTCTGGAGATTCGCTATGTATGATTTCGACGAAAAAAGCCGGAATTTACTTCGGGATATTTTTAAATATAGTTTACCTCTCGTACCGATTTTTATTATAGCCTGGTTGTTTGAGGGAATGGATAAAATCGCGTTGTCAACGTTCTCAAATTTTAAAGAAATCGGTTTGTATACGGCAGCAAGCAAAATTATAGCTGTTTTAACGATTGTACAAACAGGATTCAGTAACTTTTGGGTACCGGTAGCATTGGAAACTTATGAAAAGGATAATTATAATTACGTGTTCTTTGAAAATGCGTTTAAAATCATAGCTACGGTTATGTTGAGCATGGCTGCCGGACTAATCCTTTTCAGAAATGTCATTGTTTTATTGTTCGCTTCTTCTTATCGGGAAGCTGCCTGTATCATGCCTTTTTTAGTGTTTATTCCCGTGATGTATATACTCTCCGAAACTACAGGATACGGAATCGGATTTAAAAAGAAAACGTATTTAGGCGGAATTGCGTTGGTAATCGCTTCGGTAGTAAATTTAGCGGGCAATTATTTTCTTACTCCTGCTTATGGTGCGAGAGGGGCTGCCTTTGCTACCGGAATTGCGTTCACGGTTTATTTTATAGTACGTACTTTTTTTTCTGTCCGGCTTTTTCCTGCACACTACCCGGTTAAAAATGTGGTTTTCCCTTTTATTGTATTGTTTGTTATGGCTTTTGTCAATACGTTTCTGGATGTGGCCTGGTGGCTGAATTGTATAGGGGTGGTGATTATCTTTTTTTCTATGAAAAGTAATTTTTTCGAGATTGCGGGTTGGTTGAAAACCGAATTGAAAAAAAAGAATAACGGGTCGGGTGAATCTTATAATACAGAACAATGAAAAAGATAAAAGTAGGGTTGTTGGTAGGCGAATTTTTTTCTAATTCGTTACCTTTTGCTAACGGAAAGGGGGGCTACGGAATGTTAGCCCGTAATATTATTGCTGAATATGTGCCTAATGAAGAAATTGAAGTAGATGCCATTATAGGAATAAATAACACAGACGAATTGATAGAGCATTGGGTGGATGATACGAAGAAGGTGCTTTTCTTGCCAACAGAAGGGACTTCGTTAGTAAAAAGGGCGATACGAAAATTTACAGGTTTCAAAAGTAGAAAAATCCGGGAAATTGTCGATCGATATGATATCTTTTTATCTATCGAATTTCAGTCGATAGCTCGTCATGTAATGGAATATGCATCCAAGAAACAAAAATTAATTTTATGGATTCAAGATCCCAGGCCCGAGTCGGATTGGAAAGAGTTGGATACGATGTCTATAAAGCAAGGAGGAGTAAGGCCTGATAAGGCATCTGCTGAGTTACTGAACGATTTATATCGGCATAAGCGTTTGATTGCAGTTTCCCAGGGAAAATGTTTAGTGCCTAAAGCACGAGATTTATATCGGTTCCCTGTTGATTTTTCGGCTGCTTATTTACCTAATCCGGTACAAATTCCGGAAATGACAGAAGAGGAAATAAAGCAGAAGAAAAATAATATTGTCGCATTGGCACGGATTGATTCTGTTAAACGGCCCTGGATGATTGGAGAGGTTGCCAGGAAATTGCCTCAATATGAATTCTTTTTTTTAGGCCAGTGTCATGAAAAAAGAATTGATGATATAATGAAGCCTTATTATGAATTAAAAAATTGTCATTTTTTAGGGCATGTCGAAAACGAAGCAAAAGCCAAAATATTAAGCGAATCGAAACTATTGATAAATACTTCTATTCATGAAGCAGTTCCGGTTTCTTTTTTAGAAGCATTAAGCTACGGTATGCGTATCGTTAGCAGCAGGAATCCGGATAATATTACTTCTGATTTCGGTTACTACACGGGACAAGTAAACGGAGACGGATGGGATAAAATTGATTTGTTCGTTGCCGGGATTCAAAAACTAATGGAGGATGAAAATTGGCTCAGCGAAAGCTTGAAGGCAAGAGCTTATATTCAATCTAACCATACGATTGAAGGATGTCGGCAAAAACTAAGGGAAATAATATTGAACGCAACTGTCGAACAGGGATGCTAACCCGGTTGGCTGATTTTTAATCGAAAAGATTTTTATATGAAGAGTGAAATAAAACGCGAATACCGGGTATGTACCCGTTGTATTATGGATAATGCGTCCGACCCGGGAATAACTTTCAATGAAAAAGGGCAGTGTAATTATTGTACTACGGCGTTAAAGCAATTGGAAACTTCTTATTTTCCCAATGAAGAAGGTGCGAAACGTTTGGAACGTCTCTTAACGGAATTGAAAACAAACGGGAAAGGAAAAAAATACGACTGTCTGATGGGAATATCCGGCGGGTTGGATTCTGCTTATCTGGCGTATTTGGGTGCCCGGAAATAGGGACTTCGGATTTGTGCCGTACATATCGACGACGGGTTCGATACCGAACTGGCAACGGATAACATCCGGAATCTGTGTAAGGCCTGCGGGATAGAGTTAATTAATATCCGGCCTGATGCAGAACAATATGCTGACATTACCCGGGCTTTTATCCGGGCAGAAGTTCCGAATATCGCCATTCCCCAGGATAATATTTTATTCGCTATCCTTTATCAATATGCTCGGGATTATAAAATCCATTATTTCTTGTCGGGTAGTAATTTAGCTTTAGAGTCTATTTTGCAAAAGAGTAATACGTATGATGCGTACGATGTATTCCACATTAAAAAGATTCATAAAAAATTCGGAGAAGGTGAAATTAAGAATTTAACCTTTATATCCCAGTTTCGCCGGGATTATGATAGGGTATGTTTGGGATTAAAAACGGTATACCCTTTAGACCTTATTGATTATAATTATAATAAAGAAAGAGCAGTGGAAGAATTAAACCGATTCTGCGGTTTCCGGTATTATAAGGCGAAACACTGCGAAAATATCCTTACGAAAGTGATTCAGTTAAGATGGTTTGCCGAAAAATTTCATGTGGATAAACGCCGTTCGCATTTATCCAGTTTGATTGTTTCGGGCCAGATAACCCGTGAAGCGGCATTGAAAGAAATGGAGAAATCCTTGTACGATGAGGTTGAAATGGAGAGGGATTTAAAATCGGTTTTAAATAAATTGCATATAACCCGTGAAGAATTTGAAATCCTTTTAAGCCGTAAAGGAAAACAACACGGGGAATATCCTGTCAACAGGTATTATATCTGGATTAATCGTTTGCTGAGGATAAAATCGATTTTGAAAAATAGATTTTTATGAAGATGTATTATATTTATAACGCCTCACCTGAAGCGGTAGGCGTTATGAAAAAAATAGATTCGCAAGTAAAGGTTTTTTCTCAAGCCGGCTATAATACCCAAACCGTAAATATTTACAGAGAGGAAAGTAAGTGGTTGAAGGGCATTAAGGTTTTATGGCCCGGGTTGGATGTTTATAATTTGAGAAAAGAAAAAAGCCTTTGGATTATTCAAAAGAGCGTGGTTTATTTTCGTTTTGTTCTTTTTGATTTTTACTTTTTTAAATTGCTGAGAGCGTTGAAACAAAACGGTAATTCGGTTATTATAGAAGTTCCTACTTATCCGTTTGTAAAAGAATTGAATATGGGAAGAAAAATACAATATGTATGGCATTGCGTTTTTTC
>JAJBTJ010000033.1:0-637 GCA_020860905.1 Parabacteroides sp. | reverse complement strand
AATCCGTTCAGGCCAATCCGGTAAATTTATTAGTAGTGGCCATGGTTGCGAAATGGCATGGAATCGACCGGGTGATAAATGGACTGAAACTTTATTACCGGAATGTGCCGGAAACAGACGTTTTATTGCATATCGTTGGTGAGGGCCCGGCTATTCCGGCGTTAAAAAAATTGGTACAAATCAATCACTTGGAAGATAAAGTGATTTTTTATGGAATAGTGAAGGGTGAACAACTGGATGCAATTTTTGATAAAGCCGATATGGGGATTGCTTCCTTAGGATGTCATCGAAAAAGGATTTTTACAGCTTCAGATTTAAAATCAAGAGAATACTCCATAAGAGGGTTACCTTTTGTCGTTAGTGTGAATCTCCGGGATTATCCTTCCGGATTTCCTTATGTGAAATATTTCCCGACTGACGATTCGCCTATCGACATAAAAGAAGTCGTTAACTTTTATAATCAGTTGCAGGAACAGGAAAATTATAGTGAACATCTGCGAAATTGGGCTAAGAATAATTTATCCTGGACCCGGAAAATGCAACCTGTTATAGAAAAGATAAAACAATGCCTGAAATAAAACTGGAAAACTGCGAAAGAAAACAATTCAAATGCCGTGAGTATGAATAAGAATAATAT
>JAJBTJ010000043.1 GCA_020860905.1 Parabacteroides sp. | reverse complement strand
TTAATGAAGTGAGATTTGTTACGTCCTCTAAAAAATTGTTTCCCCCTTTTACCACCTATATTTGCAATTGTCAAACAAAGGTAAAAACGTAACCATGAAAACTATATGATAACAACCAGCCAATTAATAGCAGAATCTTACACGAGTTACCACCGCTCCGTTTACCTCTATATCTATTATAGAATAAACAATAAAGAGGAAGCGGAAGACTTATCTCAAGATGTATTCCTACGCTTAATGGACTATAAGCAAATGCTTCGCCCGGACACTGTAAAGTTTTTCATTTACACGATTGCCCGGAACCTGGTAAACGACTACGTGCGCCGCCATTATAAGAAACAGGAAATAACTTCTTATATGTACGACCATACCGCGGCATATAGCAATGAAACCGAAAATCAGATTATCGCTAAAGACTTGTCGGTTTGCGAAAAGAAAAGGATAAGCCAGCTTCCTCCCCAACGTAGAAAAATATATATCATGAGCCGTTTTGAAGACAAATCGACTTCCGATATATCCACAGAACTGAATTTATCGCGCCGTACGGTCGAAAACCACTTATTTATCAGCCGCAAGGAAGTACGCGAATACATACAGCAATGCATCTGAACCAGCTATAATAGAAGTAATAGTGTTAATTTTAAATTTATAAATTATGAGGAATGAATTTCAGAAATTCTCATCGAAACGAATTTTGTTCTCAGCAGCGATGGCCTCTGCTCTTTGTACGGGTAGTCCGCAGTTGGCTTTTGCCGGCACAAACGAGGTACAAACCGTTATGCAGACCGGTACAGTGAAAGGTATCATAGTCGATGCTGCCGGTGAACCCATTATCGGTGCCAACATCATGGTAAAAGGCACTACGAACGGTTGCATTACCGATATCGACGGTAATTTCAGCCTGAGTAATGCAAAAGGGACTTTAGTGGTTTCATTTATAGGCTACCAGTCGCAAGAGATTGTGGTAAAAGGAAACGAAGCCACTCTGAAAGTGGTTCTGAAGGAGAATTCGGAAATGCTGGACGAAGTGGTAGTCGTAGGCTATGGCACACAGAAGAAAGCGACCATGACCGGCTCGGTAACAGTAGTGAACCAAAAGATGTTAGAGAATAAGGGAACAATATCCAGCCCGGTGCAGGCATTGCAAGGCCAGGTTCCCGGTGTCATTATCACGCGTAACTCTACAGCCCCGGGCGATGAAAGCTGGAACATGAGTCTGCGCGGCGCAGTATCGAAAAACACGACCAGTCCGTTGGTCATTATCGACGGAGTGGAATATGAAAGCGTAAACGAATTGCGTTTGTTGAATCCTTCCGATATCGAATCTATCAACTTCCTGAAAGATGCTTCCGCTTCCATCTACGGTAGCAAAGCTGCCGGTGGCGTAGTATTGGTAACAACCAAGAAAGCCCAACCAGGCAAAGTACAGGTAAATTACAACGGTTCGGTAACAAGTAAGTTCATCGGTTTGTCTCCTCATTTGATGAGCCTGGAACAATGGGCATCTTCTGTGGTCGATGCACGTACCAACGATGGCTACGGCGACGACGACACCTGGATGCGCTATGCCAAACTGGCATTGGCCTACAAAAATCAGTATATCGACCTCGACCACACAACGAATCCATTCGGCAATGCCTTTACAGATGTAACGGACTTTGTGTTCTTCGACACCGACTGGCAGGATATCATGTGGGGAACAGCAGCTTCCACCCAGCATGAACTTGCCGTTTCAGGCGGCTCGGAAGTTTCGAAATACCGCTTATCTTTAGGTTATATGTTTGATGACAGTAACTTAAAATGGGGTAACAACAATAACAACCGCTACAACCTGCGCCTGACAAACACCTTCAAACTGTCCGAACGTGCGTTCATAGAATCGGTGATTGCCTACAACCGCCAGGATCAAGTGGCGCCCACACAAATCGGTTCGGCACTGACAACCAACTCGCAACAACCGGGTTTCCCGTCGGCTACCGCTAACGGCAAACCATACGCATGGGGAACATGGGGCGCACCCAACTGGTATTGCGAACTGGGCGGCAACAACAAACTGAAAGTATCTGCCGTCAACATCAGCGAAACTTTCAGGTATTCCATCCTGAAAGACCTGACAGCCTCCGTAACGGCCGGCTATAATACATCAACGGCTATTCGTGATAAACAAAGTAAAGCTATTGACTGGTATAACTATGCAGGCGACCGTGTAGTACGCAGCAATCCGACAGAGGACAAGAGTTCGTATTCCAAATCCAATTCACGCACAGACTTTTACTCCTTATCCGGACACCTTGACTGGGGCCATGTTTTCGCCGATGTGCACGATGTAAAAGTAATGGTGGGTTCACAATACAACCTGAAAGAGTATGAAGCCACTTTCCTCTATACGGAAGGCATACTGCCCTCACTGGAAATTCCCAACAGTACAAAAGATGTGGTTTACCTGAAAAACGAAGACGACAAATCATCCAAATGGCAAGAAGCGGTGATGTCCTATTTCGGTCGTATCAACTATAATTACCGCTCCAGATACATGCTGGAAGCACAGGGACGTTACGACGGCTCTTCTAAATTCCAGCCCGAAAACCGTTGGGTATTCTATTGGGGTACTTCCGCCGGATGGCGAATTTCAGAAGAGGCATTTATGAAGAACCTGACTTTCATAGACGAATTGAAGTTGAGAGCTTCTTACGGTAGCGTAGGTAATCAGAGTGGCGTGGACCACTATGACGGAACCCAGTTATATAACTTCATCCCCAGCGGCGGCGCATTGATAGGCAACGGCAAAATCTCTTACATAGATACCAACGGCAAATTGCCGAGTACCGACCGTACATGGGAACGCATCCACAACTACAATCTCGGCCTCGATTTCGGATTCCTGCGGAACCGTTTGACGGGTACGGCGGAAATCTTCTGGAAGAAAAGCGACAATATGCTGATTGACGTTACCTATCCGGGTATTCTGGGCGACAAGGCACCTACGGCAAACTATGGAGCATTCAAGGCATCCGGTTGGGAAGGCTTGATTAACTGGCAAGACAAAATCGGAAAAGTAAACTATCACATCGGCGGTACATTTACCTACACCACCAATGAATTAGTAGATAACGGCGGCAGCGGAGCCATCCAAGCAGGGGTACGCTCCGACCGTGAAGGTTATCCGCTGAATTCGGTATTCGGCCTCCGTTATTGCGGCAAGATTCAAACCGAAGAACAACTGAAAAAATATGTAAACCAGTACAAGAACACCAGTACCATCGGTACACTCAACAACCTGCGTCTCGGCGATAACATGTTTGAAGACGTGAACAAAGACGGCAAGTTGACGGAAGAAGATTTGGTTTACCTGGGCACAGACGATCCGAAAGTACAGTTCTCGATTAATGCCGGTTTGGAATGGAATGGATTCGACCTGGCTATTATCTTTCAAGGAGCGGGCAAACGTACCATTTGGCGTGAAGAAAGTACCTGGAGAATCCCGATGCGCGCCGTTTACCAGAACACCAGCAATCAGCACATAGGCAACACATGGTCACCGGACAATACGGGAGCCTTCTACCCCGCACTGACCAACCAGTCCGAACTCAACAACTACAACTACCAGTGTTCTTCATGGTCGGTAGAAGACGGTGCATACCTGCGCCTGAAAAATGTAACCTTGGGGTATACACTACCCTCTTTTCTGCTTGCCAAAACAAAAATATTGAGCATGGCGCGTGTATACGTAACGGGAAGCGATTTGTGGGAACACAGCAAAATCAACGACGGATGGGATCCGGAAGCAAACCGCAAGGTGGATAATTCCAAGCGCTACCCATTCTTGCGCACTGCGACTTTTGGATTGAATTTAACCTTTTAACGGAAGATGAATATGAAAAAAGATACAATTAAATCGATCTTGATACTGGCCATAGGATGCATGCTGCAATCCTGCCTCGACCTGGACCCGAAAGACCAGATTGCCGACGGTAACTATTGGCAGACTGCCACAGACTTCAAACTGTTTTCCAATCAATTCTATAGCTGGACACGCGATTTTAAAAACAGCGTGTACGATGCTCCCCACTCCGATAAGCGTTCCGACCTTATCATGGATAAAGGCAGCAAGAACGTGTTTTCCAACGGCACCAACAGCATACCGGCATCCGACAACAACTACACCGATGCCTACAACCGCATCCGTCGCACCAACATCCTCTTGCAGAAAGCAGAAGGCTATGCAAACCAGAGTGACATTACACAGTACATAGGCGAAGCGAAATTTTTCCGGGCCTACTGCTACTTCGACCTGTTGCAACTTTTCGGAAACGTCATACTTGTTACTACTCCGATTGATGTTACTGCCCCCGAAATGAAAGTAGCGCGCAATGACCGCAGCGAAGTGGCCGACCTCATCATTCAAGACTTGAAAGATGCAGCCGAATTACTTCCCGTTACTTCCACGGTGGAAAAAGGGCGTGTAGGCCGCGAAGGCGCCTGGGCCATGCTTTCCCGTGTAGCGCTCTACGAAGGTACGTGGCAGAAATTCCGCGGTAACACAACGCGAGGCAAAGAGCTGCTGGATATGGCTGCAAAAGCCGCCCGGGAAGTAATCGATGCCAACGCATTCTCCTTGTTTGCACCGGCCATCCTGGGCGACAGTGCACAAAAGTATATGTTTATACTGGAAGACACGAAATGCAACCCGGCCGGCTTGCAAAAAAGCGCCAATACCGAGTATATCTTCTCTCGCCGTCACGACGAGACATTAGACCCCATCGGCAAAAACATCACGAAAGAATGTTTGGCAAACGCCCAAATGATTTCTCATAAATTTGCCGCCATGTATCTTTGCCAGGACGGCCTCCCCATTGAAAAATCGGAAGTGTACGAAGATGACCTGAAGATAGCAGACGAATACCTGAATAGAGACAACCGCATGGTTTATACCCTCTGTAAGCCTTATGAATACTTCTGGAGCAACCTGAACTCACGCGTCAACTGGACAGGCGACGCCGAGGATCGTGCCTCGGCTTCCATCAAGGGACTGGTGCCTACCAGCGGAAGCGGATACAACAATCAGAAGTGGGCTTGCGAACGGTATGTAAACGATAACTTCGAGAGCTACGACTACCCCGTCATCCGTTACGCAGAAGTTCTGTTGAACTATGCCGAAGCTGTATTCGAACGGGACGAAGCCATCTCCGACGAAGATTTGAACCTCTCTCTCAACCGGGTTCGCTGCCGCATCAACGCCCGAATGCCCAAGCTGACCAACGGATTCGCCGCCGCCCACAGCTTGGATATGAGAACCGAAATCCGCCGTGAACGCACAGTGGAACTTTTCAATGAAGGTTTCCGCATAGACGACCTGAAACGTTGGAAGACAGCCGAAACAGAAATGCCACAGGATTTCCTGGGTATCCGGTGGACGGGTACGGAGTTTCAAAACAAATGGCCGGGTGTTACCGATGAGAGAAACAGCGAAGGCTTCCTCGTGCTGGAAACAGGACGTAAATGGGAAGAGAAGCACTACCTTTATCCATTGCCTACCGACCAATTGCAACTGAACCCGAACTTAAAACAAAACCCGGGTTGGGGAGAATAACCCCCTGTTTTTTATTCATAAAAAAAAGATAACGACATGAAGAATAGAAATTCTATCTATCGAAGCTCGAGCCGGGCGTTCATCGGAATGCTGGCAGCTTGTACCGCTCTGACAGCATGCGACAACGACAAGGAATTTACTCCGGCCATGCCCGAAGCCAAACTGATAAACGGCATTACGTTCAAAGTGAGTGAAAACCTGCCGCTTGCCATCGGCATGGACTCTACCCTTGTTTTCACCATCGATGCTCCCGACGAACTGGAAGACCGTTCTCTCGTATGGAAATCGACCGACGAGACAGTTGCCAAGGTTTCGCAGGAAGGCACCATTACCGGTGTATCCGAAGGTACGGCAATCATTAGCGCGACTCCCGCCATCGGCTTCGGCCCGTCGGCCACAGTAACGGTAACTGTAATCCCCGAAATCATTCAGGCTACCGGCATACTGTTAGTCAATCCGAAAGAAGGAGAAGATATTTACGAAACCGACCGCATCCAGTTGGAAGCAACCATCGTCCCGGCCAATCATACCTATTCTTATCTGACATGGGAAAGCAGCGACCCGGGCATCGCTACCGTATCCGACAAGGGGTTGGTGAACTGCCTGACGCCGGGCAAGGTAACCATTACCGCTCATACGCACGACCGTAGTGGGGTATCTGCTTCTTATGAGCTGAATATCAAAGAGTACATTCCGGTAGAAAGCGTAGCCATTTCCGCCCTGGCAGAGCCGCTTTGCATCTCCCGCGGACCGGTTCTACTGGATATTGCCTACACTCCGGCCAACGCTACCACAGGTTCGGTAGACTGGACCTCGAGCGATGAAAACATCGCCACGGTAGATTTGGGCGTTGTTACGCCGAAAGGTTTCGGAACCGCCACTATTACGGCAACTTGCAAGGCTACAGGCCAGGCAGCTTCCGTATCGGTAACCGTTGAAAGCGGTTGGTTAATCTGGGACGGCCGGAATAATTTCGACGGCTGGAAGATAGGACAGGCCTATTCGAGCTATGTAATAGAAAACGGCAAAATGGTGGTTACCGCCGGAGCCCAGAACGCCACCATGAAACGTGCGGACTTGAGTTTCAGGAATGTTCCCATTCATCTCGATTTCTCCAACTATCCGATACTTGCCATACGTTCCACTCTGCCTGTAGGCGGAAAAGGAATCGGAAAAGGCGGTGCCTATACATTAGATATGGTAACTAAATCCGGAAATGCCGTCAAAGCCCATGTGGGAGAGCTTTTGAGTGATAACACGAACCTGATATATTACGATATACCGTCGATTAATGCAGCCTTAGGCAACGGTGCAGTAGATGCGACTACCTTCCAAATCAAGATAGCCGATATTTACAATGAAAATCTGCCTACGGGACAATATACGGTTTACTGGATTCGCACATTCAAGAGTATAGCCGAAGCAAAAGCCTTTGCCGAAGCTGAAATAGCAGCCGGAAACTAAAATATAATTTTAAAGAATACACACCATGAAAAAAAAATTGATATTCGCATTAGGTTTCTCACTGGTAACAGGTATTACAGCCTGTTCCAGTGAAATAAAAGACGGAACGACAGATATCGACAGTTGGGAGATGCCTTACGAAGAAGTGACAGGCCGATACACCTATACCCACCCTTGCGTCATGTTCAATGATGCCGACTTTACACGCGTGAAGACCATGCTCGACAACGGAAGCGCGCCACAAGCGGTAAAAGACGAATTTAACCTACTGAAAAGCAGCCTGTTTACGAATATTGCTTATACTCCTACGCCCACCGAAAAGATTGTGCGCGGCGATGCTTCCGGAACAGGAACCACCGAAAACTACAGTAATGCCATGCGCGATGCCGCCGCTGCCTATCAGTTGGCCTTGTTATGGAAACTGACAGGCGATACGAAGTATGCCGACGCTTCCGTCAAAATCATGAATGCCTGGGCCAACACCTGCAAAGAAGTAACTTCAAACGATTCGAACCACATGCTTGCCGCAGGCACCCAAGGTTACACGTTTGCCAATGCAGGTGAAATTATGCAAACTTACGCCGGCTGGGCATCCAACGACCTGGCAACTTTCAAGAAATGGATGAAAGACGTTTTCGCTCCTAAAAACCTGGACTTCATGAAACGCCATCAAGGTACATGCAACGACCATTACTGGTCTAACTGGGATTTAGTGAACATGTGTTCTTACCTGGCCATCGGTATCCTGAACGAAGAGGATGATATGGTGAACTATGTAGTGAACTATTTCTACAACGGAGCAGGTAACGGATACATCGGCAAACTCGTTCAAGGCACCTTCCCCGACCCGCTGGGTAGCGGTGAAGAGATAGCCCAAAATCAAGAAAGCGGGCGCGACCAAGGACACGCCATGATGTCGGTAGCCGTAACTGCTAACCTTTGCCAGATGGCATATACCCTCTTCCGGTGCAACCCGACGGTACCCCAGCTCGACTTCTTCGCCGCAAAAAACAATGCTGTGATGAAGCTGGGAGAATATACGGCCCTCTTCAACCTGCGTAACGGTTCGGATCAACTGAACGCCGCCGGCGCCTGGTTGGCAACCCGAGAGCAGATGCCGTTCAACCGCTATGAGTATTGTATCGATTGCAGTTGCTCCGACAAGAACCACGGCGCCATACATACGGCCGTAGCCGACGACGACGGACGCGGCAACCTGCGTCCGGGTTGGGAAATTCTTTACAACCACTATGCCAGGGTGAAGAAACTGGGCAGCGGCTACAAGTACGCCCGGATGGCCGCCGACAAGATGCGTCCCGAAGGAGGCGTAGACGGGGGAAGTCGTTACGGTACAAACAGCGGCGCTTTCGACCAATTGGGCTGGGGAACGCTGATGCTGTATGGTGAATAATCTCCACCGGCTATTGGTAAGAGACAGGGTAATTTCTACTTACGCTGTCTCTTATATTCATCCAGGTACAAGGCCGTATTCGTCCGCCTGTTTAGTAAACCGAAATACAATACCCTAAAAAATGAAGCTAAAAAAGTTTATAGCTATCACAAGCATCCTGTCGGGTACTATGCACTGTGCATATACGCAAAACCAGGTAGTCACTTACCCCGCACCCGCAGGAGCGGAACTAATGAACGACTTCGCCGTGAAAGTAAGGGAAGCCGGAAAAGACTGGAAACCTGTAGACACCTACCTGGTTAAAGTGGATGAGGTGCGTGGCACCCGACATACCATAGAAAAAGCATCGATGAGCTATTTCGACTTTTCGGGCGAAGTAGAAGTAGCTGTAAGTTTCAACCACGGAACCGTTCGAACAGGCAGGGTTCGCCCGCTCTCCTACGCCATTATTCCTGTTATAACCGGTAACACTTTGACCTTCAAATTAGAGCGTCCCTGTAACTTGTCGGTAGAAGTGAACGGAGATATCTTCCACAACCTTCATCTCTTCGCCAATCCGGTAGACACAAACAAGCCCGGGAAATCGAAAGGCCGCAATCTGATTTATTTCGGTCCGGGCATACATCAGTTACCGGGCGATACGCTGAATGTTCCATCCGGCAAAACGGTTTACGTAACAGGGGGCGCCATCGTGAAAGGTTGCATCCGGGCGGTCGATGCACAAAATGTAAAGATACTGGGACGGGGGGAAGTGCACCCGGAAGGACGTGGAGCCGGCGTCAGTATCATCAATTCGAAGAATGTATCGGTCGAGGGAATCATAACTACACAATGCCCTACCGGTGGCTCGGATAGCGTTACGATACGCAATGTAAAAGCCATCAGTTCGTATGGCTGGGGAGACGGCATGAATGTATTTGCCAGCAACAACGTACTGTTCGATGGCGTATTCTGCCGTAACTCCGACGATTGCACTACAGTTTACGGAACACGCAAAGGCTTTACCGGTGGTTGCCGGAACATCACTATGCAAAACTCCACCCTCTGGGCAGACGTAGCCCACCCTATCTTCATAGGTATTCACGGAAATACCGAGAAACCGGAAATACTGGAAAATCTGAACTACGTAAATATCGATATATTGGATCACAAAGAAAAACAACTGGATTACCAAGGTTGTCTCGCTATCAATGCCGGCGACAATAACCTAATCCGCAACGTGCGTTTCGAAAATATCCGGATAGAAGATTTCCGGCAAGGACAATTAGTCAATCTCCGTATTTTCCATAACGAAAAATATTGCACGGCTCCCGGCAGAGGTATCGAAAATATCCTGTTCAAAGACATCTCATACACAGGGGGTAATGCAGAAGTGTCCCTGATTGCCGGTTACGACGAAAAGCGTAAGGTGAAAAACATCCGCTTTGAAAACCTGAAGATTAACGGCGAGGTGATTTACGACGATATGCCGGATAAGCCCAAATGGTATAAGACGGGAGATATGGCGCGTATTTTCGTAGGCGAACATACCGAAGGGGTCACCTTCGGTAAATAGGAACTCTTTTCAAACTTACCCGGATAAAACCGGTTTTTGTCCGGCATAAAACGAAGAACAATGAACCGATACAGACAATTCTTCCTGCTAACCGCGCTGTTTCTTTCGTGCCCCTTGCTCCGGGCAGCGGAATGGCAGTGGTCGGTAAAAGTAAAGGGATTCGTTTCACCGGAAACGAACCGGGAGCCAACCGCTTTTTTGTGGATACCTGCCGATTGCAGGCAATTACGTGCCGTTATGATAGGACAGCACAATATGTGTGAAGAAACCTTGTTTGAAATGCCGGCATTCCGGCGGGCATTATCCGGAATAGGTATAGGCATGATATGGATTAGCCCCGGCATCGACCAACAGTGGGATGTAACCAAAGGTACGCAGAAGGTTTTCGAACAGATGATGGAAGACTTAGCCGACGTGAGCGGATACAGTGAATTGAAAAATATCCCTGTAGTTCCTGCCGGCCACTCTGCCATGGCTACTTATCCGTGGAACTTCGCGGCCTGGAACCCGGAACAGACACTGGCAATCATTTCTTTTCACGGCGACGCGCCCCGCACGAACCTTACGGGTTACGGACGCGGGAACCTGGAATGGGGACGAAATCGTAACATCGACGGCATTCCGGGTTTGATGATAGAAGGCGAATACGAATGGTGGGAAGCCCGTGTAAATCCGGCTCTGGCATTTCGCATGATGTATCCGGAGAGTTGCCTCTCGTTTCTGTGCGATGCCGGACGCGGGCACTTTGATGTGGCTGAAGAAACAGCTGCCTATATCGCCCTGTTCCTGAAAAAAGCAGTCCGGCAAAGACTGCCGGAAGCCATTTCCGGAGACGGAGCGATAAAACTGAAAAAGCTCAATCCCGCGGAAGGCTGGCTGGCGGAACGCTGGCGCCCCGGCCAGAAGAAACGTGCCAAGACGGCGCCTTTTCTGCAATACCCGGGTAATCCACACGATGCCTTCTGGTACTTCGACCGCGAAATGGCAGAACTGACAGAGGCGAGGTATGCACAAAGCCGCAATAAAAAAGAACAATACCTGGGATTCGAGCAAAAAGGTGTCTTATTGAAGTACGATGAAAAACGGCATGTCCGTATCCAACCCGGATTCGAACCTGAATCCGATGGAATTACGTTCCGCCTGAAAGCTGTATTTACGGATTCTCTGCGGACAACCTTATCAGATGAACATGCGAACGGAATGCCTGTAATCACGCGCATCTGCGGACCGGTACGGAAAGTAAACGATACGACCTTCATGGTTTCTTTCTACCGCATGGGAATGGATAACCCGGGACGCACCGGGGAAATCTGCCTGGTGGCGAGCCAAGCGGAAGATAAGAATTACAAGAGTGCGGTTCAGGAGCTGTGTTTGCGCATCCCTTACCGGAACACGGAAGGCAAACGGCAATACATTTTGTTTCCGGGACTGCCCGATGTAAAAACAGGAACCGACTCATTATCCCTGGCTGCTACCAGCGATTGCCATTTGCCCGTATCTTATTACGTAAAAGAAGGACCGGCGGAAATCAAAGAAAACCGGATAAAGTTCACCCCTATCCCGCCCCGGGCCAAATTCCCGGTTAAAGTTACCGTAGTTGCCTGGCAATACGGTATTGCCGGAAGGGTGCAAACCGCTGAACCGGTAGAACGCAGTTTCTTTATTCAGAAATAAAAGTACATCACAAAAATTCATTTCAGACAGCAGAAAAAAGAAAGAGAATCCGTTCGCTTACCAGCCTTTGCCTACGGAGCCTTGAAAAGCACCGGCCACATCGTATGGAACCCAGGAGACTCAGTGAACGAA
>JAJBTJ010000017.1 GCA_020860905.1 Parabacteroides sp. | reverse complement strand
CGCCTACCGGCGGTCATCCTTTTTTATCTTGACAGAAAATCCCGATTGAGAGAGGCAGTAGCCAAACTTGTTTGGATAATGCCGAGCGGGAGGGATTTATGCAAAAAAGGATGCAAAAAAGGTCAAGGGCTGACACCTCGCTCGCTAAAAATGGCACTCCGCTCACTCATATCTACCGCGATGTTCTCCATCTCCACAGTTTCCCAGGTCCGGGTTTCCGACGGTAACTTATTCATCACGGCCCATTGTGCCAATTCGTTTTGGAAAGGATAGTACCCTCCTACCGTATATTGCGGGATATGGTCGTAAAGCCCCAATCCGTTCTGGTTACCTAAACGCCCCCACGAAGCCCGTATCTTTAAATTGGTAAACACGTCCTGGTCTTTCATGAAAGCCTCCTCAGTGATTCGCCATCCTACAGAAGCCGAAGGGAAAAAGCCCCACTGGTGTTTCTTGGAAAACCGGGAAGATGCATCGGCGCGAAAGTTGAATTCGGCCAGGTAGCGGGAATCGTAGGCGTAATTCACGCGCATAAAGCCGGACAACAACGCCCATTCTTCTTCGATCGCACTGTTCGACCATCCCTCGGTGGCCCCCAGCGAAAGCGCAGGCAACGAATTACCCACGATATTGATTCGCTCGGTACGCAACTGGTCGTACCGGTTCTGCTCGGTAGACCAACCGCCCAACACCGACATCTCGTTTTTCCGGATCGTGGCTTTATACTCGCCTATCAACTGTCCGGTCATGTAACGCGTATTCCGTGTTTTCTGGATAATGCGGTTCGGGCCGGTTTGTCCGGCGTTCATCGATATCAACCCGTCGGGACCGTATTTGCCGTACTCGGCCCGCCAATCCTTAATTTGCTGATTTTTATAACGGATACCACCCACAGCTTTTAATGTAAGCCCTTTTACCGGCTTGAAAGACAGGGTAAAGATACCTTCTATATTGTTTCCTTTATTTTGACCTGTTCCGCCTTCCCGAAGAGCTTGTATCGGGTTGGCCTGCATCCGGTACCGCGCATAATTGCCGTTCGGATCGTAAACAGGCATATTGGGACCCGCCTGGACAAAGACGATGTAAGGAATCGTCCATCCGCTCGTAAGCGGGTTATACGCATCCTCTTCGCCGGCATAACTGTAGTCGAAAGAAGGATGATAGCGCTGGTTGGTATTATTGAAAGTAATGCGCGAATCGAAATTCAGTTTGTCTTTGATAATATCCAGGTTTACATTCGACCGCAAGTTAAAACGGTCGTAATTATCCGGTCCGTATTCGGCGAATAAGCCGTCTTGGTCGAGCCAGCCGAAAGAGAACAAGTATTTCAGCCGGTCGTCGCTCTTGGATACCGTAAGATTATGATTTTCCTGGAACCCATGATCCATCATCATCCCGATCCAGTCGACATCGGCCGTATATATCCAGTCGTTTCCTTTAGGAATAGCCGTAGTAGTATGGTTCCGGATAGCATCCAACGCATCCTGCGGGAATTGCACCGCCAGTCCGGCATTGTTGAAAGCTATATTCGACAACAACGCATGATCCCAGGCATTGTTGCTTTCGGGTATACGGGTAGGCGTATTGAAAGAGATGTTTCCCGAATAATCCACTTTTACTTTCGACGAGTTTCCCTGCTTGGTCGTAACCAGAATGACTCCTTCGGCTGCCCGGGCTCCGTAGATGGCCGACGAAGCGGCATCTTTCAGTACCGATACGCTTTCGATATCCAGCGGATTGACCGTATTGATATCGCCGGGCATCCCGTCGATCAATATCAATGCCGAACCGCTGTTAACGGAGCTTTTACCCCGGATCGTGAAATCGGAAAAATTACCCGGTTGCCCGGCTGTGGAGGTAACGGTAAGTCCCGGAATTGTACCTTGCAAGGCATCTGTCGCACTCCGCAACGGACGATTCTCGATTACGTCGGCCTTGATTGTTTCGACAGAACCGGTGAGGTTTACTTTTTTCTGGGTTCCGTATCCCACAACCACCACTTCGTCGATTCGTTGCATATCTTCCATCATTCGTACGTCGATACGGGCTTTGTTTCCCACCGTAATATCCTGCGGAGCATAGCCGATATAAGAAACGGTAAGTGTATTGCCACTTACTTCCAGCGAATAGTTCCCGTTCATATCGGTAATCGTTCCGTTGGTCGTGCCTTTTTCTACCACATTCGCTCCGACAACCGGCTCGCCAGCAGAATCGGTAACCTTACCGATCACCGTTTTTACTTTCTGCTCGCCATCCGCCGGCACCACGACGATATTGGTAGCATTCACTTCATATTTCAGTTTCCTCGGACGCAAAACATCGGTAAGCACTTTTTTCAGGCTTTCACCGGTAACGTTCAGCGTAACGGGGTCTTTGCCCGCCACAGCATAATCGCGGTAAGAAAATTTGTAGTGGCTTTGCTTTTCTATTACGTCAAAAAGCTGTTTCAGCGTTGCATTTTCGACTGACAGAGTAACTTCGCCCGCTTGTGCAAACAGGCAAATAGGATTAATTAACAAGATGCAGGCCGCGCAGAAAAGAATCAGACTCTTTTTCTTGCTACTTTTGTGCACGACATCGCTGGGATTTTTTCGATAATTAGTCATAATTCGATTTTTTGGTTGATACAATACATACAAGTGGCGGATTTTCCGCCGATTAAAAATGTGTCGCCACAAGCCGGGGAATCTGCAACATTTCCCGGCTTACTTTTTTCATTGTGTTAATTTCTCATACGCTATTCGATTTAAAGGGTGAATATATAAAGCTACTTTTTTTCGTACAGGGTGATTTTATTTCCGGTTACTTTATATTCGAAGTGATAATGCATTTTCAATATATCGAGAATCTCGGTCAAGTCGTCATTATCGAAAGAGCCGGTAAACAAGTCGTTATCTTGCCCGAAGTTTTCTTTTTCTATCGTTACGCCGTATTTCCTTTCCAGTTTATTAAACACGTTTTTCAATTTCTCGGAGCGGAATACGAGTTCATTCCTCAGCCACGCCGTTTCGAAACGGGCATCGGTTTTTCTCACATGCAGTGCTCCCGAATGCTTATCCAACGAAATTTTTTCATTCGGGTTAACATATACATACCGGTACGGAGCTTTGTTGGTATTTATTTTCACTTTGCCGGCAAGCAGCACCATTTCTACCGTATTTTCTTTTTCGTATGCATAAACATTGAAAGTGGTACCCAGCACCTCGATATTCATATATTCAGTACGAACGATAAATTTTTTTCCCTGCTTTTTGGCAACTTCGAAGAACGCTTCCCCGGAAAGGTTGACTTGCCGCTCTTCTTTCCCGAAATTTTGCGGGTAACTCAAATAAGACCCCGAATTGAGCCGCACGCCCGAGCCGTCGGGCAATATTAAAGCCGCCCGGTGTCCGTTTTCGGTTTGCACTACGACCTGTCGGTCGGTATAAGGCAGCACCTTTTCGTTCATATATACATAAGTAACCAACGTACACAGTACAGGGAGCAGAAACACGGCTGCCACACGCAACCACCGGATGAAGTGTATCCGCGCCGGGCAGGTATGGTTTTCGATTATTTTAAATGCATTGTTTGTTACCGCATCGCATGCGATTTCTTTGGCGGGATAATCTTCCCACACGGCTGTTAACTCGGATAACAGCCGGTCGTTATCGGTACCGTTGATATAAATTTTCAATTCTTCGAATTCTTCTCTGGTAAGCGTATCCGAAAAATAATGCATGAACAAGTGGTAAATCCTGGTGTTTGTCATCGGATTGGGTATATATAAAATATACACGCATACAGAAGAAGTATAACATCCGTTTTACTATGTTATGCAACATGTAGTAAAATAACAAGGCGGCTCAGAGTAGAAAGAATAAAGCGAATAAAAGAGAATAGTCTTTTATATTTCCGCGTAATTCACGCAGTGCGGCAGATAACTGGTTACGAACGGATTGTTCGGTCATGGCTGTGCGTTGGGCGATTTCCCGTACAGATAATCCGTATTCTTTATTCAACTCGAAGATTTCCCGTTGCCGGGGGGTAAGTTTAATTTTAGCTTCCTGCAAACACCGGTTGAACTCATCGAAGTCGATTTTTTGTTCCACCCGGTTTTCCGACCATTCCTCACGGTTACAATAGTCGATATAATCGGTAAAAACCGGGCTATTGATTTTCCGTCGGAATTCATTTAACAGCAAATTCTTGGCAATGGCAAAAAGATAGGATTTAAAAGAAAGACCGGGATCAGTCCGGGTACGGTACACCCAAATCCGGATAAAGGTTTCCTGCAAAACCTCCTTCGCTTGTATTTCCGAGCGGCATAACTTTAATGCAAAGGCGTATAAATAAGGAGCATATTGTCGGTATAAACAGGTAAAATCTTGGTAAGAACCTGCTATCAATCCGTTAATATAATCTTTTTCCGATTTCACTTTTTACTAATCATCCTTTTCGCGGACGAGTGTACAAATATAAAGAAGATTTTCATTCCAACGGGTTCATCGAGGGTTATATGGTTGTTGTTATACTCGTTTTATTAATAAGAATTTTTTCATTCACTCCGATAAAAAGCGGAACGGTTATTTTGCCTGGCCTCCGGTTTGGCTCGGATTTTTGCGTACTTCCATGCCCGGAACCACAGGCACAGGCAAAAAGACAGGGCTCGTTTATCCTATCAACGGATTCCGATAAAAACGATTTCGTCTTTCTTCAAATCCGAAATGAAAATAGCCGAGGGAGTAGCCCCCAAGTTCTTTTGCATTTCCGAAACGCATTTTCCTTCCCGGTATACCGTTATCCGGTACGTTTTTTTCTGCACGGACGTAGCGCAAATATCCACTTTCACGGGTATCGTGTCTGCACCGGCTGGAAAATACACAAAAGCCACGGCACCTTTTTCCAGTGTATGCAACTGACTGATTTTTATTTCCGGATTTCCGCACGAGAGCGAGACCTCACCAGGGCCGGGCAATCCTTCGTATATCATTTCCTCGTTGGCATTTATCATTTGTATCAAGTCGATGTACGCCTTACGTTCCGTCGCTTTATCCGGGCGGTCGTTCCGTATCTCGCCGTAACAATATACCCCGAACCCCTGTCCGCCCCGTTCCAGCGTATGGATTACAAATCGACGGAACAAAGCAGATGGATTAAACACGCCGATGCCTATTTCCGACGGAACCAGAAGGGGTAACCGGTAAAGATAGGAATTTCCGTAGCGACGGTCTAATCCGGCGAGCGCTTTGTCGCCCCAGTATTGATAGAACATCGTCCCGATCACGTCGACATTCCCGTCGGCGTACGTTCCCGCATCCGTACCGGTCATTTCCATCCGCCCCTTATCCCCGGCCTCGGCCTGCGCGGCATCGAGGTTAAACGAAACGATTTTGTACGGGTCGCCTTCGTGATAAGCCGAAGTAAACTGTTGCCACCACCAATTCATCGCTTCTTTCTTGAACTGGGCGTAATCCGATTTATTGGTTTTCACTTTCCATTCTTCGAACAGCCGGGCGGTTACAGGATTATAATCGCTTTCGTCGAGAAAGCTGAACCCTTCTTCGTTTCCTATTTGTACGCCGATTACCGTTTCGTCGTTCCGGTAATGCAGCCCCAACGTGTACAACATACGCCGGATACGGTAAAATATTTCGGGATGCCCGTATACATGTAACGGCCGGATAACATACTGCGCTATGCTTTCAAGCGAAGTGTACAATACCCCTTTCCGTTTTACCCATTGCAGGGTATAACAGGAGGTATCGCGGTCGTCCAGATGAAACGTCCAAGTCATAGCAGAATCCCGGGCCGGCACGGCATGTAAAAACAACACCCAGTTTATTTTCATCTCGTGCCGCCGGGCCACCTTTACCAACGAATCGGTAAAAGTAAAG
Organism: Parabacteroides sp.; assembly: GCA_020860905.1. Classification (GTDB taxonomy): domain Bacteria; phylum Bacteroidota; class Bacteroidia; order Bacteroidales; family Tannerellaceae; genus Parabacteroides_B. Next base: position 5,963 of record JAJBTJ010000017.1, on the reverse strand, counting down.
TCGAACCGGTTATCCGCCGGCTCTATATCCCCCCAGTGAATCATAATGGAAGCGGTATTCGCTCCCATGCTTTTCATATCCCGGAATACACGGTCGTAATCCGTATCTTTTTCGTAGCAGGTATCCCAGTAACCTGTTTCGATGGCTTTAACGTAAAACGGAACGAGCTTCCCATTCCGGCGCACCATATAAGCTATCTTCTTATTCGGAAGCCGGATCAATGCTGCAGGCGCCGGAACCGTGTCTTTGTATGCATAATCGGTAATCCGGGCAGACAGGGGAGTAAAAGGCGTAAGGAAGGACAACGGTTCGCTTACCTGGGCCACAACGGAGCTACTCCCTATCCCCGATAATAAGCATATACATAAAAGAAGTAAATTTACAGGCGAATGTTTCATGGTAGTTCGAATAAAAGGGTAAAAAAAAACCGGCCTCGGACTTTACAGCGAGGCCGGCAAACAAATAATGCAGACTAATAACCTATGGCACCGTTAGCCTCCAACGGCCATCCTGGATTCTGGTAAAGCGTTGAAGTCGTCAAATCGTCGGCATTCGAAGCAGTAATCCGAAAATGGTTGATGGCAATCGGCGTTAAATAATGAGCGTCGCACCAATTATATCCGTCCCACACAAAGTTATTCTTCTTAACAATCTGATACGGACGCAGGTATTTTCCACTCTCGGCATAACTGGACACATTCGCTCCGTCATTGCCTTGTTCGATCAATAAGTTCTTACCTGTAGTTTTATCTTTATAAGAATCTTTGAGAGCCGATTCCCACAAGTTAACGCCTTCTACCTGGTAATTCCGCACCTGGTCTAACGCGCGCCAACGAAGCAGGTCCATCATCCGCAACCCTTCTTCTACCATCTCGCAGCGGCGTTCGCGACGGATACAATACAACAACGGACTTACCGGCTGCCCTCCGGAATAAACACCCCAATCCGATTCTTTCGACAAATCGGTAGCCGCTACCGTTACCGAGTAATCGGGCAACTTAGCCCGGTCGCGTATGGCTTTCCAGTATACTTGCGCCTTGCCGTCGATGCCGGCGCCACCTGTTTCCATGCACGATGCCTCGATGTAATTGAGGTACGCCTCGGCGGCACGGAAAACCGGACAACCTTCGAAAGAAGTCTGGTCGCCCCCCTTATGATACGTATCGGCCGCCAATCCTTTGCGCAATCCGTAACCGGTAACACATTTCACTTCGTCTATATCCACGATAAGCGGAGCGATGCCCCACGTATTTCCCAAATTCTTTCCGTCGGCGTCGACTCCTCTGTTATCCAATGCCTCGCCCGGTTTCATCATAAAGATATCCAGCCGCGATTCGCGGTCGGTACGGACATTATCGATCGAATTATCGCCCCGGTAAGCCGGCGAAGCATAAACCGGTTTTCCGTCGTTGCACAGGAATGTTTCTACGAACTGGCGCGTAAACCCGGTATTTCCCCCCGTAGTGATATACGAAGTAGCTCCATGAGCAATATTATACTCGTCTTTGTTATATTGGCGCCACATTAATATTTCCGGACATCCTTCCATATTCTCCAACGAAAATTGAGCGAAATACGGATTATCCATTCCGCGAGTACCCGTATTTTCGGCCAGCAAACCCTGGTCGGCCAGTTCGGAAGCAGCTTTCTTGCATTCGGTAAGGAAATAGGTAATCTCCTGGTCGATATTGATGTCCGAAGTACCTCCGGGCCAGCCGGGACCACCGGGAACCCGGTTCGTTCCTTTATGATAGGTAAGCCAACTGGCCTCGAATAACGCTACCCGCGATTTAACCAACAAGGCCGTATTCCGGGTAATCCGGTTCTTTCCGCCCGGTATCTGATTCGATAAAAACATAATAGCCGAATCTAAATCGCTGATGATAAAACGGGCTACCTGATGTCGTGGCTGCCGTTTACTGGCTTCTATCAATAATTCTTTCTCATCGGGCAATACCCCCTTGACAATCGGGAAATCGCCGAACTTTTGCAATTTGCTGAAATAATTCCAACCCCGCAGGAAATACACTTCGCCGATATAATGTTTTATATTAGCATCAGCTCCTGTTATTTCGCCGGCATTATACCGGGGCATTACGATGTCGAGGAAATAATTGGCCGCCCGTATTTTTTTAAAGTTCCACGGATCGTCGTCTTCTTTAATCGACTCGCTAACTCGCCACTGGCCCGGTACCCAACGGTTATCGTAACCGGAAGTAACCTGGTTATCGGTATGATTATCGTCTGCCCACCGGCCGATATTGTATTTCTCCGGATGAGTAGGAAAATCGTATTGTTTTACCGCATACGAAGCCAAGTCGTCTTCTGTCCACAAGAAATTATTCGGCGTGACTTTATCTAATGGCTCCCGGTCGAGGAAATCGTTACAGGCGGTAAGCCCGGCCAAACCGACGGCCAGAAGCAGAATATGTTTATGTACTGTTTTCATCTGATACAATTGAATTAGAAGTTAACATTAAATCCTGTAGAGAACGTTTGTGCAAGCGGGTGCGTTTTTCCCGTAGAATATGCAGGGTCGTTCCAGTTGGCTCCATAGCCGGTACCGATAACTTCGGGGTCGAAACTGCTCGGCAGCGGACTGAACGTAAACAAGTTTTCGCCCGAGAAAAATACCCGCAGGCTCGATATGCCTATTTTCTTAGTCAGTTGAGACGGAAGCGTATATCCTATCTGAAGGTTTTTCAGCCGGATATAAGCGGCATTCTGAAGATACCCGCTTTGAACCGCATGATTTTTATCGTCGAACGTAGGCCGGGGGAAATAAGCATCCAGGTTAGCCCCCCACTCGTCGCCTTCGGGCCGGAAGAAGTCTAAATGCTCGGTGAAACATCCGGATTGCCATTTGCCTCCCGCTGCTCCGAAAAACATATTCCCGCCGAGCCAGTAATCCCGCTTGGCAACACCCTGGAAAAATACGCGTACATCGAAGCCGTTCCACGAGGCATCGAGGTCGATACCGATTTTATAACGGGGGCTGTTGTTACCTATTAATTTTTTATCGCCCGGGTCGGTAGCGGTACTTCCCGCATGTATCCGGCCGTCGCCGTCCAAATCGGCATACATAATATCGCCGGCACCCCAGTTACTACCCTGCTCGCTTTGTCCGCCGTTAGGCAAGGTAGCCAAATGCGCCTGCATTTCTTCGTCGCTTTTAGCTATGCCGATGGTTTCATATCCCCAGATTTCGCCTAAATACTGACCTTCGCGCCAAGTATTCAGCAATTGGTTGTCGTTCGGATATTTAAGCACTTTCTGCCGGTCGTCCGAGAGTAAGAGATGCACCCCGTACTGCACTTTTCCGATCCGGTCGCGCCACGATAAATCGAGTTCGAAACCGGTAGAGAGCAAGTCGGCATTATTCGTTTTAGGTACGGCAGCACCCAGGATAGCAGGCAGCTCCGGCGCCGGGCCTACCATATTGACGGTTTTACGGTTAAACCAGTCGAACGAGGCCGTCAGGCGGTTATTAAACATACCCAGGTCGAAACCTACGTTCCAGGAGCGCATCGTTTCCCAGCCCAACAAAGCGGAAATCAAATCGGGCGAATCGGATGTATTCGGCCGCTGGTTATTGATAAGCCAATTAGATTTAGGGTCGGCTGCTACGAATTTCATCGTCTGGATATACGGATACAGGCTACTGGTATTCTGGTTTCCCAATTCGCCCCACGAACCGCGAACTTTCAACGTATTGATAATATCTTCGTATGGTTTCATAAAATCCTCGCGGGCCACATTCCACCCGGCAGAAAAAGAAGGAAACCAGTTCCATCTCTTGTTGGCTGCAAAACGCGATGTACCGTCGTAGCGAAGATTTACCTCGAGCAAGTAACGCTCTTTATAATCGTAGTTGATACGGCCGAAGAAACCGGCGGTAGACCAGTGATTCAAATCGCCGTTATTCGGGTCGATTTCGATTTTATCTTTTCCGGTAGCTGCATTTATATCAGGAACCTTTTCGATAATCAGCGTGGTACGGCTGGCACCTACGAACCGCCATTTGTTCAACTCGGCCTGGAACCCTACCATAGCTTTTAACGTATGGCCGCCCTCGAACGCTTTCAGGTATTCGCTATATACGTTCGGATTGAAAAAATTCGTACGCTCGGCTGTTTCCTTTACCGATGTTACGTCATCGTAATACACGCTCCCGTCTACATAATAATGCGGTACGTGCAAATGATCGATGTGATGGAATCCGTCTACGGTTTTATAGTTCAGCTCGCCGAATATCTTCCATCCTTTCAACGGTTCTATCTCTACTTGGAACTGCTGGTACAGCCAGTCGGTTTGCGTATTATCCGCACCGCCGTATAACAGACCGCCGGCCATACTCATCAGGTTTCCGTTGGGGTCGTACATCGGCTCGGTAGGCCAGCGCTTGGCAATGTTATGGTAAAATACATTATCGTCGAGGTACGAAGGCTTGGAATAATCCTTCCGCATATACTTGGTACTGTAGTTCACTTTCAACCACGAAGTTAATTGTGCGTTTAATTTGGCAGTCACGGTATAGCGCTTTAGCTTATCGGGGTTGAACGAAATCAAACCGGTTTGGTCCATAAAGTTCCCCGACAGGTAATACTGGAATTTCTCGGTACCGCCGTTAGCGCTGATCGAATGCTCTTGTGAAAATGCGGTGCCTCCGAAATAAATATCGTACCAGTCGTTATTGGAGTTACCGACCCAGTTCCATGTATTTGAACCACTACCACTGTTAGGCACAGTCGTATCGGTAAACGTACCGTCAAGGTATCCTTTGATTTGCTCCAGCTTTATTGCATCGAACGCAGCCGTTTGGCCGGGAGTATTGGCGGCCGCCCGGTTAAAATACTGGGCATAGGTGTACGAGTCGGGAAACTCGGGCATATTGATAGCCCGGCTCCACCGGAAACTGTTATTGTAATTTATACTTACTTTACCGGCCTTTCCCCTTTTAGTGGTTATCAAAATTACGCCGAACGGAGCACGCGAACCGTAAATAGACGAAGCCGCCGCATCTTTCAATACCGATATACTTTCGATATCGTTCGGATTCAGTACATTCATATCGCCTTCCATCCCGTCGATCAAAACCAACGGAGAGGCCTTCGAACCGTCGCCGATGGTACCGGCTCCACGGATATTGATATTCATATTCTGACCTAATTCACCGCCGTTACCGTCGGTTCCGTACGAGAAGTTCATACCCGGCACCAATCCTTGCAAGGCTTGGGTTACATTTGTTACCGGCCTCGAAACCAATTCTTTGGCATCTACTACGGAAACAGAACCGGTAAGGTTGATTTTCTTTTGGGTACCGAAACCTACTACGACAACCTCGTTCAGCTTCTGGGTATCTTCTTGCAGGGTAATTTCGATATGGTTCTGTGCACCCACGTGTACTTCTTTTTCGGTATAGCCGATATAGGTGATTTTCAAGGTAGCATTAGCCGGCACGCTAAGCGAAAATTTCCCGTCCAAATCGGTAACGGCGCCGGCAGTGCTCCCTTTTACGGATACGTTGGCGCCGATAACCGGCTCGCCGGTTTCATCTTTTACTACGCCGGTAAGCGTATGTTTGGTTTGTTGAACGGCCGGACCGACCAGGATTTTTTCTTTAACAGCCGGATTTAAGGGTTCTGTAGCGAACTTGTCTTCGGCATGTAGATAGGTTGCCGAGCATAATAAAAGGAACAGGGCGGTTATTCCCCGGTTCACTTTAAAAAGACAATGAATGATGTGCATGTTTTTTGTTAATTTCATAATATGTTATTACATAAGGATTTTCTTACATACGGAACCGCCAATCAAGACTGTTACCCGTCTTTTTTCCAAGGTTTATTCCATAGGCATAGCTATTTTAATTATCAAGTTGTAAAACGCATAAAAAGTTGATTTGTAGAAGTATAGAAAAGAAGAGATGCACAATAAACGTTGGTTTATCGTGCACAGGTAAAAAG
>JAJBTJ010000127.1 GCA_020860905.1 Parabacteroides sp. | reverse complement strand
AGGACAGCCGGAAACCGGGTTTATCCGGGTAAGCCGGAAAAAAGTTCCTATTTACTGAAATTCCGTAAGGCTGCGGATACATATCCGCCGCCTGCAAATCGGGTTTTGCGTACGAAGAACCGGGAAAAAGGGCGGCAGGTTCTGAATTAACTTTGTTGTGCGCTTTGCGTATCCTCCTGGCGCGGGATGCAATCCGTACGCCGCCATACGCCTGTGCGATAGTCCGGTACGATTGGCGAGGCGTTATTCTCTTTTCACGATGGCGAAAAGAATATCTACCGAAGGATGCCTGCCGGCGCTCTTCTCCGCCGTATGACACTCGTACTCGAGGTTCAGCGAGCGGTAAGGACTTTGCGGCAACCATTCGGTATAAAAATACCGCTTGGCGCGCCCGATAGCGGCACCCCAAAAGAAACCCCACACCGGCCGGACGGTGATTTTGGCATACTCGCCGGCCGGAAGCTGCATCGCCTCCAACCCTGCGGCCGGGGTATCGCTGCCGATAAAGAGCTCGAAGTTACGGGTTTGCGGGTCGTAGTTGCGGGTTAGCACGAAGAAAGGCCATACGGCTCCCTTGCGCGAAGAGGTAACGGTACGGTAAGCGGCCGAGAGGCGGCGGATACCGGCTGCCATGGTTTTGTCGTTGCCCGGACTTCGCACGCCGTATAAGACGCGTGCATCCTTCCCGGTTATTTCTACTGTTAGTGATAACATAGCTTGTGTATTTTTCAGTTCGTACTGTCGGCTCCTACCGAAAAGCCTGGTAGTTAAGTTACCGGCCGGGAGTTAGCTATCATCCGTGAAACTGTCCGATACGGCCTTAACCCGGCCCGCCCGGTGGTACGATAAGACAGACCGTTCCGGTTTTCTTCCCTTCGGCTCGGTTAGCAGAAGTATACAGGCCCAGTATCCGAAAACAGTCAACATCTTTCCCCGTCGCGCCCCCATGCAGCCAATGAATCCTTCGAGGCTAAAATTCAAGCATGGAAGGCACAACCAAAAGAGATCCGGGCTACTTCTTTTTCTTTTTCAGGCTGGCTGCCATCGATGCCCGATAAACCATCCCGTTGTTGTCCGGCAGGAACCCTGTTCCTCTCCGGGTACCCGTTCCCGCCCCTGCGTTTATCCGCCCGGCACAGACGGCCTTATACAAAACAAGAACTCCCGACAACCGCTCAATGCGCTGCCGGGAGTTTACTTGTGAGCGGAAGACGGGACTCAAACCCGCGACCCTCAGCTTGGAAGGCTAATGCTCTATCAACTGAGCTACTTCCGCAACCAAAACCGATAAGTGGGCAGTGATGGATTCGAACCACCGAAGGCGAAAGCCAGCTGAGTTACAGTCAGCCCCATTTGGCCACTCTGGTAACTGCCCTCCTGTTATTCTTTTGCGATGCAAAGGTACGATTAATTTTGTAACTTGCAAGAAAAATCGATCATTTTTATCGCGGTAACGGCTGCTTCGTCTCCTTTATTGCCGTATTTACCGCCGGCGCGGTCTGCCGCCTGCTGCATATCGTCGGTAGTGAGCAACCCGAAAACGAAAGGAATATCATACATCAGGTTCAGCTCGGTTACGCCCTGGGTTACGCCCGAGCATACGTAATCGAAATGCGGCGTATCGCCCCTTACCACGCAACCCAGCACGATAATCGCGTCGAGGTCTTTGCTTTCGGCCAGCCGCTTGGCGCCGAAGGTAAGCTCGAAGCTGCCGGGTACCCGCTTTACCAGGATATTTTCCGGTTTTACGCCGTGTTTTTCCAGGGTGTTACACGCCCCTTCCAGTAACTTTTCGGTGATAGGCCGGTTCCATTCGGCTACTACGATGCCGATATTCATATCGGAGGCATCCGGAACGCTGTTAAAGTCGTACGATGATAAATTCTGATAAGCTGTTGCCATAATCGTATACTTAAAAATAAAAGGGGATGCCTTCGCAGGAGACATCCTCTTTCGTATTGTTTTTCTACTTTCTTATTTATTCTTTGCCGACGCCCGGATGATGTATTTATCTATATCCGCGGCATCCATCGAAGTATAATATTTGTTTTTTATAGTGGTATACATTTCCACGGCATCGCCGTATTGGCCCAGGCTTTCGTAAGCGCGTCCGGCTTTCTTCAGGTACTCGGGGCTGATTACGTTGTTATCGGCTTGCTTGGCGGCCTGGCGGAAATATTCGATTCCTTTTTTCACATCGCCCAGGCTTACGTAGCAATCGCCTATCAGGCCGGTAATGGCCGGCGAAATCATCTGGTCTTTGGCGCTGAACGACTTCAGTGCGTCTAACGCTTTCTGCGTGTCGCCCATGCGGTAGTAGCAGATACCGGCGTAAGCTTTGGCCAGGTTGCCGGCCTTGGTGCCTCCGTATTGGTCGATAATGGCTTCGAAACCTATGTAGTCGGCTTTGTTTCCGTTCAACGCCAGGGCGAACGAGTCGCGTGCGAAGTATTGTTCGCCTTTAAACAGGGCGACCTGCGCTTTCCTTTCGCGCGGCTGCAAGTAAGCGTGCTTGTATGTCAGCACACCCACCACGATGAGGATGAGGGCCAGTACGCCGTAAATAATGTTATTCCGATTTTTTTCGATGAATTTTTCCGACCGTGAAACCAACTCGCTTACGTTTTCCAGTTCGTTGCCGGTGTTCTTGTTTTCCTTATTAGCCATATCAGTTTATAGTTATTATGAATTATCTGTTTTTCCGCGATATATAAATTCAAGGTGCAAAAGTAGTTTATTTTACGGATATACACCATATTTCGCCTATATTTTTTTGGAGGATAGGAGGATTGGCTATTTGCACCGAAGCCGTTTTTATCGTAACTTTGCTTTGGATAAAGCGAAAACGGAGGCGCTCCCGGCATCGTTGTAAAAACGGGCTTCTGCGCCCGGTTTTCACTTCCCGGGGCGGTGTAAAACGCAGGGACAGGGGCTTGCCGGTACGTAGGTCGGGCTCGCTTTTGCTCCGGGCATGCTTTATCCGGGTAGATATAAATACGGAACAAATGATACTGAAAAGGCTTTCGATTCTTCACTATAAAAATATTTTCCAGGCCGAAACCGGCTTCTCGCCCAAGATAAACTGTTTTTTCGGGAACAACGGTATGGGAAAAACAAACCTGCTGGACGCCATTCACTACCTGTCGTTCTGCAAGAGCCTGCTCAATACGCCCGACTCGCAACTGATTCATAACGACTACGATTTGTGCGTGATGCAGGGCGAATACGAGTACGAGGGGCGTACCGAGGAAATATTCTGTGCGCTCAAGCGCCGGCAGCGTAAGCAGTTTAAGCGGAACAAGAAGGAATACGACAAGTTGTCGGAGCATATCGGGTTGCTGCCGCTGGTGGCGGTATCGCCGGCCGACGTGGATTTGATAAGGGGGGGAAGCGAGGAGCGCCGCCGTTTCCTCGACGTGATTATCTCGCAGCACGACAAGCAGTACTTGCACGCGCTGATTCAGTATAACAAGGCGTTGGTGCAGCGGAACGCGTTGCTTAAGCGGGAAGAAACGGATGCTTCGTTATACGAGGTGCTGGAGTTGCAGATGGAGAGGTACGGGCGTACGGTTTTTGAGAAACGGATGGAGTTCGTAAACGAGTTCGTTCCTATCTTCAACGATTTTTACCGGTTTATTTGCCTGTCGTCCGAGCAGGTGGGGTTGCACTATTTGTCGCAACTGTCCGTCGAGCCCGACCTGGCTGCCAAACTGGCGCGTACGCGGGAGCGTGACCGGGTGCTGGGGTATTCGTCGTCGGGCATCCACAAAGACGAGCTGGATATGAAGCTCGACGAATGCCTGATACGGCGGGTGGGCTCGCAGGGCCAGAACAAAACGTACCTGATTGCGCTGAAGCTGGCTCAGTTCGATTTCTTGCACAAAAAGGGGGAAACGACGCCGATTTTATTGCTCGACGATATTTTCGACAAGCTGGATGCGTTGCGGGTGGAACAGATTATCAAGCTGGTGTCGGGCGATGGGTTCGGCCAGATTTTCATCACGGACACGAACCGGAAGTACCTGGACGAAATCGTGGCGGCGGTGAACGACGATTACCGGTTGTTCGAAGTGGAGCACGGAGAGGTTAAACCGATAGGGGGTTGCAATGAAACGAACTAATAGCCAGTCGCTCGGAGAAGCGCTCCGGGATGTGATGAGCCAAAACCCGGTGTTGCGCCGGAAAATCCTGGAAATCCGTATCGTGCGTGCCTGGCGCGAGGTGCTGGGCGATACGGTAGCGCGGTACACGCAGCAGGCGTATGTACACGACGGGGTGTTGCACGTGGGCCTGACTTCGGCGGTGTTGCGCAGCGAGTTATCGCTTTGCCGCGACCGGTTGGTTAAGAGCCTGAATGAGTATGCGGGGGAGGTGGTTATCCGGGAGGTACAGTTGCATTAGGGGAGCGGGTTTTCCCTTTTCTTCCGGCCAGGCAGCAAAGCATACAGGCAAAAGTAGTAAAAAGAAAACGACTTTCACCCCCTTCCTTCCCCAACCGGATGCGGATAAAAAACAACGCGCAGGCCACACCACAGCAAAACGCCGTACCGAAAAAAAAGGAGATTCTCACGAATCCCCTTCTCCCAGTTATGTTAAAAAACACAGTTTGTAAAAAACTGTCCTGACCTTAAGTAATAAACCTTTTTTTCTTCCGGAAAGAAACTTTCATTTCTTAGCCCAGCGGCACCTACCCTTTATTTCTCCGCATGACTGCCCCCCGTAGAAGGCCAGTAAATATTCTGGTACAAATACGTACCCTCCTTCGTATTATCGGGCGAAGCATATTGCATATCGGCAATCGAAATCGGCGTAAGGTAATACGCCTCGTGCCAGTTGTAACCGTCTTTCAACTCGTTGGTAGCCGACATATTACGGCTGTACGGACGCAGGTAAGTACTCAAACTCCCGCTCGAAACGATGGCGTTGTCGGAACCGTCGGCTATCAATTCCACCGGATTGCCGTTGGCATCCACCTGGTAATTCAGGTACATCTCGTCCCAGAAATTAACCCCTTCGGGAATCCACTTGGAAGTAATCATCCGGTCGAACGAACGCCAGCGAATCAAGTCGGTGTACCGCTGCCCTTCGCTGAACAACTCGTTCATCCGTTCGCGGCGGATGTTGTACAAAGTAGCACTCACGGGAACCACGCCCGAATACACGCCGAAATCGCCTTCCCGGCTCAAGTCGGTAGCCGCAATCGTAGCGTCGATGTCGGTGCTTACGTCCGCCCGGCTGCGCAGGCTCGTCCAGTAATTGCGGGCCGTAGCGTCGAGACTCCCGTTCAGCTCGTACGAAGCCTCCATGTAGTTGAGCAACGCCTCGGCCGTACGGAAAATAGGGCACGCATTCGTACCGCGTACCTCGTCGTTGGTAGTTTGCTCGTAATCGTACGTATAATACTTACGCGGCTGGTAGCCGGTGATGCAACGCGCCTCGTCGATCGTGTTCGTGATAGAAGGCTTGGCAAACAAATCGCCCGCCATCGGCGAAGCCGGGTCGGAGTCGAGCAAATCGCTTTCGCCCCAGATAAACAATTGCAGGCGCTCGTCGCGTCCGGCCTTCGCCCGGTCGATCGACACATCCCCCTGGTAATCGCCGCTGGCGTAAATCGGCTTGCCGTCTTTCATCAGGAACGACTCCACGAAAGTACGCGTATACCCGTCGCCGCAACCGATTTTACACCGGTAAGGCGTATCATGCTTCACGCTCAACGAGCTGTTGTACTCTTTCCAGAGCAACACTTCGGGCACCCCCGCCAGCGAAGGCTGGCTGAACATCTCGAAATACGGGTTCCACCCGCTGGTTACCCCTACGGCAGGATTTATCACATGGTTGTTGGCAGTAAGCTGCGCATTGTCGGCAACCTCTTTCGCAGCCGCCATCGCCTGGGTAAAGAAAAACACGATTTCGGCATCGATGTCGAACGTCTTCCCGCTGTTATACACAGCCGTAGCGCCCGGCCAGTTCGCATCGCCCGGCACCCGGCCGCTTCCACGGTGATACTTCTCGAACGTACCTTCGAACAACGCCACCCGCGACTTGAACAACAACGCCGCCTCGCGGTTGAGGCGCTGCCCACTGAACTTACTCCGGAGCGCCAGCAAATCGATAGCCGTATCCAAATCGCTTAGGATAAACCGCGCCACCTCGTTACGCGGAGCGCGCTTGCTGGCTTCGATAATTTCTTCGCTCTTGTCGGGCAATACAGAGGTAACAATCGGGAAATCGCCGAATACCACCAGCGCCCTGAAGTAACAAAGGGCGCGCATAAAATACATCTCGCCGATGTAATTCTTTATCAACGCCTCGTCGCCTGCAATCTCGCCCGCCTCGTACTTGGGAAGTACCGTTTCGAAGAAATGGTTGCACACGCGGAAATTAGCGAAATAATCGCTTTGCAGATTCTTCGACGAAGGCACCTCCCAGTAATTATCGGCAAACAAGGTAGTATTCCCGTTCACCCCCTGCACGAATATATCCGTGTTCCTGTCGGAACGCGCCAGCCCATCGTTGTAAGCACTCTCGTGATACATCGACCCGTTATACGGATACTGCAGGAACGTGTTATAATAATTATTGAGGTAAGTAGCCAACTGGTCGGCCGAAGTGTAATAATTCTCGGGGGTGATTTGGCTCACCGGTTCCATATCGAGCAGGTCGTTGCATGCAGGGGCCGCCAGCAAAGAGGCTCCCAATAAAGCGCCCCAACCGATTCGTTTGATATTTGGTTTCATAGATACATTATTTAGTTATGCCGGGTACCACCGGGAGCCCTCCGTCAGGCAGCTCGCAGGCGCAGTTCGCCCCGGTTATCCCCGACCCTGTGTTTGACATATTAAAAATTAAGCGTTAAGCCCACTGCGACCGTACGTTGCAACGGATACGTTTTACCCGAGCCCCAGCCTTCGTCGCCATAGCCACCGAAAGCCTCGGGGTCGTAAATATCCGACAAGCTCGTGATGGTAAACACGTTGTCGCACGACAAATAGATACGGCAACTCTCGATACCCGCGCTCCGTACCCACGATTGCGGCAAGGTGTAACCCAACTGGATATTCTTGCAGCGCAGGTAAGCCGCATTTTGCAGGTAACGCGTTTGGATAACCTGGTTTTTCTGGATCTCGCCGAAATACGGCTTCGGGTAATACGCATCGAGATTATCTTCCGTCCAGTAATCAAGATGCTCTTTAAAGCAAGCCGATTGCCATACGTTGCCGGTAGCTCCCCAGAAATACGCATCCCCCTGGCTGAATGCCCAGTCGCGTTTCATCACCCCCTGGAAGAAAACCGAGAAGTCGATACCTTTCCAGGCCACGTCGAGGTTCAGCCCCACGCGGTACCGCGGCGTGCTGTTGCCGATTATCGTCAGGTCGCCGTGGTTATCGAGGGTATTATCGCCGTTCGACACGATGCCGTCGCCGTCGAGGTCTTTGAACATCACGTCGCCCGCGCCCCAGCTCGAGCCCCAGTTGGGCCGGTTACCGGCCAGCCACTCGTCCATCTCTTCCTGCGAACTGGCAATCCCGGCCGAGGTATATCCCCAAATATTGTTCAGCATCATCCCGTCGTAATACGTACTGAGCGAACCGGTTTCGTTGGGATATGTAAGGATTTTCTGCTGCGAGTCCGACAAATTCACACGCGCCCCGTACCTTACCTGGCCGATTTGGTCGCGCCAGCCCACTTCGAGTTCCCAACCCGTGGAGCGCATGTCGCAGTTATTGATTTGCGGAGCCGACGTACCCAGCGCGGAACCTAATGTCGGCGCCGGCCCTATCATATCCTTCGTGGTACGGCTAAACCAGTCAAACGAACCGGTTAGGCGGTTGTCGAGAGCCGCCCAGTCGAACCCAGCATCCCAGGTTTCCACCGTTTCCCAGGTAAGCAGCGAGCTCACGATACTCGGCAAAGAAGACGTATTCGGCCTCTCCCCGTCAATCAGCCAGCTGCCGTTGGCCGAGCCGATAGCCTGTTGCTGAAAAAACGGATACCAGTCGATAAACGTATTGTACTGCGAACTGGTGTTGCCCAACTGCCCCCACGAAGCGCGGAGCTTGAGCATGCTGATTCGGTGCGACAGCTTTTCGAAGAACTGCTCGCGGGCCATATTCCAACCCAGCGAAACCGACGGGAACCAGGCCCAGCGCTGGTCGCCTACAAAGCGCGACGAGCCGTCGTAGCGGATATTGAACTCGAACAGGTAACGGCCGTCGTAATCGTAGTTCAACCGGCCGAAGTATCCCGCCGTAGCCCGGTGCCAGTACCCGTCGCCGTTCCTTTTGTTGGATTGCGCCTGGCTCAGGTACGGCTTATCGGAAGTAGTGAGGTCGGTACCGGTCGCCCAGAGGTTGTCCTCGTCGTAATGCTCGAAGTTCAACCCCGCCATGACCTTGCCGTTGTGTTTGCCGAAGCTCCGGCTATAATCGGTATACACGTTTACGGTATAATAATTTTGCTTATACCGGTTATCGTACACATACGTTTCGGTACCGTAACCGCTGTCGCGCAGGAACGGCGTATTATCGACCGTATAATGGTACACCGGAATATCGTACTCGGTAGTTTTATTATACGTATTCCGCATGGAACCTTCCAGGTAAATGCGCCAGTTCTTCAGCGGCTCGAGCGTAAACTTAAGCTGCTGGGTAAACAGGTCGTTGTTCTCGTTGTACGTACCGCCCTCTTCCAGCTCGGCTATTTCCATCCCTTCCGCCCAGTGGCCGTTCGGGTCGACAACGAAACAGGTAGGCCAGCGGCGCGCGATGTTATGGAAAAACAGACCCGTCATATACTGCGGCTTGGTATAATCCTTACGCGTCCATTTGTTGGTATAGTCGAGGCGTAGCCAATCGGTTAGCTGCGCCCCTATCTTGGCGTTTACAGTATAACGATCCATTTCGTCGTGCCCGTGCCGTATCAGGCCGTTCTGCAACAAGAAGCTGCCGCTCACCATCCAGTTCAGCTTTTCGGTTCCGCCGCTCACGCTCAGGTTATGCTGGGTAGTCGGCACGTTCTTCTTGTAAAACTCGGCGAACCAGTCGGTATTGGCAAACGCATTGCCGTACTCCTGCCACTTCCCGTCGGTGCCTGCCGTGGTACCGTAATATTCGGGTTGCGTAGGGTCGGTATATTCGCCGCGCTGGTACCGCTGTATCTTATCCATCACCTCGTCGGAGAAATAATTGCCGGAGCCTGCATTTTTATTCGCCGCGTTGAAATAAGTGGCAAACGTGTACGAATCCACCATGTCCGGCAGCTGCGTAGCCGTACTGAACCGTACATCGCCCGAGTAAGTAACCCGCACCTTGCCGGCCTTCCCGCTCTTGGTAGTTACCAAAATCACGCCGAAGGCCGCCCGCGAACCGTAAATCGAAGCCGAAGCGGCATCTTTCAATACGGAAACGCTTTCGATGTCGTTCGGGTTCACCAGGTTGAGGTCTCCCTCGATACCGTCTATCAGAATCAGCGGGCTGTCGCTCGAGCTAATCGAGCCGGTACCGCGGATATTGATGTTCATGCTCGTATTCAGGTCGCCGCCGCTGCTGCTGGTAGTGAGGTTCAACCCGGGTATCACTCCCTGTAATGCCTGGCTCACGTTGGCCACCGGACGCGACTCGATAACCTCGGCTCCCACCATGCTCACCGCACCGGTTACGTTTACCTTTTTCTGCGTACCGTACCCCACCACCACTACTTCGTCGAGCACTTGCGTATCTTCCTTCAAGAGGATATTCAACGGGGCGCCCGTCCATTTCACCTCGAGGGGCGAATAACCGAGAAACGAAACCACCAGCGTACTTCCGGGCGCCACCCGGTCGAGGGTAAAATCGCCGTTGATACCCGTTATGGTACCGTTGGCAGTACCTTTCACCACCACCGACGCTCCGATAACCGTTTCGCCGGTTTCGTCTTTTACAATGCCGGTACACTTTCCGTTTTGTTGCACCGTTACCACTCCCGGCGCGCTTTTCCCAGATGATGCGTATGCCTTCCCTCCGCACAGCACCGAGAGGAAGAGCAGCATACCCACTGACTTTAAATGTTTTAACATAATATCAGTATTAATAAATTAGATATTAAAAAAAAAGCTAACGGCGCATCTCTTCCTAAGACAAGCACAAATACAGGGACAAATATAGGTAAAATCCTAAATAAACCAATCGAAAACAGAAAATAAATTAAAGGAAAAGCGTGCGAAAGCTGCGTTCAATAAACGTTCATTTGCACTCTTTCCCTGTTTTATTTCTATCAGCCTGATTCTTATGCTTCTATACTTTCCATTCCTCTCTTAGGAAGAGATACAACTCGCCTTTTTTAGCCATCCGGCTACAATTCACTCAAAATCAATTTATTGGCTTTATCCACCACCGTAGTATCCAGCGAAGTGAGATAAATAAGCGTAGTAGTTTCCGAATCGTGCCCCATCCCCTCGCTGATTACCGAAACGGGGATATTCTTGCTCTTGGCGATGCTCGCCCAGGAATGGCGCGCCACATACATGGTAAGCGGAACGGAAAGGCCGGCTTTTTCGCCCACCTCTTTCAGCCTGCGGTTGACGAGCGCGCTGGCATTTTTATATTGCAGCCGCTCGCCGGAGCCGGCCTGCTTGATGATGGGCAGCAGGTAAGGCGAAGGATTTTCGGGATACTTATCGACGATTTCCTGCATACACCGCTCCCATTTGATAAAAAGCAACTGCCCCGTTTTCTTGCGGCGGTACGACAGGATGCCGTTCACCAGGTCGTTCTTTTTCAGGAAAGCCATATCCACGAACGACATGCCCCGGGTGTAAAAGCTGAACAGGAACAGGTCGCGGGCATAATCGAGCGAAGGATAATACGTAAAATCCAACTCCTTGATACGGCGGATGATTTTGAGCGGCACGGCCCGTTTCACCGTTTTCTCGATACCGGTGTACACATGTTTGAAAGGATGGCGCTGCTCCACGAGTTCCTTTTCTACGGCGCGGTTGTACACGGCCCGCAGGATACGCATATAAAAGGAAATGGTGTTCATGCTTACGTTTTCCGTTTTCAGGTACGACTCGTAGGCGGTTATCAGCTCGGCATCGACCTCGTCGAGCAGCACGTCTTTGCCGTTGCGGAAACGCATAAAGCTATGCAGCGCGGCGATATACGTTTCGCCGGTGCGCATGCGTCCCGACTGCTGCAACCGGAAAGCGAGCTTTTCCGTAAAAACGAACAACGAATCGGCTTCTTTCCGGTGCAGGAATGCTTCTACCACCTCGTCGGCGCTGTAGGCCATCCTTTTCCGCTCGAAAGCCGCAGCGATACGCCTCAACCGGCTCATATCCCAGGCCACTTTCTCTTTCAACGCCTCTACATACGTTTTCCTGTTTTCATCTTGCACCGGCAGCACGAATTCCGAGGCGCAAGCATCCCACTCGCGTGGAAACACCTTGTACCCGGTTTTTATCTGCCTTACTATCCGGTTGTGTATCACCTGATAATACAATTCCCCTTCTCTCCCTTCCAGCATAGAAAGCCTTAATTTTACTTTGAACGTTGCCATTGATGATTAATTTTACTTGTTAAACCGTTGGCCGGCCTCCGAGGTTCAGCAACAGCCTGCGGGCAGAAGCTCTTTCACAACCGGCTAACCGGGTGCCAAAGATATAACCCGGCAAGGAAAGAAAACCGACGAGCCCGGAAGAAGAACGCCGGCTGTTTTTACCAGCAATCCGTCGTACCTGGTAAAAATCGTTTTTTGACAAAAGAACAGAAGGACATAACAGAAATTATTTTTAAACAGAAGAACAGGAGGATATGACAAAAATTCTTTTCCGGCCCAAGAACAAAAGAAAAAACATCCGTTCAATAATAAAAGCAGCCGCCTCCTACCCGACCCTGAAAAGCACCACCCACATCGTATGC
>JAJBTJ010000061.1 GCA_020860905.1 Parabacteroides sp. | reverse complement strand
CCTATCTTCTCTTTTCGGAAGAAAAGTACTGCAAACCGAGGGCAGAAGCAAAGCCAGCCTTGATTAGGCCGGGGCGCCCCCTGGCACCACTCCTTCCGGAAGTAAAGATAAAAACATTTCCTACACAGCAAACAAAACGTACGATTTTTATTTTAGAAAACTTTATTCACCTTCAAAAATCATAAAATACTGATTATCTGGTATAATAAAGTTAGTTTTGGAAAACTTTTCAACAAATCCGCTTTTTACAATCGAAATATTTGGCCAATTACGAAACTATGCCTAAACTTGCACCATCAATCGCAACTTCCTACGTTATCTACAAATAATAGGTATAAAAATTATTTACAACTTATTGTCGTGAACACAAAAACGTACACATTCGATGAGGCCTATAAAGCCTCATTAGATTACTTTACGGGCGACGAACTCGCCGCTAAGGTTTGGGTAAATAAGTATGCCCTCAAAGACGCATACGGGAACATTTACGAAAAATCGCCGGTAGACATGCACTGGCGGCTGGCCAAGGAAATCGCCCGGGTAGAAAAGAACTACCCCAATCCGCTTTCGGAACAGGAGCTTTTCGATTTGTTCGACCACTTCCGGTATATCGTACCACAAGGCAGCCCGATGACCGGAATCGGAAACGATTTCCAGATTGCGTCGCTCTCCAACTGCTTCGTTATCGGACTGGACGGAGAAGCCGACTCGTACGGCGCCATCATCCGCATCGACGAAGAGCAGGTACAACTGATGAAACGGCGCGGAGGCGTAGGACACGACTTATCCCATGTACGTCCGAAAGGTTCGCCGGTAAAGAACTCGGCCCTTACCTCTACCGGACTGGTGCCGTTTATGGAACGGTACTCGAATTCCACGCGCGAAGTGGCGCAAGACGGACGCCGGGGCGCATTGATGTTGAGCGTTTCCATCAAACACCCCGACTCGGAGTCGTTTATCGACGCCAAAATGACCGAAGGTAAAGTAACGGGCGCCAACGTATCGGTAAAAATCGACGACGACTTTATGAACGCCGTTATCAATGGCACCGAGTACCAGCAACAATACCCTATCGACAGTGCGAACCCCACTACCGTAAAACCCACCAACGCCGCGGCTTTATGGAAAAAAATCATCCACAATGCGTGGAAAAGCGCCGAACCCGGCGTTTTGTTCTGGGATACGATTTTGAAAGAATCGGTTCCGGATTGTTATGCCGACCTCGGATTCCGCACCGTATCGACCAATCCGTGCGGCGAAATTCCGTTGTGCCCGTACGACAGTTGCCGTTTGCTGGCCATCAACCTGTACTCGTACGTAGTAAACCCGTTCACGAAGGAAGCCTATTTCGATTTCGAACTGTTCCGCAAACATGTAGGGCTGGCGCAACGCATCATGGACGACATCATCGACCTGGAAACAGAGAAAATCGATAAAATCCTCGAAAAAATCGACTCCGACCCCGAGTCGGAAGAAGTAAAATCGAGCGAACGGTACCTGTGGGAGAAAATCCGTAAAAAAACGCTGCAAGGCCGCCGAACCGGCGTAGGCATTACCGCCGAAGGTGATATGATAGCCGCTATGGGGCTGCGTTACGGCACCGAAGAAGCCACAGAGTTCGCTGAAAAGGTACAACGGGCACTGGCTTTAGACGCTTATCGTTCGTCGGTAGAGATGGCCAAAGAGCGGGGCGCCTTCGAAGTATTCGACGCTAAACGGGAAGAAAAGAACCCGTTTATCAACCGGCTGCGCGAAGCCGACCCGGAGCTGTACAACGATATGGTAAAATACGGACGCCGGAACATCGCCTGCCTTACGATTGCGCCTACGGGCACGACAAGCCTGATGACACAAACCACATCGGGTATCGAACCGGTGTTCCTGCCGGTTTACAAACGCCGCCGCAAGGTAAATCCGAACGATGCGGCCGCCCGGGTAGACTTTGTAGACGAAACAGGCGACGCTTTCGAGGAATACATCGTATTCCACCACAAATTCGTTACCTGGATGCAGGCGAACGGCTATTCGGTTACAAAAAAATACTCGCAGGAAGAGGTAGACGAGCTGGTTGCCAAGTCGCCTTATTATAAAGCCACCTCGAACGACGTTGACTGGATGCAAAAAGTAAAAATGCAGGGACGCATCCAAAAGTGGGTCGACCACTCCATCAGCGTAACCATCAACCTGCCGAACGATGCGAGCGAAAAGCTGGTAAACGAGCTGTACATCGAAGCCTGGAAGTGCGGTTGCAAGGGCTGCACCGTATACCGCGACGGCTCGCGGGCGGGCGTACTGATTGCTACCGACGACAAGAAAAAGAAAAAAGACGACTGCAACTGCATGGAACCGCCCATCATCGTAGCCACGCGCCCGCGCGAGCTGGATGCAGACGTGGTGAAATTCCAGAACAACAAAGAAAAATGGATTGCTTTTATCGGATTGCTCAACGGACGTCCGTACGAAATATTCACCGGGTTGGCCGACGACGACGAAGGCATCATGCTGCCTAAGAACGTATCGAAAGGAAGCATCATCAAAAGCTACGACGACGACGGCAAAAAGCATTACGACTTCCAGTTTAAAAACAAGCGGGGATATAAAATGACCATCGAAGGGCTCGACGGCAAGTTCGACCCCGAGTTCTGGAACTATGCCAAGCTGATTTCGGGCGTGCTCCGTTACGGTATGCCTATCGACCAGGTAATCAAGTTAGTACAAGGGATGGAATTAAACAACGAATCCATCAATACCTGGAAAAACGGGGTAGAAAGGGCCTTGAAAAAATACCTGCCCAACGGTATGGAAGCCAAAGGACAAACCTGTCCTAACTGCGGCCTGGAAACGTTGATTTACCAGGAAGGGTGCCTGATTTGCACCAATTGCGGCGCATCCAAGTGCGGATAAGGGAAACGAGGAAAAATTTCAACGAAAAGCGGGTAAATTACCCGCTTTCTTTATATCTTCGTCGCCGTGACTAAATATAAACAAATGAAAGTAACCTTTAATATCAACTTCCACACCGTTTGGGGACAAAAACTTTGTATCGTAGGCTCGATTCCCGACCTCGGCGCGTGGAACCCTTCATTCGCCCGGGAAATGCACTATACGGGCGACGGAAACTGGCAATTGCAACTGGAACTACCGGCCGATATACAAGCATTCGAATACCGTTACTTTATCCGCGCCAACGACAAATTACTGTTCGAGGAATGGGAAAAAAACCACCGCATCGCACTCGACGGCAATGCCGAACACTATACGTTATACGACTACTGGCAAGTGAGGCCGCCCCATTTGGCGTTCTACTCCTCGGCTTTTACCCAAAGCCTGTTCGCCCATCCGTGCGACAAGTTCGAGCGGGTGGTTAAATCCGATAAACAACTAATTATCAAGCTATCGGCCCCGCGCGTAGGGAACGACCAGACGGTAGCTATTTCCGGCAACCAGGCCATTTTAGGCAACTGGAATCCGGAACAGGCCGTGATGATGAGCTGCGACCGTTTCCCCGACTGGCAAGTAGCGCTCGGCGCTTCGCGCATCGTATATCCGCTGGAATATAAGTTTCTGGTTTGCCGGAGCGATACCCGCGAACCGGTTTACTGGGAAAGCGGCGACAACCGCACCCTTACCTTGCCTCCGCAGAAAGACCGAGAAACCGCCACTCTTTCCGGCCTCCGTTTCCGGGAAGAGCTCCCCCCCTGGCGTTGTGCAGGCAGTGTGATTCCTGTATTTTCGCTCCGTTCCGGAAAGAGCTTCGGCGTAGGCGACCTGGCGGATTTACACCTCCTGGTAGACTGGGCGCGGAAAACCCGGCAACGCATCATCCAGGTGTTGCCGATGAACGACACTATCTGGACGCATACCCGGGCCGATTCGTATCCTTACAGCGCCATTTCCACCTATGCCATCCACCCCATGTACCTCAGCTTAAACTGGCTGGGCGAGCTGGAAAACCCGGTATCGGCAGCCCGTTACAAGGAGTGGCAGCAAACCCTGAACCGGGAAGAGGCGGTGAATTACGAAGAGGTGACAGAACAAAAGCTGGCTTATTGCCGCGAGTTTTACAGCCAGGCCGGCGAAGCGGTATTGCAAAGCGACGGGTTCAACGCCTTTTTCGCAGATAACAAAGAATGGTTGCTACCGTACGCCGCATTCTGCTTTTTGCGCGACCTTTATCAGAAGCCCGACTTCGGCCAGTGGGACAAGTACGCTGTGTACGATGCCGCCCGCATCCAGCAGTTATGCCATCTGGCAAGCGCGCATTACCGGGAAATCGCCTTTTTTTATTTCCTCCAGTACATGCTGCACAAGCAGTTCAAATCGGTAAGCGATTATGCGCGCAGCCACGGCATCGTGCTCAAGGGCGACATCCCGATCGGCATCAGCCGCAACAGCGTAGAGGCCTGGACCGAACCGAAATACTTCAATATGAACGGGCAGGCAGGGGCGCCCCCCGACGATTTTTCGCCCATCGGGCAGAATTGGTCTTTTCCTACGTACAACTGGACGGAAATGGAAAAAGACGGATTGAGCTGGTGGAAGAAACGGTTTAAAAAATTATCCGATTATTTCGACGCTTTCCGCATCGACCACATCCTGGGCTTTTTCCGTATTTGGGAAATCCCGCTCGAATACGTACAGGGGCTATGCGGCCATTTCTCGCCCGCCCTGCCGCTTACGAAAGAAGAAATAGAGCAATACGGGCTGCCTTTCAACGAAAAACAGTTTACCACGCCGTTGATTCATATCGATTATTTGCCGGAATTGTTCGGCGAATACACCAACGAAGCGAAAAGCACCTACCTGATGCAATCGTCGCCCCACCATTATATATTGAATCCGGCATGCGACACTCAACAAAAAATACGGGCGCTTTTCGAGGGGAAAACAGACAAAAAGTCCGAAGTACTCCGCAACGGCCTGTTTACCGTGGCGAACGAAGTGCTATTCGTACGCGACCCGGTGGAAAAAGGGAAATTCCATCCGCGTATCTCGGGCAGCCAATCGTATGCCTATAAAGAGCTGGACAATTCCGGGCGATACGCTTTCGACCAGCTATACTGGCACTTCTTTTACCACCGCCACAACGATTTTTGGAAAAACCGCGCCTTGAAGCGACTTACTCCGCTGGTAAACAGCACTAATATGCTGGTTTGCGGGGAAGACCTGGGCATGATTCCGGAATCGGTGCCCGACGTGATGAACAAACTGCAAATATTCAGCCTCGAGTTAGAACGGATGCCTAAAACGCCGCAACGCGAATTTGCCGATTTGCATACGTTGCCTTACCATTCGGTATGCACCACTTCCACGCACGATATGTCGACCTTACGCAGATGGTGGGAAGAGAATCCGGAAAAAACGCAGCGTTATTACAACAACGTATTGCAGCAACCGGGAAAAGCGCCGGAAAAATGTACCGCCGGAATAAGTATGCAAATCATCAATAACCACCTGAACTCGCCGTCGATGCTGACCGTTATTCCCGTGCAAGACTGGTTATCGCTCGACGACACGCTGGAACATCCCGACCCGGATGCCGAACGGATTAACATCCCCTCCAATCCGCACCATTACTGGCAGTACCGGATGCACATCCCGCTGGAAGAGCTACTGGCGGCCGACGGGCTGAACGACAAAATAAGCTCGCTGATTACGGCCAGCGGAAGGAAATAAAACCGTATCGCCGGAGTTTTTACCCCCGGCGTTAATCCGGCAAATGCTCGAAAACCGGACAGCAAAGGTTTATTTTGGGGGATATTCCGGAAATAATATGATAGAGGCAATGGGTTTATGGATAACCCATTGCCTCTATCGTATCTTTAGGCATTTCCCCGGAAACGAGATTTGACGGCCCGAACGAAGGGGAAATCCAAACGAAAAACACCAGATAAAAACAGTATCCTTTTTTTAAAAAGCGATTCGTTCACCGGATTTATTCTTTTTTATGCCGAACGAAAACCGGTTTTATGTGGATAAAAACTGTATCCGCAACTTAAGGACGGCCGTCCGCAAGCTAAGGATACAGTTTTCATTCTGATGAACGGAGAAAAAGGACAGCCTGAAACCGGGTTTATCCGAATAAGCCGGAAAAAAGTGCTTATCTACTGAAATTCCGTATTTTTGCAGTAAAAGCTATCGGTAGGGCGTTTCTTTGTGGTACCGGACAAACGCTGCGATACGGAAACCGATAACTTGCGGCAAGAAGTGCGGGAAAGTCGCCCGGCTTCTTTGCGGAAGGAACAGGCCGGAAATACCTTACGGAAATTCTTTTTCATGCAACACGAAAGCCGGGTTCCTATCTCCCGCCACCCGGCCGGTCCGGTTCGTGCCATAAAAAAATGCCGGAAAAATATTCCTTCCGGCAGCGCAGGCGCATCAGGCCGCGTTTACTTTTTGTCTTTCTCCGACAGCATCCGGCAAGTGCCGTTAAAGCGGGCGTTCGGCTCGATTTCAAGCGTATGCGTGGCCACATCGCCGTTCAGCACGCCCGACGCCTTCAACACCAACAGGCCGCTTATTTCCATATTTCCTTTTACGGTGCCCATCACTTCGGCATTCACCGAAGTAATATTGCCTACGATTTCCGCTTTCGGGCCGATTACGATTTTGGCACCGCACACGATATTGCCTTCCACTCTTCCGTCGAGACGGAAATCCGATTCTGTAATTATATCCCCCTTTACCGTCGTTCCGGCGGCCATTACGTTATGTAAACTGCCTTGAGGAACCTCTTCTTTATTTTTCATTCCTACCATACGATTAAAATTCTTAGGATTAGTACCAAAACGAAGCGAACCGGACACACAAGCCCCTGCAACTGCCGGTACCCGGAACAGCCCGTTTTCGCTATGACGGTGCCACGAAAGTGCAAACAGGTTTTACCGGGTTATGCCGAAGTACCGCCTGCCATTGCCTGTCCGGTGCAACGATAATGCAAATGTAATCTTAATTTTTTGCAGTTCGGGCCACTTTCCCTATATTTACCCGCAAAATAATCCTAAAATGACAAGCAAAATCGAATTGGAAGGGATGCGCTTTTACGCTTTCCACGGTGTTTCGCCCCAGGAAAGAACGGTAGGCAACTCGTTCGTGGTTACCCTCTCGCTCACGGTGCCCGTCCAGGCTGCCGTGGAAAGCGACGAGCTGGCCCACACGGTAAACTACGCCGAAGTGTACGAGTCGGTAAACGAGGAAATGAAAATTCCCTCCCGCCTGCTCGAACATGTGGCCGGACGCATATTATACGCCCTCAAAAAACGCTTTCCGCAGGTAACGACCGCCTGTATAAAAGTATCCAAGCAGGCTCCTCCGTTCGGAGGCGAGGTACGAAGCGCGTCCGTTATCCTGGAAGAGTGCTGGGCTTAGCCGAAAAAAATTTCATCATGCCCCGGCATTAAACTAATTATTTAAAAAATTGCACTATCTTTGCCCGAGAAACTAAAACGAAGATAGGCTGCACCTCTGCATAAATCAAAGCAAGCTTATTTCTGCATTCGGTTTGTACTATCTTTGCTTCGGAAACAGAAACGAAAAGAGGCGGCACCCCGGCATTATCCAAACAAGCGTTGCTTCTGCCCCCGGGTCGCACTACTTTTCTTCGGATAAAGCAACAACGAGCTGCGCCCCGGCCATAACAGCAATGCCGGGTTTGTTGTTACGGCCGGTTTGTCTTGCCTGGGCACTGAAAAAACAGAAACAGGTTATCCGGCCGGGCGGATTCGTTTCCGCCACTGCGTGGCACTATCCCGACAATTCCTAAACACAAAAACACTGTATGGCCTTTACCAACAACGTAATGATTGTCCGCCACGAATTGCTGGCAAAACTCGTGAAACTCTGGAAAGAGAACCGTTTACTGGATGAAATCGACCGTCTGCCGCTGGAGTTGAGTCCGAAACACGCCAAAGTGAAAGGGCGTTGCTGTATTCACAAAGAGCGTGCCGTATGGAAATACAAATCGTTCCCTTTGCTGGGATTCGACATGACCGACGAGGAAGACGAACTGGCTCCCCTTTCCGAGTACGCCAAGAAAACGTTGCTCCGTACCAAAAGAGAAAAAGAAAACCTGTTGTGCGTAATCGACGAAGCCTGTTCGTCGTGCGTACAGACCAATTACGAGGTAACCAACCTGTGCCGGGGATGCGTGGCCCGGAGTTGTTACATGAACTGTCCGAAAGACGCCATCCGGATTAAAAAGAACGGCCAGGCGAAAATCGACCACGATACGTGCATCAGTTGCGGTATTTGCTACCAGAACTGCCCTTACCACGCCATCGTTTACATTCCCATTCCCTGCGAGGAAGTGTGCCCGGTAAAAGCCATCAGCCGCGACGAATCCGGTGTACAGCACATCGACGAAAGCAAATGTATTTATTGTGGCAAATGCATCAACGCATGTCCGTTCGGAGCTATCTTCGAAATATCGCAGGTATTCGACGTATTGCAGCGACTACGCAACCAGGAGCAGATGGTAGCTATCGTAGCGCCTTCTATCTTAGCGCAATACAATGCTCCTACCGAAAACGTATACGGCGCTATCCGGTCGCTCGGATTCGCCGATGTAATCGAAGTAGCCGAAGGAGCCATGCAAACTACTTCCAACGAAGCGGCCGAATTAAAGGAAAAACTGGCCGAAGGGCAACCTTTTATGACTACCTCGTGCTGCCCGTCATATATCCAACTGGTACAAAAGCACATTCCGGATATGAAGAAATACGTATCGGGTACCGGCTCGCCCATGTATTATGCCGCCCGGATAGCAAAAGAAAAATATCCGGATGCCCAGGTAGTGTTTATCGGGCCGTGCGTGGCCAAGCGGAAAGAAGCCGAAACCGACGAATGCGTAGACTTCGTTCTTACCTTCGAAGAAGTGGCTTCGGTATTAGACGGAATGGAAATCAAGGTAGAACAGGCGCCCGCTTTCTCGATTGTACGACAGGCCGTACGCGAAGCACACGGGTTCGCCCAGAGCGGAGGCGTAATCGGTGCCGTAAAAGCATACCTGAAAGACGAAACACCGGACGCTGTACAGCTATCCAACCTGAACAAAAAGAACATCGCCTTGCTGCGCGCTTATTCGCGCGGAAAAGCGCCGGCCCGCTTTATCGAAGTAATGGCCTGCGAAGGGGGCTGCATTACCGGCCCGTGCTCGCACAGCGATATATCCACCGGGAAAAAATTATTTACGAAAGAACTTGCTAAACACTGATATGACATGAAAAAAACAATCGTTCCCATTTTAGGGCTGGCGTTGGTTTTAGGCGCCTGCGGCCATAAAGAATTGCCCGCTTACGGCGACACCACGACCCGCGTTTTCTCCGACGTACAAGTATGTTTCAATCCGGATGTGTACGGCGGCTACAACGAGCCCGGCGCCGACAGCATTATCCGCTTGGTAAACGGGCGTATCGTATTGAAAAAAATCGAATTGCCTCCCTACCAGCGCAATATCGCTTTGAAGGCTCGAATTACGCTGGCCTCGAACGGCGACCGGTGGGACAAATCGGGCTCGTGTTTCGTTTTACCGAAAGAGTCGGCTATCAACCTGCTGAATATCGCGAAAGGAGAGCGGAAATTCCCGGAAGTCGACAGCACCCGGCTCGAGCACCTGACTGGCATCGTACCCGGTACGGATTACAAGCCCACCCTCGAGTTGATGCGGTTCATGACTCCTTTCGGGGTAGGGTTCTACAGCTCCGACAGCGACTCGTTGAGCAGCAAGCGCAAGCCGGTTTACATCGACCAATGGGCTAAAAACGTACAGTGGGAACAAAACATCACCGACTTATACCCGCAATTGCAGGACGAAGCCTACGTCGGCATCTTTATCGACACCTGGAGCCCCGAAGGATATACGGTAAGCCTCACGTTGGAAGCCGAAGAAACGCCGGTTACCTGCGAAGCGCTTCCGCAACGGCACATAGAACCGCTCTTGAATACCGTATATTATGTAGGACAGGGTTATCCTGACATTTTCGCCCGTAAAGACGTATCCGTCGATTTCGATTTGCCGGCAAACGCCCGGAACGTCCGGTTGAAATACATTGTTACCGGCCACGGCGGCCATAGCGGAGGCGACGAATTCGTACAGAAAGAAAACATCGTCAGCATCGACAGCACGGAAGTACTGCACTTCACTCCCTGGCGTACCGACTGCGCCTCGTTCCGTCGCTTTAATCCGGCCACCGGCGTATGGTTGCAGAAACGACTGGCTTCATACATCGGCCGGGGCGGCTATAAAGAAAAGGAAGTGGAGGAACCGGTAGCTTCTTCCGATTTTTCGCGCTCCAACTGGTGCCCGGGAAGCGACGTTACGCCGGAATGCGTGTCGTTACCCGACCTCTCGCCCGGTAACCACACGATTACCTTCAGCATACCCGAGGCGCAGGCCATCAACGGGAACGAACTGAATCACTGGCTGGTATCGTCGTACCTGGTATGGGAAGAATAACCGCATAAGAAAAATACGACCGGCTGACAAGTATACACGAAAGGAAGGTGTACAGGCTTATTTCTTCCTTTCCGCCTGAAAGAGCGTACTTGTCAGCCGGTTCCTTTTTATAGATGAACGGGGCCCGTTTTTTCTGTTTTTACTAAAAAAAACCGGCTTATTATATGTAGCTTTGCACCGGGTTTCGTTTCCGGCGCCCCGGAACCCGGCCCATCATAATCCGTTTACTTCAAAAAACACCTTTCAACCGCTATGCTCTCCGATAAAATCACGGTCATCGGATTCGATGCCGACGACACGCTCTGGGTAAACGAAACGTATTTCGTAGAAACCGAGCACCGGCTTTGCCAGCTTCTTTCCCCCTATGCCGACAGTGCAACCGTAAGCTCGGCCCTGTTCCGCACCGAAATACAGAACATGCCGCTTTACGGATACGGTATTAAAGCCTATATCCTGTCTATCATCGAAACGGCAATCAAAGTAAGCGACGGGAAAATACCCCCCGCCGTTTTACAACAAATCATTACATTAGGAAAAGAACAGCTCCGCCGGCCCATCGTATTGCTGCCCGGAGTAGAAGAAACCCTGGCGGCATTGCAGGGAAAATACAAACTGATTATCGCCACCAAGGGCGACTTGCTCGACCAGGAGCAAAAACTGATTCGTTCCGGGCTGGAGCATTATTTCCACCATGTGGAGATAATGAGCAACAAAACGGAAAAAGAATACCGGAAACTGTTGCAACACCTGGATATCCAGCCCGAACAATTCCTGATGATCGGCAACTCCATCAAATCGGATATATTGCCTCCCCTCCGGTTGGGGTGTCATGCGGCCTATGTACCGTTCGAAACTACCTGGCTGCACGAAACCGAAACCCTTCCGGCCGGTCATCCCCGGGTGAGCGAATTCCGGCAACTGGAGCAAATTTTACCTTTTCTGCTGCAAAACGACTGAATGCGTTTATATTACCGGTCGAAACAACTGTTTTTTCTTCCGGACTCTCCCGGTGAACTTTATTCCGGATTCTCCGGTACGCGTACAAACAATTTGTATCCCACTCCGCGCTCGCACAGAATCCGGATATTCGGGTCGCCGGCTTTCAACGAACGTTTCAGCCGGTCGATGGTAACATTCAGCCGTCCGTTACAATCCACTTTGCCCGTATCGATATCTTCCCATAAGGCATCCATCAACACCTGGCGCGAAACATACAGGTAAGGCCACGCTAAAAACAACCTGAGCAACAACGCCTCCTGTTTTCTCAGCTTGATAGGTTGCTGGTTCCGGATGAGCGTCAGCGCATGCGCACAGAACACCAGCGCCCCGATTTTGTATACGCTCCCTTTCTCTGTTTCCACTTCGTATACACCGGGCATAATACATTTTCCTTTTTCAAAATCAGAACTTTGAAGCATTTCTATTAATTTTTCCAACTCACTATTGCTAAATGG
>JAJBTJ010000148.1 GCA_020860905.1 Parabacteroides sp. | reverse complement strand
GAATACGATAAGAAGATAGATTTGAATAATAAAGGCAAGTATACCTGAGGTCCGGCGGACCGGTTGGATGTATCCTTTCAATTATTGAGCGGATTGTTCTATTTTTTAGGTATATTTGCCTTTATATTTGCTTAACGGAGAAACCTTAAAAACAGAGTAATATATAAACTTTCGGCATAGAAGGGCAAGAATGGCATCGTTTCGACGAGGCTGTGCGGGAACCCTGTAGCCGGATAAAACCTGTGAAAAACAAGGAAAGCCCCCGAACGGCTTTATTTTCTTTTAAGATTACAGTTGTGTTATTTAATCAAGGAATTTCTTCGCATTTCCGGATGATGTAATCCGGAAAATTCATCGGCATGTATTTACCGTCAAAATAAACCTGCGTACCGGTTTCTTTTCGATTATGGAAGAAACGGATACATGTGTAGGCCTGCGGCGGATTTTATCGGAATCCGGGCTTTCACATACGGAAATAAACGGAGGAAAGGCCCGATTATCCGGATGTGAAAATAAGAACTGATGTCGTGTTTCGGTTAACAGCTAAATTTATATACTGTGAAAAGACTATCTGCAATCGGGCTGCTTGTAGGCCTTTCTTTGTTCTGTACGGCTACGCTTTGTTCGCAGGGCTCTGTCCGGTATTATTTCAAAACCTTGGATATTAAGGACGGACTCTCCCAAAATACGGTAAATGCCATTCTGCAAGACAAGCAAGGGTTTATGTGGTTCGGTACGAAAGACGGCCTGAACCGTTTCGACGGTCTGGCGTTCCGGGTTTTTAAGAAAGAAAACTCGAATTTAGGGAATAATTTCATCACAGCCCTTCATCAAGATAAAGAGGGTACTATCTGGATAGGAACGGATGCCGGAGTGTATGCGTACCATCCGGTATCGGAAACCTTTACGGCTATCCGTCCGGCGTGTGATACCGGCGATACCATCAGACGTGCCGTAACCCGGATAGAAAGCGATGAAAAGAACATCCTCTGGATTTCGGTAGACGGACAGGGATTGTTTCGCTACGACCCTGCCGGCAACCGGCTATCGAACTGTTTACGCAAGTACGGGCATAAGCAACCGTTGGCGAACTTGACCCGCTTTTGGTTCGGTAAGGAAGCCTGCTGGGTGGGTTTGTACGACGATAACCTGTATTATACGAACGACGATTTCAACACGCTCCGTCCATTTAAAGATGCCGACGGCCGGGAGCCGTTTAAAGCGAGTGTCATTCATACGCAGCTTGCGGGGCCTCATAACTGTTGGTATATCGGCGCTTCCGACGGGTTGGCGGAAGTGAATCTCTCGACGGGGAAGGTTCGACGTTTATTGGATTCCTTCGTGCGCGATTTATGTTTTAAGTCGGAGCGGGAGCTTTGGGTAGGAACCGAGTCCGGGTTATATATCTACGATTTGGAAACCGATAAAGTAACCCGTCTCACCGCTTCGGACGAAAACGACCCGTATGCGCTGGCTGATAACGCTGTTTATTCGTTGTGCCGCGATAGGGAAGGCGGTATGTGGATCGGCTCCTATTTCGGCGGACTGAATTACTATCCCCGCCAGTGGACATACTTTGAAAAGTTTTATCCCTGCAACGAGCTGAAAAACTTCGGAAGAAGGGTGCGCGAGTTCTGCGAAAGCAACGACGGTACGCTTTGGATCGGTACGGAAGACAAAGGCCTTTTTTACTTCAATCCCGCCACCGGGAGTATCGAGCCGTTTTCCCATCCGTCGATTAACCGGAATATACACGGATTGTGCCGCGACGGTAATTATTTGTGGGCGGGTACGTTTTCCGGAGGATTGAACCGCATCGACCTCCGTACCAAACAAGTGAAGTCTTACCGGAAAGGGGCGGGCCCCGGTTCGTTGAATTCGGACAACGTATTTTCTATTTGTAAAACCGCCTCGGGCGAATTGTGGGTCGGCACCACTTCCGGGTTGCTGCGTTACAACCGGGATACCGATAACTTTACCCGCATACCGGAATTGGCCGGTATCTTTGTTTACAACCTGTTGGAAGATTTTAACGGCAATCTATGGTTGGCTACTTATTCAAACGGCGTTTTCCGGTATGATGCGAACCGGAAAGATTGGAAAAATTTCGTTTCCCGTCCCGACGACCCTACCTCTTTGCCGTACAATAAGGTAATCGGTATTTACGAGGATAGCCGGAAGCAACTTTGGTTTATGACGCAAGGCGCCGGTTTTTGCCGGTTCGATTCGGAGAAAGAAAATTTTATCCGGTATGGTACGGAGCAGGGGTTCCCGAGTAATATCGTTTACCGGATGGTAGAGGATAACCGGCATAACTTATGGATTACCACCAACAACGGCTTGGTTCGTTTTCATCCCGACACCGGCGAAAAGCGGATTTATACTACGGCGAACGGCTTGCTTAGCAACCAGTTCAATTATCAGTCGGGATATAAAGATAAAAAAGGACGCATCTATTTGGGGAGTATAAACGGCTTTATCTTTTTCGACCCTTCCACTTTTATGGAAAATACGTTTACCCCGCCGGTGATTATCACCGACTTTTTCTTATTTAACAAACGGGTACCGGTAAATGCCGGCGGTTCTCCTTTGAAGCAGAGCATCGTTTTTTCGGATAAGATAGAGCTTGACTCCCGCCAAAATTCCTTTTCGTTGCATGCGGCGGCCTTGAGTTACCAGGCTCCCGAAATGAACCGGTTGGTTTATAAGCTGGAGGGATTCGACAAAGAGTGGTACCCGGTAGAGCGGAATGCGCCTGTAAACTATTCCAACCTCCCTTACGGTACGTATGTTTTCCGGGTAAAAGGCTCTAATAGCGACGGCAAATGGAATGAAACGGAACGGACATTGCGCATACACATCCGTGCGCCCTTTTATTTGTCGGGTTGGGCTTATTTTGTCTATTTGTCGCTCGGAGCCTTGGCGGGAGCGGGAGCTATTTATTATTTCCGGAAAAAAAACGTGCGTAAACACCGCGAAGCTATGGAGAAGTTCGAGCGCGAAAAAGAACGCGAGCTGTACACGGCGAAAATCGATTTTTTTACGAATGTGGCGCACGAGATTCGTACCCCGTTGACTTTGATAAAAAGTCCGCTCGAAAATGTGCTTGCCGCGCAGGATATACCCGCTGCTATTCGCGATGATTTGGAAATAATGAATCTGAACACTACCCGTTTGCTCGACCTGGTGAACCAATTGCTCGATTTCAGGAAAACCGAAACGCGCGGCTTCCGGCTGAATTTCGTCGTATGCGATATTTCGGATATACTGCAACGAACCTATACGCGTTTTACTTTATCGGCCCGGCAAAAAGGAGTGGAGTTTACCCTCGAATGTCCCGCAGATGTCCGTGCCTCCGTTGACCGGGAAGCGCTCACTAAGATAATCAGCAACCTGTTCGGCAATGCAGTTAAATACGCCGGTACGTATATCCGGGTGTGTTTGCGAGTAGCGAATGATACCCTGTCTCTCTCGGTTTGCAACGACGGGAATGTGATTCCGCCGGATATGCGCGAAGAGATTTTCAAGCCTTTTGTCCAATGTCAGGACGGGCTTTTACGAAGCGCCGCAGGTACGGGCATAGGCTTGGCGCTGGCCCGTTCGTTGGCCGAGTTGCACGAAGGTACGCTTATCCTGGACGATTCGTTGGAATGCAATCGTTTTATTTTGACCTTGCCGGTAAAGCAGGCACATACCCTTGCCGTTTGCCGGAACGGAATGAAGACGGACGAAAATCCGGAGGAAGAACCGGAACGGCATCCGTCGCGTTATACCGTATTGATTGTAGAAGATAATCCGGATATGTCGGCATTCGTGGCCAAACAACTGTTGCCTGTATACCGGGTGTTTACCGCCACCCAGGGAATAGAAGCGTTGGAGGTGCTGAAAGAGCATACGGTCAACCTGGTCGTTTCCGATATTATGATGCCTGGGATGGATGGCCTCGAGTTGTGCAACCGGCTTAAATCCGATTTGGACTATAGCCATATCCCGGTGGTATTGCTCACGGCAAAAACAACGATGCAAGCCAAAATCGACGGGTTGAAGTCGGGAGCCGACACCTATATCGAGAAACCGTTCTCGGTAGAATACCTGAAGGTGGCGATAGCCAACCTGTTGAGTAACCGGGAGAAGCTGCACGAAGCCTTTGTACATTCCCCTTTTATCCAGACAAAAACCATGGCGATTACAAAGGCGGACGAGGCGTTCCTGAAAACGTTGAATAAAATAATTGTGGCGCACATGCAAAATCCCGATTTCTGCCTCGACGATATGGCCGGCCTGCTGAATATGAGCCGCTCCAGTTTGAACCGGAAGATAAAAGGCGTGTTGGATATGACTCCCAACGATTATATCCGGTTGGAGCGTCTGAAAAAGGCGGCGCAATTATTGAAAGAAGGCGAATGTAAGGTAAACGAGGTTTGTTATACGGTGGGTTTCAATACGCCTTCTTATTTTACCAAGTGTTTCCAGAAACAGTTCGGTATCCTGCCTAAAGAATTTGTGAAGCAGTAGCGTCGTTGCCGTCTGTACTTGTTTGTGGAAAGGAACACAGGGTGTATAGCGCTTCGTTTGGTAAAATAAAATCAGTTTATGAAACAGTTGTTCCAGCTTGCCGGCATGTCCGGCAGTTGCCGGTTTATTGCTTCGATTATTGTATAAACTGGATTTTTTGTTCTATTCTCCGTTGTGCCTAACCATTAACTTTGAGGTAGTTAGAATAACCTCCCGGCTTTATTCGTACAACCTGAAAAGTAAAGTAACACGTTTAATTTAAACTTTGAATCTTATGCAATTGAAAACAAAATTCCTTGTGTGCTCGCTTGTATGTATGGGAATTCTTCCTGTAAATGCAGCCGGTTCGTTACCGGGTGCATCCGGACAAGCAAGAGCGGAAAACGACCGAATCGCAGAAACGCCTCGTGCACCGGAGCGCCCCGCTGTTCCGGCTGGCGGCGAACGGGAAATATCGGGACGTATAGTCGACCACGATACGGGCGAGCCCCTTATCGGCGTAAACATCCTGGTGCAAGGCACTACCCGGGGCACCGTAACGGATGTAGACGGCCGCTTTATATTATCTGTTACCGGCAACGACAAGTTGGTTATATCGTATATGGGGTATAAAAGCCAAACCGTACCGGCCGGCAACCAACCGGTTCTCGCCATCCGGATGGTTCCGGATAACGAGTTGCTCGACGAGGTGGTAGTGGTTGGCTACGGCTCGCAGAAGAAGGTAAACCTGACAGGCTCGGTCGCTACGGTCAACTTCGACGATAAAACCTTGTCGCGGCCGGTAACTACGGTGGCATCGGCGTTGGCGGGTATGGCAGCCGGCCTGAATGTAATGCAAACCTCGAGCAAGCCCAACGCCGAAACATCCAGCTTGCGTATCCGCGGTACGGGTACGTTGAACGACGCTGCGCCGCTGGTACTGGTCGACGGAATGGAAATGTCGCTGCAACATGTCAATCCGAACGATATCGCTTCGATTTCGATTCTGAAAGATGCCGCTTCGTGTGCTATCTACGGCAACAGGGGCGCTAACGGCGTTATTTTGCTCACTACCAAAAAAGGCTCCGACGGAAAAATAAATGTAACGTACTCGGGGAAGTTTTCTTATAACACGCCAGCCCGGTTGAACCGGATGGTTTCCGATTATGCCGACTACATGGAGTTTATCAACGAAGCCTCCGGGAATGCCGTCCAGGCGCAAGTGTTCAGCCAGACTACCATCGATAAGTGGCGCGAAGCGGCTGCCGACCCGGACGGCCTGGCCGAGTCGGGGTACCCGAATTACGCGGCTTATCCGAATACCGACTGGTACGATGCGGTGTATAACCCGAAATGGATGCAGGAGCATTCGCTTACGCTCACCGGCGCCGAAAAGAAAACCCGGTATAGCTTGAGTTTTACCTATGTGGATAACCCGGGGCTGGTGGTAAACTCGGGAATGAAAAAGTATTATATGCGCAGCAATATCGAGTCGCAGGTTACCGGTTTTCTGGCCGTGGGGTTGAATGCCTGGGGGTATCATACAGACCAGGAGCGGAATAACGTCGATAACCTGAATGGGTTGCAAATGCAAAAAAGCACGCCGGGAACCTATCCGTACTTCGACGGGAAGTTCGGAGCGCCCGAAGCGCTCGAAGAAGACCCGGTAGCGAACAACCCGGCTTATGCCCTGAATAGCACGGGCGGCGAGTATAAAACGACGAAGTTCTTCGTAAACCCGTATATCAAAATCGACTTCCTCAAATACTTTCATTTAACCTCCAACTTTTACTACGACCATTACCGGCAGGAAGACTTGTGGCACAACTCGGACTACCAGGAACGGTTTTCGTTCCGGCGCGCCGAAACGATGAACGTTCCGCCTACCGCCGACCTGCTGGCCGAATATCCGGTAAAGTACTACATCGACGGAAATCAAAGCTGGAAAAATACCACTACCCTTACCTGGCAGCAGCTTTTTAATGGAAAACACGATGTATCGGCCTTGGCAGGCTACGAAGAATTCCGTAAATGGGGGCGCACTACCGACATCAGTAAAAAAGGAATGCTCGATACCAGCCTCACCGACTTCGATGCGCTGACGGAACCCGATTACATCAGCGGAAGCACTACCGAGTTCTCTTCCCGTTCCGTTTTCGGCCGTGTTACCTACGCGTACGATTCCCGCTATCTGCTCGAAGCGGATATCCGCTACGACGGCTCGTCGCGTTTTGCAGCCGGTAATCGTTGGGGTGTCTTTCCCTCGTTCTCGGCGGGGTGGCGCTTGTCGGAAGAACCGTTTCTGAAAAAAGCCGCCTGGCTCGACAACCTGAAGCTGCGGGTTTCGTGGGGGCAATTAGGGAATAACTCCATCGGGAATTACGAGTGGCAGGCCGTGTATGCTACGGCTCCGCATTATGCTTTCGGAAATAACGAAGTGCCGGGAATCGGCATGGGAAGTTTTTCAAATTACAATCTCGAATGGGAAACGACTACAGTTACCAATCTGGGAATGGATTTTACCGCATTAAATAACCGGTTGAACGGAACGGTGGAAGCGTATCACAAACTCACCGACGGTATTTTGTACAATCCTACCTTGTCGCCCACGCTGGCCGGATTCAGCTCGCCTCGCCAGAATATAGCCGAGGTTACCAACAAAGGGCTCGAAATTACCTTAGGATGGAACGACCGGGCGGGCGCTCTTTCGTACGGCCTGTCCGGCAACTTCTCGTACAACAAAAACGAAGTAACCAAGTACAAAGGCGAACTTGTACGGGAATGGCGGCAGCAAGCCGACGGCAGTTCCGCTTACTACACCAACCTGGGCGAAGTTTCCACGGGCGACTTGCAACGCGTACTCGAAGGACATATGATTAACGAGTTTTATGTGTTGAACCTATATAAAGGCGACCGTACCTATTTTAATGCCGACGGCACGGTGAATGTCCAGGGCGGTCCTGCCGACGGAATGATTCGTACGGAAGACGATATGCAATGGTTGAAAGCCATGACCGACGCTGGATACAAATTTTATCCCAAGCAGGGAATCGGCAAAGGGAAAATCTGGTATGGCGATATTATTTACGCCGACTCGGACGGCGACGGCAATTACGGCGACGACGACGATAAAGAGTTCCAGGGGTACTCGAAAACGCCGAAATATTACTTCGGATTGCAGGCCAACCTGGCCTGGAAAGGTTTCGATTTCTCCATGAACTGGGCCGGTGCGGCCGGATTTAAGATAAACTGGTACCAGGCGGGCGAAAACAGCAGCGTAACCTGGTTCGGCTACGGAATCGGGAAAGACGTAGCCTACGACCACTATTTCTACGACCCCGAGAATCCCGCCGACCCCCGGACGAACGTTACCTCGCAATACCCCCGGCTTACGATGGATAAGGCGGCACAGGTAAGCGTATCCGGCCAGCATATCCTGCACAACGGCAATTACCTGAAGCTGAAGAACCTGACGGTGGGTTATACCCTGCCGAAGCACTAGGTGCGGAAAATTTACATGCAAAACGCCCGCCTCTATGTATCGGGCGAGAACCTGCTTACGATTACCCGCTTCGAAGGCATCGACCCTGAGATGATGAGCGGGGTGGGATACGCCCCTATGCGGCAATATGCTTTCGGTGTAAATGTTACTTTCTAAAAATTAAAACAGATGGATAAGATGAAGATACAAACGAATAAACAGGGAAACTTGCTGAAAACCCTGGCTGCAACCGCTCTGTTGGCATTCGGAACTACCGCTTGCGTGGATATGGATTTATCGCCCCACGGCAAGCCGTCGGAAGGAAATGTGTGGTCTGTTCCGGCCCTGGCCGAGCAAACGGTGGCAGGGGTGTATAACCAACTGTATGTAGATTACAGCGATGTGGCCAACGGATGGTTCGATATATGGTCGAGTACGATGGATTACGGTATCGGCATAGCGCCGACTTTTAACTTTTTGTTCGCCACCAACTCGCCGAGCTCCGTCAAAGGTAGCTCGGCTCCCTGGCAGCGCTATTACAAAGGCATTATCAAGGCGAACGACGTAATCGCCAACCTGCCGCTGGTGGACGGGTTCGACGAAGCGAAAAGAAGCCGGTACATATCGGAATGCAAATTCCTGCGTAGCTGGTGGTATTACCGGCTGAATATCCTGTATAACGGAGTTCCTTATTATACAGACCCGATTAAAGACATCGACGAGGCGAAATTGGCGCGCTCTACGCAAGAGGAAGTGTGGAATTATATCGTGGAGGATTTGACTTCGTGCATCGATAATCCCGACTTACCGGATAAATATACGGCCGCCGCCGCCGACTACGGCCATATTACCAAAGGTGCGGCCTATGCTTTGCGCGGGAAAGTATACCTCTGGATGAAAGAATGGCAGAAAGCGGCCGGCGATTTCCAGGCGGTGAAAGATTGCGGGTACGCCCTGTACGAAGGGGCAGGGAGCGAATCGTATAAGAAACTGTTCAAAGTGGAAAACGAGCGGTGCGACGAAATGATTTTCTCGTTGCAATGTATCGACCATCCCGATTACACGCAAAAAAAGAACCGGGGTTTCGGCAACCGCTGTTTGCCGCCCGACCCCTCGGGCAACGGGCTGGGATGGAACAATTACATCATCAACCCGCAGTTGGTGGAGTCGTACGAAAACAAAGACGGAAGCCCTTTTAACTGGGACGATATTATTCCCGGCTATAACGAGATGGGTATCGACAAGCGGATGGTATATTTCCTGCGGAACAAAATTACCGATGCCGAAAGACGGAACGCGGTAGCGGCCGGAGCGGATATGACCCGGTACGATGCCGACAGGAACGAAGAACGGATTAAGAATGCGTACGCGAACCGCGACCCCCGTCTGGCCATGTCGGTTATTACGCCTTACGCCTCGTTTACCGGCGGCGTGGAGGGTACCCCGAAAGAATATGTGATGCGTTATCCTTTCCGTTCGTATACCACACACGGCGACCTGAAAACGGATACGAGCCTGAAGCTGTATTACCTGAACCGCAAGTTCGTGGGTGAAGGGATGGAATTGCCCAATATCTATTGCGAGTTGGATTTGCCGTTTATCCGGTATGCAGACGTTTTGCTGAATTGGGCGGAAGCGCTGAACGAGCTGAACGATTTGCCCGGGGCCATCGCCAAGGTAAACGAAGTGCGTAGACGCGCGGGGGCTCAACTGCTGGGAACGAACGAATTTACCCGGGTTACGGGTAAAGAAGACATGTTGCGGCGTATCATGAACGAGCGTCATTGGGAATTGGTAGGCGAAGACGTGATTTTCTTTGACGAAATCCGTTGGAAAACCTGGAAAGAATTGAAATTCTACAGGGATAAGGAAGGGAAGATGAACGGCATGCGCCAGGTATGGGGAACCACCACCAATAATTATGCCTGGGGCGGCGAGCACTATTGGAGCCTGCCGATACCGGCCCGCGAAATGCAGATGAATCCGAATATGGTGCAAAACCCCGGATGGGATTGATAGTTACCGGTGTATAATTTAAAACGGAAGAACGATGAACCTCAGAAAGTTCCTTTTTTCGGGAATCGTGCTGCAAGGAGCGGTACTGTGTTTGTACGCCCGGGCCGGCAAGCCGAATATCGTAGTGATTATGACCGACCAGCAGCGGGCCGACTTGTGCGGACGTGAAGGCTTCCCGATGGATATAACCCCTTATGTAGACGAACTGGCCCGGCAAAACGCCTGGTTCGACAAGGCGTACACCGTTATGCCGGCCAGTACGCCGGCCCGCTGCTCGATGTTTACCGGGCGTTTTCCCAGCGCGACCCGCGTGCGTACCAACCACAATGTGCAGGATATGCAATTCGGAACAGACCTGATTGCCGTGTTAAAGAAAAACAACTACAAAACGGCGTTGGTGGGTAAGAACCATGCTTACCTGAAAGCGGGGGATATGGATTTTTGGTCGGAATATTCGCATTGGGGGAAAAGCAAACCCGGAACGGAAGGGGAACGCGCCGCCAACCGGTTTTTCCGGGAGGCGGTAGGGCAGTGGTTGGAGCCATCGCCCGTTCCTTTAAAAGACCAGCAGCCTGTGCGGATTGCAGACGAGGCGATTACGTGGATAAACAGCCAGCAGGATAATCCGTTTTTCGTATGGGTTTCGTTTCCCGAACCCCATAATCCCTATCAGGTTTGCGAGCCTTATTATTCGATGTTTTCGCCGGATAAGATTCCCGCTCCCGCAACATCGCGCCGGGATGGGCGGAAGAAGGGCGAAAAGTACCGTACGCTGGCGGCGCTCGAGGATGCTTCGTGCCCCGACCTCGCACGTGATTTGTCGCGGCTGCGGGGAAATTATATGGGAATGATTCGCCTTATCGACGACCAGATTAAGCGCTTGGTGGAAAACCTGAAAGAAAAGGGGTTGTTCGAAAACACCATCGTCGTCGTTCTTTCCGACCACGGAGATTATTGCGGGGAATACGGATTGATTCGCAAGGGTGCCGGATTGTCCGAGTCGCTCGTCCGGATACCGATGGTGTGGGCCGGTTACGGCATAAAAAGGCAACCGGAAGCCATGCCCGCGCACGTGTCGCTGGCCGACTTGTTCCCCTCTTTTTGCACGGCCATCGGCGATACCGTACCGGTAGGCGTACAGGGGCGCAGCTTATGGCCGATGTTAACCGGTAAAGCCTATCCGGAGGAAGAGTTCTCGAGCATCGTGGTGCAGCAGGGTTTCGGCGGGGAAGATTTCCTGCCGGGCGACGACGGGTTGACATTCGAGCAGGAAGGAGCGCTGGGGCCGGGCAAAGTAGCCCGTTTCGACGAGCTGAATACCTGGACGCAAAGCGGAACTTCGCGGATGGTACGGATGGGCGACTGGAAGCTGGTGATGAACAGCTACGGTAGGGGCGAATTGTATAACTTGAAGAACGACCCGTATGAGTTGGATAACCTGTTCGGGAATGCCGGGGTTGCAGCCGAGCAAAACGAATTGCTTATCCGGTTAGTAGCTTGGGAATTGCGCTTGCAAGACCCGCTGCCGCTACCCCGGCACCGGTATCGCTTCAAACGGAACGCCTGTAATTACCATCTTCCTCGTTTGCCGGCGCCCCTGGCAAGATAAACGACGCCCTCGGCAAACTTGCCGGGGAGCCTCGGTAAACAAATCCGAAACCAGCGTATGGTTGTATCTTCAGTATGCGTTTTTATGGGGGATTACTCCCGTTTTGGCTTTCAAATCGTGTTTTAAGGGGGAACGCTCAAAGTACATGACAAAAATAGATTGTAGATAGAAGAACCTAAGCACATGATAAAATGTCAAATCGTCAAAATAACCCCTGCGTGAAGAGGCTATTTGCGTGAGAGCCGGCGAGGCGCGTAAAATATCGCTCTCTCGGCAAATTCGGATTTGATAAAAAGTCGGCAAAACAAGGTGGATGTAGAATGATTAGATGGAGAATG
>JAJBTJ010000305.1 GCA_020860905.1 Parabacteroides sp. | reverse complement strand
CTTTTAGCGAACGACGGCTGGGATGTAGCGAGAGTGAGGTGAGCCCTTGAACTTTCTTTGTTTCGTTTCTTTGTTTCAAGACAAAGAAATGAAAACCACCGTGGTAACGGTCGTTCCCGGCTCCCCGGGTAGAGCGCTACCCCTCGTAAAGAAAACCTTTCTTTCCTTTCGTTTC
This sequence comes from Parabacteroides sp., assembly GCA_020860905.1. Lineage (GTDB taxonomy): Bacteria > Bacteroidota > Bacteroidia > Bacteroidales > Tannerellaceae > Parabacteroides_B. Next base: position 11,802 of record JAJBTJ010000305.1, on the reverse strand, counting down.
TTTCGGAAAAGAAACGAAAACCATCGGTAGATGCCGCCATGGTAACGGCCTAAACCGCCATGAAAGGCAAGAAGGCCAGCCTTTGCAAAAAAGCCTTTTCTTTCTTTCCGCAGAAAGAAAGACCGTCGGCAGACGCCCTCGCGGCGAGCGAGAAACATTCTAAACGGCTTAACAGGCAAAAAGCCAGCCTTTCGCCTAAAAACCGAATTTTCTTTCCCTGTGTTTCTTTCGGAAAAGAAACTCAGACCGCCGGTAGGCACCCCTAACCAGAAAAACACAACCCATGAAACAACTACTCCTCTTCCTCATCGCCCTGACCACCTGTACCGGCTGCACCCGCCCGGACAAGGAAAAGCAGTACGTAATCGGCCTGTCGCAATGCATGCTCGACGACGCCTGGCGGAAAGCCATGATTCGCGAAGTAAATATCGAAGCATCCAACTACGACCATATACAAGTAGTAATAAAAGACGCCAACAGCAGCAACGAGCGGCAGATAGAACAAATCCGCGAGCTGATAGCCCGTAAAGTAGACATACTGATTATTTCCCCCTTCGAATCCGCCCCCATTACCGCAGTAGCCGAAGAAGCCTTCCGGGCCAGCATCCCCACCATCATCACCGACCGGAAAGTAAACACCGACCGATACACCGCCTTTGTAGGAGCCGATAACTACGAAATCGGCTTTGCGGCAGGCAAGTACGCATCCGCCCTCCTGCCCCCCCGGCGCCACCATCCTCGAAATAGCCGGCATGGCCGGCTCCTCGCCGGCACAAGAACGGCACGACGGCTTCCACGACGCATTAAAAACGCGCACCGACCTCACCTACCGGCAAGTAGCAGGCGACTGGCGGTACGAAACAGCCGCCGAACAGTTGAAAGGAATCGACTTCGCCCAACCCATAGATTTCGTTTACGCCCACAACGACATGATGGCCATCGCCGCCCGCGAACACTTCCTGGCAATCGACTCCGTACGCGGCCGCGAACTGCCGGTTATCGGCATGGACGCCGTAGCCGAAGCCGGCCTCGAAGCCATAGCCGACGGCCGCATCGACGCCTCGTTCCTCTACCCCACCGGCGGAGAACAAGTAATCCGCACCGCCGTACAACTGATTAACGGCGAAAAGGTAGACAAATACATCCCCCTGCGCAGCGGATTAGTCGACCGGTCGGGCGCCCGCACCCTCCTGCTCCAGACCGAGCGGTTAACCAATTACCAGCGCCGCATCGAAACCCAACGGAAGCGAATCGACCACCTGCTCAACCGCTTTAACTTCTTGCAAGATTCGCTCAGCGTCATCACCCTGCTGATGGTCGGGTTCATCACCCTGTCGGTATACGCCTTCCGCATCAACCGGAAAATACGCTCCAAGAACCGCGAGCTGCACGCCATCAACCGGAAAGAAGAAGAACAACGCCGCAAACTCATCTCGCTGAACGCCGAAATCGAACAGGTAACCGCCTCGAAGCTCCAGTTCTTCACCAACATCTCGCACGAGGTGCGCACGCCCCTGACGCTGATACTCGGCCCCTTAGACAGGCTGCTCAACCTGATGCACGACTCTCCCTACCTCGCCGACCTGGAGCTTATCCATAAAAATGCCGGGCGACTGCTCCGGGTAATCAACCAGTTGCTCGACTTCCGGAAGATAGAAAACAAACAAGAAAAGCTCACGATACGCGAAACGGAAATCGTTTCGTTCGCCAACGAAGTAAAATCGTACTTCAACAGCATAGCCCGCGTGCGCAACATCACCTACTCGTTTACCTCCGCCATGCCCGCCCGCCGCATCTGGCTCGACCCCGACCGGATGGAAAAAGTGCTGGTAAACCTGCTCTCCAACGCGTTCAAGTTCACGCCCGAAGGCGGAACGATACACGTAGCGGTAGAAGAAACGGACGACCGGGTTACGATTCGCGTGGAAGACAACGGCCCCGGTATCGAGCCGGAGAACCTGCCGTACCTCTTCAACCGGTTCTATTCCGGAAACAGCCGCGTAGGCACCGGCATCGGGCTGCACTTGGTAAACGAATACGTAAAAATGCACAACGGAGAAGTAACCGTAGCGAGCACGCCGGGACAACGCACCGTTTTCACCGTTTCGTTACAAAAAGACAAAACGAAGCTGAAAGACGAATACATCACCGAGCTCCCCGTTTCACCCTTAGCCTACGACGCCTCCAACCTCGACGACACGGAAGAAAAAACCTTGCTGGCCGCCACCTATCCGTACACCGTACTGGTAGTGGAAGACGACAGCGAAGTGCGGGCATTCCTGGAAAAAGAACTTTCCGGCAATTTCCGCATACTCGCCGCCCCGGACGGAAAGGAAGCCTTGAACCTCCTCCGGGAAGAAGCCGAAATCTCGCTCGTATTGTCGGACGTGATGATGCCCGAGATGAACGGCTTCGAACTGTGCCGCAGCATAAAAACGGATATGGCCACCAGCCACATCCCGGTAGTGTTGCTCACCGCCCTATCGGACGAGCGCCAACGGATGTACGGCATCTCCGGAGGCGCCGACGGATATATCCAGAAACCGTTCAACGTAAACTTCGTAAAACTGCGCATCATCCGGATACTCGAAGAACAGAAAAAGCAACGGGCCGTGTTGCTGAAAAAACTGCAAAGCAGCCACCTGCTGCTGGCCGGCGCCGAAAAGGCGGAAAATATGGACGACCTGTTCCTGCGCAAATTCCTCACGCAGCTCGAAGCCATCTATACCGATTCCGAGTTTAACGTAGAACGGCTGAGCGATATGCTCGGCCTGTCGCGCGGGCACCTGCACCGGAAGATAAAAGACCTCACCGGCACTACCCCCGTAGACTTCCTCCGCAATTACCGGTTGAAAAAGGCCGCCGTGCTGCTGCGCCAGAAACAGATGAACATCAACGAAATCGCCTATGGCACCGGGTTCTCGTCGCCCGCCTATTTCGCGAAATGTTTCAAGGCGGTTTACCACCTCACACCCAAAGAATACCAGCAGACGGAAGAACCGGCGGGCAAATAACCGTGTTACATCCGTCACATCCGTGCGACGGATGTGATAGCCCGCTCGGAAAAACCGCCCCATGCGACAAATGTAACAGCATCGGTTTGTTTTGTTATAGGCATTTGTTTCCCGCACCCTTACTTTTGCTTCCGGATTTTACAACGGAAACAATCACAAATAACAAACTATATGAAAACTGTTGCCACTCGTATCATGAAAAAAACATTCCTTTTATGCGTTGCCGGCTGTGCTTTCTCAGCCGCCTATGCACAGGAAGCGGCGAACGACACCATTCCCGCCGACAAAGAAAAATCGAACGAAACGAACAGCCGGAACGTGATGCTGAACGCAGCCAGCGCCAACGGCCCGCGCGAAATCTCCATCGGGTTGCCCGGCGGAGATGTGAACGTACTCGAAAACGGCTTGCCGGTAGTGTACAACTCTAACCCCCACAATGTAAATACGCATTGGCGGGGCGACGGCAGCCTGGAACACGTCGGGTTGCTCAAAATATCGGAAACGGCCATCACGACCGGCAATATCGGATATGCAGTAAACTCGTACACCCGGCTGGGGAGCGAGAAATTCCGGGGCACCCTCAATTACAACACCAACCATTTCGGCAAACAGCAATTCGACCTCAACATCGGCGGAAGCACCGGAAAAGGGTGGTTCTACAGCGGAAGCATCTACCAGGATTTCGACCCGGGCACCTTCAAGCTCCGCTTCGCCTCGAACCAGGACCGCACGCAAATTTACAAAGCCGCCGTTACCAAGCGTTACAACCGCGACCGCGGCGAGTTGTCGGTTATCTACCACTACAGCAACAGCCGCTGGCCGTCGAATGCCGCTACCAACGCCCCGTTTATTTACGTGGGAGACGGGAGCGTAAAGGAAATTCCGGGTTTTAAGTTAGGCACCAGTTCGTACCTGCCCACCACCGGCGAAATGGTTTACCTGGATATGCGCACCGGCGAACTTAAAAAAACCGACCTGTACGACGCCACCCAGAACAAAGGGAACCAACTCAGCATACACCACGCCTACAAGTGGGACAACGGGTTGAAATGGATCGTAAACGCCAAGTACGACCATGCATTAGGTTCGTACGTGTACCAAACGCCGATGTCGATAGGCGAAAAACAATTCGCCGACGGTTATTACCTGAAAGATACCGAAGGCAACCTGCAACCGTATGCCGGCTACGTACAAAGCCGCATGTCGTGCCTGAACCGGGGTAAAATAGACGAAACCTTTTTCACTTCCGAATTATCGCGCCAATATAAGAACGGTACGTGGCGTATCGGGCTGAACCAGTGGCATTACAAAATAGATTACGCTTCGAACACCACCATGTACGACCATACGGTAAGCGAATACCCCGACCGGCTGGTGAAAGCGGGCAATACCGACGGCGTTTACTACGATTTCAACAAAAACGCCTCCGAGTACTACAAAGGATACGAAAATAAACTGGCGCTTTACTTCACGCACGACTGGGATATTACTCCCAAGCTGAACGTATATTACGGCGCCCGTTTCGAATACCAGAAGATGCACGGAAAGAATATGGCGGTTTATTTAGCCGACGGCAGCGTACTGGGCCGTTTCGCCGGATACCACTTAGGCGCCGCCTACGCTAAAAACGGAGAAACCGGCACCATCGCCCCGCAAAATTTCGACTACGACTGGTTCAACCAGGTATACACCGTCGCCGCTACTTACAAGTTGACGAACCAGTTCGGCTTTACGGGCGATTTTACCTACAACACGCAACATCCCACTATCTCGAGCTTCGCCCCGTCCGAACTGCCGAACGTAGACAAGGTATCCATCCCGCTGGGGCGCGCCGGCATCTACTTCAACAACAACTGGCTGAGCCTTACCTCGTTATTTTCGTATATCGGAAAAACCAACAACAACTCCACGCTGAACCTCATCAACCCGAACAATTCGGAAGATATCAATGCGGCGCCGCTCAGCTATGACATTAAAACCATCGGATGGACAACCGATTTGATTGCCAAACTGTTTAAAGGGTTCGACCTCCACTTCCTGTTCACGTACCAGAATCCGACATACAAGAAATACGAAACAGGGGTGAATTTCTCGGACGGGAGCTACGCCGGCATCGACGCCACCGGGAATATCGTTACCGAGATACCGAAAATTCTGGTCGAAATAGACCCGAGCTATACGTACAGGGATTTCCGGGTTTGGCTGAGCGCCCGTTATTTCAGCAAGACGTACGCCAACATCAACAACGCGTATTATTTCAACGGCCGCTGGGAAACGTTCGGCGGAGTGAACTACAAAGTAAACAAGTACCTCAGCCTGGGGGCTACCGTAGTGAACATCCTGAACCAGACCGGCGCCCGGGGCAGCATCGCCGGAGCAGAGCTGGATAAGAAAGAAGACGCATCCAAACACAACGGGCAGTGGATGGCCGGAAGTTATATCCGCCCCTTCACCGTAGAATTCAGTGCAAGTATTACATTTTAACGATTAATCTTTTATCTCATGAAAACAACGATTTCGAACATCAGTAAAATTCTTTTGATGGGAATTGCAACGACATTCGGATGGGCGGGTTGCCAGTCCGGCCCGAAAACAGGGTTTACACTCGAACACCAGGGCGACACGCTGACGCTGGTACACATCACCGAGCCGGCGCGCTACCTCCTGTTGCCGGTAGAAGAACGCAGCGCCGAAGGCCAGGTATGCCTGGTAACCGGCGACCCGGCCGATACGGATATGGACATCCGGCTGGCCAAGGAAAAAACCGACTACTTCGTGCCTTTCGAATTACCCGCGGGAACCGGAGAGGCTACCGTACGCATCCGGAAAACACCGCAAAACGCGCTGTGCTGGAAAGAAATGAAACTGTCGGATACGTTCGATACGGCCAACCGCGACAAATTCCGCCCCGTATATCACCACACTCCGCTGTACGGCTGGATGAACGATGCCAACGGGCTGGTATACAAAGACGGCGAATACCACCTTTACTTCCAGTACAACCCGTACGGCTCGGTTTGGGGCAACATGCACTGGGGGCATTCGGTAAGCCGCGACCTCGTACACTGGGAACCCCTTCCGGTAGCGCTCGCCCGCGACACGATGGGCCACATCTTCTCCGGCAGCTCGGTTGTCGACGCCGCTAACAGCGCCGGGTACGGAGCAGGCTCGATTGTTTCTTTCTATACTTCGGCCAGCGATAAGAACGGCCAGATACAGTGCATGGCCCACAGCAACGACAACGGACGCACCTTTACCAAATACGAAAAGAATCCGGTACTCACCCCGTTCGACGGCCTGAAAGATTTCCGCGACCCGAAAGTATTCTGGTATGCTCCGGAAGAGAAGTGGGTGATGATTGTATCGGCCGACAAGGAAATGCGCTTCTACTCGTCGGATAACCTCAAAGACTGGACGTATATGAGCGCTTTCGGCGAAGGGTACGGCGTACAGCCGAGCCAGTTCGAATGCCCGGACATGGTGGAACTGCCGGTAAACGGCGACGAAAACAACAAAAAATGGGCGTTAATCGTAAATATCAACCCCGGTTGCCTGTTCGGCGGCTCGGCCACCCAATACTTTACCGGGAATTTCGACGGCACGCGGTTTACCTGCGACACGAAACCGGAAACGGTGAAATGGCTGGATTGGGGAAAAGACCACTATGCCACCGTGTGCTTCTCGAATACGCCGGGGCGGGTGATAGCGATGCCCTGGATGAGTAACTGGCAATATGCCAACATCATACCCACGCAACAGTTCCGCAGCGCCAATGCCTTGCCCCGCGAATTGACGATGTACTCGGAAGGAAAGGATATATACCTGGCTGCGAATCCGGTGAAAGAGCTGGAAACGCTTCGCAGGGAAACCAAAGAAATGCCGCCCTTTACCGTGGAAGCCGGAAAGGACGTAACCATCGATACGTTATTCGCCGGCAACGACGGCGCTTTCGAAATCGAAATCAGCCTGTCGGCCGCCCGTACGGAAGTAGCCGGGTTGCGGCTGATGAACGGCCAAGGGGAAGAGGTGGCTATTTATCTCGACAAAAAAGCCGGTAAATTGGTCATGGACCGGGTACACAGCGGCATCGTGGATTTCGGGAAGAACAGCATCCCCCACGAAAAGGAGGCGCACGATAACCGGATAGCCAACTCGATTAATTACGTAGACGACTTCGCACTGGCCACCTGGGGGCCGTTATCCGGCGCTGCCGACCATACCTTGCGGATATTCGCAGATAAGTGCTCGGTCAAACTCTTCCTCGACGGCGGCAAGGTAGCCATGACGAACCTCGTATTCCCGAACGAACCGTACAACAGGTTGCAATTTTACAGCCAGGGCGGCTCATACCGGGTAAATTCATTGAATCTTTATAAATTAGGCCTTTAAATCATCGTTGCCGGGAACGGACGGGCGGCAAATGAGCCGCCTGCAAAGGAACAGGCTGCCGCCGTCCCTTCCCGGATAAATACACACAATCATGGAAAAAAAGAAACCTGTCGTTGCAGGAATCGGCGAACTCCTGTGGGACGTATTGCCTACCGGGAAAAGGGCCGGAGGCGCACCGATTAATTTTGTTTATCACGCCACGCAGTTAGGGGCGGAAGGGTATGCCGTAAGCGCCGTAGGAAACGACGTACCCGGAACCGAGATTATACAGGAGCTCGACAAGAACGGAATCAAGCATTTGCTGGGCACGGTAGAATACCCTACCGGGAGCGTGATGGTAGAACTGAAAGAGGGTATTCCTACCTATACGATTATCGAAGGGGTAGCCTGGGACCATATCCCGCTCACCCAAGAAGCAATCGACCTGGTGCAACAGGCGGATGCGGTTTGCTTCGGCACGCTGGCGTTGCGTTCGCCCGAATCGCGGGCTACGATAACTACCCTGTTAGGGCATACGCGCCGGGAGGCCTTGCGTTTCTTCGATATTAACATCCGCCAGCAGTATTATTCGAAAGAGCTGATAGAATCGTTGCTGGCTCAAGCCAACGTATTTAAAATCAACGACGAAGAATTGGAGTTGCTGATTCCGATGTTCGGGCTCCGGGGCGATACGGATGCCTGCTGCCGCCAACTGATAGACCGGTACGGCCTGAAATACCTGATACTGACGGCCGGTGCCGATTTCAGCACCATTTATACTGTCGGGGAGCAATCCACGCTTCCCACCCCGCAAGTGGAAGTGGCCGACACCGTAGGAGCCGGCGATTCGTTTTCGGGCGCTTTCGTTTATTCCGTATTAACCGGGAAATCCCTGCGCGAAGCCCACCGGGTAGCCGTAGATACGGCTGCATTCGTTTGTACCCGGGAAGGCGCATGGCCTCCGTACCCTAACAAAGAATAGAGATGGAAAAGAAAAAATTCGATAGCAAGCTGATTCCGGTGATGGTGGTATTCTTCACCATGGGATTCGTCGACCTGGTGGGCATCGCCTCCAATTATGTGAAAGCCGACCTCGGCCTGAGCGACTCGCAAGCCAATCTCTTCCCGTCGCTGGTGTTTTTCTGGTTCCTGATTTTCTCGGTGCCTACCGGGATGTTGATGGACCGCATCGGCCAGAAAAAAACCGTGCTGCTCAGTTTGGGCGTTACGTTCCTCTCGCTGCTACTTCCGGTTTTCGGCGACGGGTATATGCTGATGCTGGTTTCCTTCTCGTTGTTGGGTATCGGCAACGCGCTGATGCAAACGTCGCTCAACCCGCTCCTTTCGAACCTGATTAGCGGCAACAAGCTGGCCAGCAGCCTTACCTTCGGCCAGTTCGTAAAAGCCATCGCCTCTTTCCTGGCTCCGTATATCGCCATGTGGGGGGCTACGGCAGCCATTCCGTCGCTGGGACTGGGCTGGCGGGTGCTTTTCCCGATTTATATGACGGTTGCGGTAATCGCCACCCTTTTATTAGGGATAACGCCTATCAAGGAGGCGAAGCCGGAAGGCAAGCCTTCTACGTTCGCCAAGTGCTTCGCTTTATTGGGAAAACCGTTTATCCTGTTGTGTTTTATCGGCATTATGTGCCACGTAGGTATCGACGTAGGGACGAACACCACGGCGCCGAAAATTTTGATGGAACGCCTGGGGATGGGGCTGCACGAGGCTTCGTTCGCCACCAGCCTGTATTTTATTTTCCGTACGGCGGGTTGCCTGCTGGGCGCTTTTATCCTGACCCGTATGGCGGCAAAACCGTTTTTCGGAATCAGCGTAGGGCTGATGGTCCTGGCGATGGGGGGTCTTTTCGTGTTCCGCAGCAAAGAGTTTATTTACTTGTGCATCGCGCTCATCGGGCTGGGAAACTCGAACGTGTTCTCGATTATCTTCGCCCAGGCGCTTCAATGGATGCCGCAACGCAAGAACGAAATATCCGGGCTAATGATTATGGGGTTGTTCGGCGGTACGGTGTTCCCGCTGCTGATGGGGTTCTTGTCGGACGCGATGGCTTCGCAGGCGGGTGCGGTAATCGTACTGAGCGCGGGAGTGGCGTACCTGGCGGCGCTTTGGCCCAGGCTGAAAAGATTCGGTTGAAACATTCGCTTCGGCGGGGCTGCTAAAAAAGCATTTTGTTTGTCAGGTTAAAAAACTTTATTACTTTTGTTTATCGGAAAAACAGAAAACAAAATAGCAATAATTATGGCAGATATGAAGCAATATGTGAAGGGTGCGGAAGAGAAAATGACGTTCGCCATCGATTACCTCGACGAGCAACTGGGTCGTATCCGCGCCGGCAAAGCCAATCCGAAGATTCTCGACGGAGTAAAGGTGCCCTATTACGGCAGCCTGGTTCCGCTTTCGAACGTGGCGTCTATTTCTACTCCCGATGCCAAAACGATTATCGTTACGCCGTGGGAAAAGCCGCTTATCAAGGAAATCGAAAAGGCAATCCAGAACTCGGAGGTGGGTATCACGCCGGAAAATAACGGCGAGATTATCCGGCTGGGTATTCCGCCGCTTACCGAAGAGCGCCGCCGCAACTTGGTGAAGCAGTCGAAGCAGGAGGCCGAAACGGCGAAAATCAGCGTACGGAACGCCCGGCGCGACGCCATCGAAGCCATTAAAAAGAGCGTGAAGGCCGACGGTACGCCCGAGGATGTGGCCAAAGACGCGGAAGCGGAAGTGCAGAAGATACACGATAAATTTATCAAGAAAGTAGACGACTTGTTTGCCGCCAAGAAAAAAGAAATCATGACGGTATAACCTATCCGGTTGCTTTTATTTCCACGGAAACACAGCGCTCGTACGGCAAACGGAGCCGGCCCTGTGTTTCCGTGTTTTTTTATACAGGGAAAAGGACGAAACGTATGAAAGGATTAGTTATCAAAAATACCGGTAGCTGGTACACGGTGCGCACGGAAGACGGCCGCGACATCGAAAGCAAAATCAAGGGGAATTTCCGGCTGAAGGAGATTCGCAGTACCAATCCTGTGGCGGTGGGCGACCGGGTGGAAATCGAAACGAATGCCGAAGGTACCGCTTTCATCACGGAGATAGCCGACCGGAAAAATTACATCATCCGCCGGGCGTCGAACCTTTCGAAACAATCGCACATCATCGCGGCCAATCTCGACCAGGCTATCTTGCTGGTTACGGTGAATTACCCGATTACCACCACGATTTTTATCGACCGTTTCCTGGCTACCGCCGAGGCGTACCGGGTGCCGGTGCATCTCGTATTCAACAAAACCGACCGGTACCTGCCGGAAGACAAGGAATACATGGAGGGATTGATTCACCTGTACACGTGCATCGGCTATCCTTGCTGCAAAATCTCGGCTTTGTGCGAAGAGGGGATTAACCCGCTCCGCACGCTTCTGCAAGATAAAATAACGTTGCTCTCGGGCCATTCGGGGGTGGGAAAATCGACGTTGATTAACAAGCTGGTGCCGGGAGTTCACCTGAAAACGGGGGATATTTCGGAATACCATAACAAGGGGATGCACACGACGACGTTTTCCGAAATGATTCCGTTGCCGGACGGGGGCTATCTTATCGACACGCCGGGTATCAAGGGGTTCGGCACGTTCGATATGGAGCAAACGGAGGTATCGCACTACTTCCCGGATATTTTCAAGTTCGCCTCGATGTGCCGGTTCAACAATTGCACGCACCGCCACGAACCGGGGTGCGTAGTGGTGAAAGCAGTAGAAGAACATTATATCAGCGAATCGCGCTACCGCAGCTACCTGAATATCCTCGAAGACCGGGGGGAGGCGAAATACCGCGAAGCGTTTTAGGGGCGGTTCGTTCCGGAAAGAGCCTTTGAAGAAAACCCGGTTGTTAGCGAGGCCCCCGTTCTCTTGCCTTTCCGGGGGATACCGGGTGTTATCACGTCGCAGATTCTCTTTGCTATAGCGGGCATTTGCCGACAGCCATACTTCCTCTTGACAAAACTCCCGGATAAAAGAAACGGACGCCAAACTTGTTCAAGTACTCATGCCGGGCATCCGGGATTTAAGTAAAAAGCACCGATTACAGAACAATACGGTATTTCGACAATTATCAAAAGAACTTTTCATAATTGTCAAAAGAACTTTTCACAACCGTCGAAAGAACTTTTGATAGCTGTGAAAAGTTCTTTTTATAGTCGTCGAACTGTTTTTGCCTGTTATAACCGGTTTCTTTACCACATCAACTCGTGCGTGATACTCTCGGTTTCAAATTTGTGTCTCCGGGCGGTAAAAAGCGTTTAGCTGATACACGTGATAGCGATGGCATTATTTCTCTCGCCAACTACTTTCCGAACAACAAAGCTGTAAATCCGGTTGGATTTGATTTTTAAGAAACGACTCAAAAT
>JAJBTJ010000260.1 GCA_020860905.1 Parabacteroides sp. | reverse complement strand
GGTGCTTCTCAAGGCTGAGTAGGAAGATAAGGAGGTTGTATACGAACGGATTCCCGTGCTTTTGCCCTTATATTCTGTTGTCTGAAATCTAACTTTGTCATGTACTTTGTTTAAAAATTAAAACGAACACAGGCGGGAACCAGTTCCCGGCCGGACGGCACGGGGCCACCCCGTTTCTTCCCGGCACGCCTGACATAAAATCATACCATAAAATGCAACCCGTATCCTCCGCCCGCGCTCCCCGTATCGAAGTAGTAGATGCCCTCCGGGGCTTCGCCGTTATGGCCATCCTGCTGGTACACAGTCTCGAACATTTTATTTTCCCGGTTTATCCGGACCCGGCCGCCCAACCGGGGTGGCTCAACGTGCTGGATAGCGGCGTATTCAGCATCACCTTTTCTTTATTCGCCGGAAAAGCATACGCAATTTTCGCCCTCCTGTTCGGGTTTACCTTTTATATACAATACACCAACCAGGAAAGGAAAGGGAAAGATTTCGGCTACCGGTTCCTTTGGCGGTTGCTCCTGCTGAGCGGATTCGCCACGCTGAACGCCGCGTTTTTCCCGGCGGGCGACGTATTGCTGTTATTCTGTATCGTAGGCATCCTGCTGTTCGTAGTGCGCAAATGGAGCGACACGGCCGTAGCCGTTACGGCAGCCGTTTTACTGTTCCAGCCCATCGAGTGGTACCATTACATAGCCGGACTGATTCGCCCCGGACATGCGCTGCCGGATTGGGGTGTAGGCGAGATGTACACGTACGTGGCCGCCTATACGCAGGAAGGGAACTTCGGAAAATTCGTTTGGGAAAACATCACGTTAGGGCAAAAAGCCAGTTTTTTATGGGCCGTAGGCGCAGGACGCTTCCTACAAACAGGCGGTCTTTTCCTAACGGGACTCCTCATCGGGCGTAAACAACTGTTTCTTTCATCGGAAAAGAATACCCGCTTCTGGGTGAAAGCACTTATCGGGGCGGCGGTATTGTTCGCGCCCTTATACCAGTTGAAGGCAGAGCTAACGGACGCCGCGCAACTGGAACTGATACGCACAACCGTGGGCACCGTAGCCGATATGTGGCAAAAATTCGCTTTTACCGTCGTACTGGTGGCTTCGTTCGTGCTGGCGTATCACACGGAAAAATTCAGGAAACTCACTTCCTCCCTCCGCTTTTACGGAAAAATGAGCCTCACCAATTACATCTCGCAATCCATTGCCGGCGCGTTGATTTATTTCCCGTTCGGGCTGTACCTGGCTCCCCGGTGCGGCTACACGGCCAGCCTGCTTATCGGGTTCGCGCTCCTGTTCGTTCAAGTCGGTTTTTGCAAATGGTGGCTGGCGCGGCACAAGCAGGGCCCGCTGGAAAGCCTGTGGCATAAACTGACGTGGCTCGGCGCCGGACGCAACTAAACGCCTTACCAACCTCCCCTTTTCCCTGTTTATACGTATCCCGGAAGCGGAAGAATACACTTCCGGGTACCGCTTCCTCCCCACCCGGCGAGCTGTGCGAAAGAAAAGAAAACTTCCTGTACCGAACCTCTTGTTCTATGCAGGAAAAAATAGCTTTCTGCCGTACGAAATATCGTCCGACCCGGGTCAGACGAGTGAACCACCCGGGTCAGACGAGTGGTCGACCCGGGTCGGACGAGTGGAATGCCCGGGTCGGACGATATTTTTTGCAGCATGAAACGGAATTTACCTGCCGTATCGAATGTATTTTCCGTACGCGCTTCCGGAGAACGGGGCGTACGGCTCCGACAAGAAGCCGGAACAGGTACGAGCAATTGAAAAGGGAAGAAAGGAGACGCCAACACCCGGCTGTAAAAACAAACCGGTAAAAAAGGAAGGAAAGGAAACCAGGCGCCGGCACGGGCGACAGCCGTTACGTACCGGACGATAAGCGCAAAAAGGAAAGCTCCGGTGCAATAATGCCTATTCGCCGGACGGAACAAACCGTCCGGAGCCGGAGGCCCGGACAAAATCGGCCTGCATGATTTGCAGCACATACACATCCGTGTAGGCCGTACCGGCGGCAAGCCAGTCTTTTAGTACGCCCGTTACCGCAAATCCGTTTTTCTTGAATAGCTCCAGGCTGGGCACATTCGGAACCGGTACGTATGCGAACAACTGGTGAAGATGCAGCAGCGAAAAAGCATACTCGCATACCAACGATACGGCCATACGGCCACGCCCCTGGTTACGGAACGCCCGGTCGATGAGAATACCTACCCCGGCGCGCTTGTGATGCGGGTCGAAATCATACAAATCCACTACGCCGGCCGGGCGGCCCGAAAGCCGGTCGTTCACCATCAAGCGTACTTGTCCGGTTTGGTATATATCGTGCACCGCTTCCGACAAGTAACGCCTCAGCTCGTAGCGCGAATACGGGATGAGGGTAACTCCGTACTGCCAGAGCTCCGTATCGTTTTCCCACCGGTAAAACACCTCCAGGTCTTCCGGCTCGGGAGCACGTAACTCGATTATTTCGTTCGAAAGTAAAGCCATGTTATTGTTGCGGTGAAACGAGCACCTTGGTTTTCCGGTTATAAATATGGTAAGTAAGGTATTTATTCTCCATCCGGTCCATCAGCAGCAACAGTTGCTCGAAGCTGGCATCGGGATAACACACCGCGACGTCGGTAAACCCTTTCATCTGTATCGAACGGCCCGCCACTCCCATAATGCGCTGCTCGTCGAGGTTCCAGGCATGCACGTATTCCCATCCGGGCATACGTTGCTCGCAAACCGTTTTCGTTTCCTTGATATTCACTTCGCGGGCGATAACCAACAGGCGCCGGTGCGCTGTTTTTTTCAGCTCCTTTTCCTTGCCGTAGTGCAGCACCCGTTCCGGGAGGTAATAACTTTTGAATCCCCCTTCCGCCAACCGGAAAGCCATTTCGATTTCTTCTGTGTATTTCATTTCCGCGGCCACGGGCCAGCCCGATTTTTCAACAGCCGTGCGGCGCAGCATCCGGAAAGAGTCGGAAACCACCTCCACCCGGTGTTTCCGGTCGGCATCGAGGTAAGGAAGATAATACGCATTGAAACGGGCGGAACCGGGAAACAAGGAAGATAGCCAGGTTTTCCGGCAAAAGGAAATCCAGGGAGTAGGCAGGCACCGCTTGGATTCGGGAACGAACGCCCCGTGCACATCCAGCACTTTGGGCCCTGCGGCGCCTACGTCGGGGTTCTCGTCCATAAAATAACACAAGGTGCGGATGAGGTCTTCGCCTACGATAACCCCGGCGTCGAGCACCAGGAAATACTCGCCGGCTGCCCTGCGGAACATTTCTTCGTGGAGTTGCACTTCCGGACACGCCTCTTCTTTGCGGAAAAACTCGATGTCGGGAAACAACGGCGCCAGGTAAGCGGCGGCATTACAGGCCGAAGCGTTGTCGGTTACGAACAGTTCGGCCTCCATGCCGAACGTAGCGGCCGTTACGGCGTACAAGCAGGTTTCGGTTACCGCTCCGCAATCGCGGCACACAATCGCCACGGATACTTTCACTCCCTCGTCCATGCTTCTATATTTTCATGGAATCGTTAAACGAGGTACGGTTGATAATGGAGCGGCCCAGCGTTACTTCGTCGGCGTACTCGATTTCATCGCCTATCGACACTCCGCGCGCAAGCACCGTGATTTTCACGTCGTAGCCCGACAGCTTGCGGTAAATAAAGAAGTTGGTGGTATCGCCCTCCATCGTGGTGCTCAGCGCCAAAATCACCTCTTTCACCTCGCCCGAGGCCACCCGTTGCACCAAGCTGTCGATTTGCAGGTCGGACGGCCCGATGCCGTCCATCGGCGAAATAATTCCGCCCAGCACATGGTATACTCCCCGGAACTGGCCGGTATTTTCAATCGCCATCACCTCCTTTATATTTTCCACTACGCATACGAGGGCATGGTCGCGCTGATAATCGGAACAAATGGAACATTGGTCGTCGTCGCAGATGTTATGGCATACCTTGCAATATTTCACTTCCTTGCGCAAAGCCAGCAAGGCGGAGGCGAATCCTTCCGTATACGGTACATCCCGGCGTAACATGTACAGGGCGAGCCGTAAAGCGGTTTTCCTCCCGATGCCGGGCAACGACGACAGTTCGTTCACGGCATTTTCTAATAAAACGGACGGATATTTCTGAATCATTTTTTATTCGTTCTGATACGGATAGTGCACGCCGGAAGCATCACCGGGCAAAGCCTACAGCCAGGACGTATCCTATCTTCTTTTTTATAACCAAGACAAACAGAACCGAAGGCGGAACAATGCTTTGCTTATTCTCGCCGGGGCACATCCTTTCTTCTCTTTTCGAAAAAAAGGAATGCAAACCGAGGCAGAAACAAGTTTACTCGATTACGCCGAGGCGCAGCCTATCTTCGCATTTATAAAACAAAGATAAGAAATAAAAATGAGACTGAGAGCAAAGTAAAGGAATATAGATAGCGACGCCGGCGAAATAACAGCCCGACAAAAAAACCGGACATATCCTTTCACATACGCATGCGTTTTCTGCGCAAAACGAAGACTTTAATGCGTAAAAAGAGCATAAATAAAGTAAATGAATACGTAGGTTTGCTCCTATGAAGAACACCCGGCAAATAGAATTACTATTCCGACCGGCCGGAGTAACCATATGAATCATTAATTTTATAACCTAATGCAATGAAAAAAAACCAATCTGATTTACAGAAAATTGTATCCGGACGAATACCATTTTTATCTGTCTGTGTTTTGTTGCTCTTTGTTTGCCACACCGCAACGGCACAAACAAATCACCAAATCACCGGTACGGTAATGGCCGCCAAGAGCGGCGAACCGTTAATAGGTGTAAACCTTCTCCAGCACGGAACGACTAACGGAACGGTAACGGATGCAGACGGGCGTTTTACGTTGTCGGTGCCTGTGCCTTGTGAAATATCCGTCAGTTATATCGGCTATAAAGGAGAGTCGGTAAAAGTAACGTCGCCGGATACCCCGCTGCACATCGAACTGAAAGAAGACAGCGAACTGCTGGACGAAGTCGTGGTAGTGGGTTACGGCGTGCAGAAAAAGAAACTGGTAACCGGGGCTACCGTTCAGGTAAAAGGCGAGAATATAGCCAAACTGAACACGGTAAATGCGCTGGGCGCCCTCCAGAGCCAGACGCCGGGCGTAAACATCACGCAAAGTTCCGGTATGCCCGGCGAAGGGTTCAAGGTTACTATCCGGGGACTGGGAACCACCGGTTCGGCTACGCCTCTTTATATTATAGACGGAGTGACGGGTGGCGACATCAACAACCTGAACCCGGCCGACATCGAGTCTGTCGACGTACTGAAAGATGCTGCGTCGGCCGCCATTTACGGCTCCCGTGCAGCCAATGGCGTTATCCTGGTGACTACCAGGAAAGGGAGAGCTGGCAAGCCGGAAATAACTTACGACGGTTACTACGGCGTACAGAATGTATATCGCATGCCCGACTTGCTGAATGCCCGCGAATATGCCATGATTATGAGCGAAGCGCGTATGATGGACGGTTTGCCCGACTATGACTACGCCTCGATGGTACCCGATTGGGAAGCCATCGAAAACGGAACCTGGGAGGGAACGAACTGGCTGAACGAAGCCCGCAATAAAAATGCGCCGATACAAAACCATGCGTTGAACATTACCGGCGGCACGGAACAATCCGTTTACTCGGTGGGGTTGGCCTATACTTCGCAGGAAGGTATTCTCGGCGCCCCGGTACAACCGGAATATACCCGTTATACGGCACGTGTCAACTCGGAACATACATTATATAAGAAAGGGAAGTTAAACATCATCCAGGTAGGCGAAAACCTTACTTATTCGTATAGTGAACGAAACGGCATCGCTATCGGCGACATGTGGGATAACGACCTCCGGAATATGTTGCACGCCAGCCCGTTCTTGCCCAATAAAGACGATAAGGGAGAGTATCATTACGCTATCCCCTGGGAGATACGCGAAGCGAATCCTATCGGGCAGATGTACTACTCGAGCGGTCAGAATCACTCCAAGTCGCATGCGCTGCAAGGCAATTTGTTCGTCACCATCCAGCCGATCGAAGGATTGAAACTGAAATCGAACTTCGGCTATACCTTCTACGCCGATGCTTCCCGTAGCTTTACTCCGGTTTATAAGTTGGCAAGCAACGTGTTCAACGACAACAACAGCGTATCGCAAAACATGTCGATGGGCGGTAGCTTGTTGTGGGAGAACACCGTTACGTACGACTTCAAGCGGAACCGTCATACGGTCGGCTTACTGGCGGGACAATCCATCGAGAAGACCGGGCTGGGCGACAGTATGAGCGGAAGCAATATCAACTCCATTTTCAACGACTTCAAGCATGCTTATCTCGACAATACACCCGCCATCACCAACCGTACCACCCTACACGGTTCGCCCTGGGGCAAAAATGCGCTGGCTTCTTTCTTCGGCAGGATAAACTACGACTATGCAAACAAGTACATGGCGACCGCCGTGATACGTGCCGACGGTTCTTCCAAGTTCGCACGCGGCAAGCGTTGGGGATATTTCCCGTCTGTTTCTGCCGGTTGGGTAATTTCGGAAGAGGCATTTGCCGAACGTACCGAAGCCTGGATGGACTTCCTGAAGATACGCGCCAGTTGGGGCCAGAACGGCAACCAGGATATTCCCGACTTCCAATACCTTTCTACTATCGCTTTCAGTGGCGCCGATTATACTTTCGGGCCGGATAAGTCGGTAATCGCGTCCGGTGCTTATCCGGATATCCTGGCCAATAAAGAGGTAACGTGGGAAACTTCCGAGCAGATAGACTTCGGTTTGGACGCCCGCTTTTTAAACAACCGCTTAGGTGTGAATTTCGATTACTACGTAAAAAACACAAAAAACTGGCTGGTAGTAGCGCCGGTGCTTGATACGTACGGTACGGGGGCGCCCTATGTCAACGGCGGCGATGTACGTAACAAAGGGTTCGAACTCTCGTTGAACTGGAACGACCGCATTTCCGATTTCCAATACAGCGCTACGGTCAACCTGGCTTACAATAAGAACGAAGTAACGCGTATCGCCAACTCGGAAGGTATCATTCACGGCGACGACAACGTATTGAGCAATCAAACCACCGAAATGTATCGCGCCCAGGTAGGCTATCCTATCGGCTACTTCTACGGCTACAAAACAGCCGGTATCTTCCAGACGGAAGAAGAAATAGCCGATTACAAAGGTGCCAAGCTGGACGGAGCCAAACCGGGCGATGTAATCTGGGTAGACCGCGACGGCAACGGCGTGATAGATGACGACGACCGCGGAATGTTGGGCAATCCGCATCCCGACCTGAACCTGGGCTTGAGCTTGAGCGCCTCGTACAAGGGCTTCGACATCAGCATGACGATGAACGGCGCTTTCGGCGGGCAGATAATGAAATCTTACCGTTCGTACGTTGACTATGCCCGCCAGAACTATACCTCCGAAATCTTCGGCCGTTGGCATGGCGAAGGCACTTCCGACAAGTTGCCGCGCCTGACATCCGGAACTCATTCGAACTGGCAATTCAACTCCGACCTTTATATGGAAGACGGCGACTATCTGCGCATGCAGAACCTTACGTTGGGTTACGACTTCAAAAAACTGTTTAAGAGCCTGCCATTGAAACAGCTCCGGCTATACGTGGCGGCGCAGAATCTCTTCACCCTTACCGGCTATTCGGGCATGGATCCGGAAGTAGGTTACGGGGGCTATCAGGAGTGGGTGTCGGGGGTGGACTTAGGCTTTTATCCCAGTCCGCGAACCTATATGGTAGGCGTTAATGTTAAATTCTAAAAAAAAACGAGTAGTATGAAAAAGATATGGTTTTATGCAATCATGGCCCTGTTGTTTACGGGCTGCGAGGACTTCCTGGATACTGAAAACCTGACCAAGAAAGACAACTCCAACTTCCCTGAAAGTGCGGCGGACGCAGAAACCGCATTGACCGGGATATACGCCCTTCTCCGCGAAATGACTCCCGGAGAAGACGGACAAAGTTTCTTTTTGACTGCCGAACTGCTTTCCGACGACCGTTTCGGCGGCGGAGGCCCGGACGACCGTCGCATGCATGCCGTCGACCGGTTGAAAAAGGTGGATGACAACATGTTTGCCGATGTATGGAAACAGGATTACCGGGCGATTTACCGTTGCAACATGCTTCTGGGCTCCCTCGACGCGATTACCTGGGAGAATGAAGAGGTGCGTAAAAAGATTGAAGGGCAGACTCACTTCCTGCGCGCTTATTTCTACTTCGACCTTTGCCGTATGTTCGGTACGGTACCCCTGATTACGAGCACCGAGCCGGTAAACCAGCCTCGCGCTACGGCAGAAGAATTGTATGCGTTGATTGCTTCCGACCTGAAAACGGCTATCGAACAATTACCTTCCAACCGGTACAGTGCTGCCGGTAATGCCGAACTGGGCCGATGCACGAAGTGGGCGGCAGAAGCCTTGCTGGCACGTGCTTTCCTTTTCTATACCGGTTACTACCAGCAGGAAAGCATGCCTCTGCCGGAAGGCACTTTATCACGAACCGAGGTTATTGCTTATCTGGACGATTGCATCGACCACAGCGGTCATGACCTGATAGGTGACTTCCGGAATCTCTGGCCCTATAGCAATCCCTATACCAAGAAAAATTATAAATATGCGCAGGATAACGAATTGGAATGGGTCGGTGAAGACGGCGCCAATGTAGAAACGGTATTTGCCATCCGTTATTCTTCGAAAGCCACCTGGGATAATCCGTGGTACAACAATGAGGTATGCTTGTATTCTTCGCCCCGCGAACCTGCCAGCTTAGAGGCTATCTTTCCTTTCGGCATCGGCTGGGGAGTGGGTACCGTGAACCCCAGCGTATGGGAGGAATGGCCGGCGAACGACCTTCGCCGCGAAGGTTCCATTATGAGTGTGGAAAAAGAAATGCCTGACTATGGATGGGGTGCGGACAAACAGATGAACGAAACCGGCTACTGGCAGAAGAAGTATATGGCTGTCAATGCGTATAACGATGCGGACGAAAGTGTGAACTACAGCCGCATCCTTTATCCGGAAATAGATTCGGACTACCAGTTGAACAATACGCAAGACCTGGTTATCATTCGTTTTGCAGATGTACTGCTGATGGCTGCCGAGTTAAAGAAAGATGCCGCTCCGCTGAACCGTGTGCGTAAAAGAGCGGGCCTGCCCCCCGTTACCTATTCTGACGAAGCATTGCGTAACGAACGCCACTGGGAACTCGCTTTCGAAGGATTACGCTATTACGACTTGTTGCGTTGGGGCATTGCCAGCGAGGCCTTGAGCCGGCAAGACGGCGTAAAAGTGCTGGATAATATGGTAGAAACCCGCATGGATATGGGCGATATCGCACAACGCCTGGAAGTAACGAAAGGGTTGTTGCCGTTACCTAAAACGCAGATAGATTTGTCGGCCGGGGTGCTTGAACAAAATCCGGGCTGGGGAAATGAAAGCAACTTGAATTAACGACTTAAAACATCCGGATTATGAAAAAAATAGTGATAGGAATCTTGTCTATAATATGGCTGGGCGCATGCGACCCGGTAGTCGATAACATAGAAATGGGGCGCATTATAAGCGAAAACGAACTGAAACTCGATGTACATGCCACTACGGAAGGGGGCAACGAGATTGTTATGATAAACAATACACCCGGTGTGGGTAGCTACTGGAATCATATCACGGGCATTTCTACCAGGCAAACGGCTACGGTAGCTTTGCCTTTCCTGGGGGAACAGGCTATCAAGTTCACCGGCTTTTGCGACGGCGGCACGGTAACCGCTACCCGTACGGTTACCATCACCCGCATAGACCATCCGGTAGCGGAGGAATGGGCTTTGTTTGCAGGCTCCGGCATATCCGGTAAAGCCTGGGTATGGAACCTGGAAGAGTATGACGAGGCTGTATACGGTACCGGCGGGTGGCTGACAGAGTTTGCCCCTTCATGGGACGTTATGCCTGTTGAAGAGTTGGAAGATGCAAGCTGTGAACTGGTTTTCGATTTGAACGGCGGCCCGAATCTGACTAAAACGGATGCAGACGGCAACGTGTTGGAAAAGGGAACATTCTCTTTTGATATGTCGGCAACCAAAAAGAATCCGGATAATGGAGAGCAATGGTCAGTCGGGCAATTGAAAATCAGCGGAGTATCTGTGTTAAGCGGGCATGCCTTTGGGGATGAATCGAACACGGTTACGACCTTTGAAATCCTGGAACTGACAGAGAATACGTTGGTTTTGTGCTGGAATCCTGCCGATGCCGAAGCATGGGATCCTGCTACCTTCTGGTGCTTCAGAAAGAAATAACTTTAATACGTAAGGAGATAAGCAGGCAGGAGAATCCCCCTCGATATTCATCCCTGCCCGCTTCACCTTACCTAAACAAAAAACAGATGAAAATAGGTGTAGATTTGGGTGGAACCAACATGCGGGCCGGTTTGGTAAAAGATGGGGTTATCGTTCATAAAGAAATCGTTCCGTGTCCTTCCCGGGCCACCGAGCGGGAAGTATTGCTTTGCCTGGAAAGGTTAATCGGCTGTTTGATGTGCCCGGAAGTAGAGGGTATCGGAGTGGGAGCTCCTTCGGTAGTAGATGCGGAGGAAGAAATCGTGTATAATGTAGCCAATATTCCTTCCTGGAAGGAGGTGCCGTTAAAACGGATACTGGAAAAGCGCTTCTCGGTACCCGTATGTATAAATAACGATTCCAATTGCTTTGCTTTAGGCGAAAAACAATTCGGTGCAGGACGAGATTATCGCAATATGGTGGGTGTCACTATCGGCACCGGTATCGGTGCAGGCATTATCATCGACGACAAGCTGTATGGAGGGCGGAATACCGGAGCGGGCGAAATAGGTTCTCTCTTCTACCTCGAACATGACTTCGAACACTATTGCAGTAGCGGATTCTTTGTCCGTTATCACGGTTTGACAGGGAAAGAGGCTGCCGTAAAAGCTCTTTCCGGCGACACACAGGCATTGAAAATATGGAAAGAGTTCGGTTCCCACTTGGGCGAGTTGATGAAAGCCGTATTGTTCACTTACGACCCGGAAGCCATTATCATAGGAGGCGGCATTGCCTCCGCCTTTGCTTTTTACGAGCAGTCGATGAACGAAGCAATACTCGGCTTTCCTTATACGGAAACGGTAAAAAAGGTAAAGATTCTCGTTTCCGGGATAGAAGACGTGGCGTTGCTGGGAGCTTCGGCCCTGGCACGCAAAGCGATGAAATAAACAGTAACATTGAATGAATATACCTATATGAAAAATAACCTGATTAAATCGTTTACCTGGTGCAGTTGCCTGGTAATGGCTCTGGTATCTTCGTGTCAAAGCCGCGACTCGTTAGCCGGCGACTTACTGCTTTCCGATGGTTGGAAAGTGCAATCGTCTGCCCAAACGCGGTTATCGGGCAAGGAATTGTCTATGCCGCAGGCGGAAGTGCAAGGCTGGTACGAAGCGACAGTACCTTCTACCGTTATGGGAACATTGACCCGTAACGGCCTCTATCCAGATGCGTTGGAAGGCATGAACTATAAGAACATAGATAAAGCTCTTTTCGATACGACCTGGTGGTACAGAACGGAATTCGAGTCGCCGCGTTTGGAAAAAGGACAACATGCGGCGCTGCTGTTCGATGGCGTAAGTTATGCAGCGAATGTATGGCTGAACGGCAAGCAGATTGCCTCGCGTGATTCTCTTTACGGTACTTTCCGCCGCTTTAAACTCGACATAACGGAGGTGGTGCAGGAAAAGAATGTGTTGGCGGTAGAAGTGTTCCGCGCACAACCGGGAGAACCGAACATCGGTTTTGTGGATTGGAATCCGCGTCCGGCGGATGAGAGCATGGGTATCTTTCGCGAAGTGCGAGTGGTTACGAACAGGGAAGTGGCGATGAAACATTCGGCCGTGCGCTCCGAGGTAAATACGGAAACGCTCGACGAGGCCTGGCTCACGGTTGAAACCGAGCTGACCAATATGTCGGATAAACCGGTAAACGGCGAACTGAAGGGTACGTTGGAAGGGTCGGCTTTTCGTATTCCGGTATCGCTTGAAGCCCGGGAAACGCGCGTGGTAACGGTAACTTCCGCACAAGCGGGTATGCTGCATTTGAAGAATCCCCGGCTGTGGTGGTGTCACAACTTAGGCAATCCGGAAATGTACCGGTTGGAGTTGGAGTTCGTTACCGGTAACCGGACTTCGGACCGGGAGACAGTCGATTTCGGGGTACGCGAAATTAAGGAGTATTTTACCGAAGAAGGGTATCGCGGCTTTTTATTGAACGGTAAGAAGGTGTTGGTGAGAAGCGCCGGCTGGACGGATGATATTTTCCTGCGTGATACGCCGGAAACGAACGAGGTGCAAGTGCAGTATGTACGCGACATGAACCTGAACTCCATACGGTTCGAGAATATATGGGGGACTTCGCAAAATATATACGACCTGTGCGACCGGTACGGACTGCTCGTTTTAGTGGGTTGGAGTTGTCATTGGGAGTGGGAAAACTATCTCGGCTCTCCTTGCGATGATTTCGGAGGAATCCAAACGGAACACGATATGGACCTGATAGCCCGTTCGCTGAACGACCAGGTTCTTTGGCTGCGCAATCATCCGGGAATCATCGCCTGGTTCGTGGGCAGCGACATGATGCCGCGTCCGGAGTTGGAGAAACGGTATATGGCCTGTCTTTCCCGTATAGATAATCGTCCTTACGTGGCCGCTGCCAAAGAGATGAACAGCGAACTGACTGGGCCTACCGGAATGAAGATGGCCGGGCCTTACGATTATGTGGCTCCCGCCTATTGGTACGCACACCAAGCGCCCGGCGGAGCATTCGGCTTCAATACGGAAACCGGAATCGGTGCACAGTTACCGGTGAAAGAGTCTATCCGGAAGATGCTTCCGGAAAACAAACGTTGGCCGCTCAACGAAGAGTGGGATTATCATTGTACCGCTTCTGCTTCGGATATGAATTCATTGGACGTGTTGAAAGAAAGCGTGGCTGCCCGTTACGGAGAAGCAAAGGATTTGGATGACTTCTTGCGGAAAGCCGATTTGCTGAATTATGAAGGTACGCGTGCCATGTTCGATGCGTTCCGTGTAAACATTCCGCGCGCTACGGGTATCGTGCAGTGGATGTTAAACTCTGCCTGGCCTTCTTTCTACTGGCAGTTGTACGATTATTATCATATTCCTACTGCCGCTTATTATTCGGTGAAGAAGGCAAACAGGCCCCGGCAGTTGATTTATGATTACGGCAAGCGTGCCGTTTATGCTGTCAACGAAGGTGCGGAGGCAGGTAAGATAGAGGCAAACATGTACTTGTATACCCTGAACGGACAGGTACAAACGCAGCGAACCGTGGAACTGGAGGTTGCTCCTTATACGGTGGTGAAAGCATTCGATGTTCCGGCTATCCGCGACAATTCGTTCTTATTCCTGAAATTGAGCGATAAGGACGACACGCAGGTATCGGAGAATGTTTATTGTCTTTCCGAACAACAAGATGAAAGCGATTGGGCTAAAACTACCTGGGTAAGAACGCCGCTGAAGAAGTATGCCGACTTTACCGGGTTATCGGCCATGCCGGAGGCCGACTATACGGTCGATGCAACAGCCGGGCAAGAAAATGGAAACGTTTCGGTTGTAGTAACGCTGGAAAATGCTCCGTGTGCCTTGGCTTTCTTTACTCGTTTGTCGTTGAAAAACGAACAGGGAGCGTTGCTCTGTCCGGTGTTCTGGGAGGATAATTATATTTCTTTGGCGCCGGGTGAGAGACGGACGGTTAAATGTGTGGTGCCCCGGCCGGTCGTTCCGTCCGGTACCGTAACGCTAACCGTTTCCGGTTGGAATGTACCGGAGAAAAAGATAGCTCTTTCGGTGGGTGGCAAAAAATAAGTAGTTATCTTGCGGGCATTATGATTAGGTTGATTTTATTGACTGATTTTACAGAAGCATTCGCCCACAATCTGTTAAGGGGCATTCTGGAATACTCGAAGAGTCGCGAACCTTGGGTGGTATGCAGAATGCCCCCTTCCTATAAACATACTTACGGTATTTCCGGCGTATTGAAGTGGGCGAAGAAATGGGAGGCGGATGCCATCATTGCGCAGTTCAATGACGACGACGATGTGGAGCAATTCCGCAGGCAAGGTATCGTAGCGCTGGCACAGGACTTTAAATCCTGCTTCTCGGTTATTCCGAATATTACCAGCGAATACAAGTTGACGGGGCGCATGGCTGCCGATTTCTTCTTGCAAAAAGGGTTCAAGCACTTTGCTTTCTATGGATACGAGGATGTGGTGTGGTCGGCAGAACGCTGCCTGGGATTCCGTAACCGGATTATAGAGAAAGGATATGGCGACAATTTCCATGAATACCAGAAGCAACCGCTGGAAAGTCTGTGGTTTTACGAGCCGCAACCGCTGGTCGACTGGATAAAGAGGTTGCCTCGCCCGGTAGGATTGATGGCTTGCGATGATACGCAGGGAAATAAGATAATAGAAGTCTGCCGGGTGTTGGGCATCAAGATTCCGGAAGAGATTGCCGTGTTGGGTGTCGACAACGACGAGATTATTTGCGGCTTGTCCAATCCTCCTTTGTCGAGCGTCAACCTGAATATTGTAAAAGGAGGGTATGAGGCAGCCGCGCTGATCGACAGATTAGTTCAGAACAGGAACATGCCTTACGAAGATGTTATCATCCATCCCACCACGATTATCGAACGGATTTCCACGGATATTTACGCCACGAATAACCCCGCTGTTCTGACGGCATTGAAGTACATCCACCAGAACCTGGCGAATAAAATCAATGTAGAGGATGTGGTGCGACAAGTACCCCTTTCCCGCCGACTGCTCGAGATTCGTTTCAGGCAGGTGGTGGGCAAGTCTGTTTACCAGTATGTTTTAGACTTGCGCATGGAACGTTTCTCGCAGTTGTTGTTAGCCGGTAACGAGCCCATATCCGACCTTGCCATGGAAGTAGGCCTGTCGGATTGCAAGAATTTAGCGCGTCAATTCAAGTTATGGAAAGGGTGTACCCCTATCGAATACCGGATGCAGAACCGGGTGAAGTGACGATTATCCCTTCTTTCCTACCTCCCCGCCTCGACCTTGCAGCTTGTTTCCACCCATTCCCGAGCCAACAGCGTAAATTCGTATGTAATCCTATATAACGGAGCGGACACGAAAGCCCTCCGCATCATTCGAGCCGGTACAAATGGTCGGCCTGCTGCCTGATTTTATTTCCCAGCATCACCGGATAACCCGGATGTTCCCTGAAAAACGCCTCGACCGCCTCCCGGGCTTCGGGCGAAGTATGCCCTGCCAGCAACGCATTCGCCCAAGCGGTAGGAAAGAAAATATCGCCGGTACGCTGCACCTCTTCCACCTTTTCCAAAGCGGGCCGTATGTATGGCAACGCCTCTTGCTGCCGCAACGGATGGTTAAGCCAAGCCAACGCGGCGGAAGCCCACGGCTCGACCCGCCGGTTTTCCGGAAGCAGCAATGCGGCGAACACGCTGTCGCGTACGGACTTCCGGGGCGATACGGCCGGCGAAATAAAGCGGTATTGTTCTTTCCGGTCGGGATTAGCGAGACGCGCCAGTTGGGCGGACACGATTT
Organism: Parabacteroides sp.; assembly: GCA_020860905.1. Lineage (GTDB taxonomy): Bacteria > Bacteroidota > Bacteroidia > Bacteroidales > Tannerellaceae > Parabacteroides_B. The sequence goes on along the minus strand of JAJBTJ010000260.1, from coordinate 29,356 downwards.
CGTCGGCCCGGGCGGGCAACCGCAATGCCAATATATACGACAAATCCATCCGGTCGGTTTCACTCAAACTACACCCGCCGGGCGCATCGCCTCCTTCCCAGATACGGTACAGCCGGCTTACCGCATCCGGGTCGGCGGCAAACCGCGTATAGAGCCGGAAAGCCTGCAAGCGGCAAGCCTGCACGGGGTGGGTTTCGGTTACCGTCCATAATACACGCGCAATTTCAGATTGTGCATCCGCACAGTACCGCGCCAAGCCGTTTATATAGCTTAGCGCCTGGTTGAAAAGCAACGGGTTCGACTCGCACGGCAACCAGGCGAGCAGCGATTGCAAATACGGCAAAGCATCCTCTTTCTTCGCCAACGCCAGCTCGTACCGGTTAACCAGGATAGCGCCTCGCGTTACCTCGTCAAAGCAGGCCAAGCTGTCGGCGTAAAACAGTGCCGAGGCCGTATCGGGCACGAAGCAACCGTAGGCCGCTCCGTCGGCATTGTAGATACACGCTACGGTTCCGCCCGGCAAGCCGAACACCGTACCGTTCCCCTCCGTCCGGACGTCGAGCGGAATTTGTTCGCCTTTATCCGTTATGGCCAGCACGCCGATGCGCTGCGCTCCGTAACCGCTCGCGGCTGCTTGCAGCAGGGCTTTGTTTCCTTGCCGTACGGCCATATACACAGGGATTCCTTTCCCCTCCACCCAGGCACGGCTCCAGGCTTTCAAATCCGCGTCGGTATAGCGGTCGAGGATGGCAATGAGCTGGTCCCAGGTAGCGTTTCCGTAAGCGAACGTATGCAAATACGCCTGTATCCCTTTCCGGAAAGCCGCTTCGCCCATCTGTTCCTCGAGCTGCGCCATTACCACGGGCGACTTGCAATAAACGATTTTGCTGTATACCAGCCCGGCGTCGCGCAGGTTATCCAGCGGTTGCTTAATCGGGGCGGCGCCTGCCGTACGGTCTTCCGAGTAAGCGGCCGGAACATAATCGAGCATAAAGTTCAAGGTATGGTCTACCTCCGGATAAGTCGGTTTCACGATTTTGGAGGCAAAATAGTTGGCAAACACTTCTTTGGTCCAGACGTCGTCGAACCAGCGCATGGTAACGTAATCGCCGAACCACATGTGCGACGTTTCGTGGGCAATCAGCACACTACGGGCCAGCCGTTCGTTCAGCGTAGGATGCTCGTCGAGGAACATACGCCGGTCGGTATAGAACGTAGCGCCCGTATGTTCCATGCCGCCGAACTGGAACCCGGGAATAATCGCCACGTCGTACTTGGCGAACGGATACGGGATGCCGGTATACTCTTCCTGCCACGCCAGCGCCCGGAACACTTCGGCAGCAATTTCGGGGCATTGCGCCGTTTTCTTCACATCGGTTTCGCGGTGGTAAATCGAGATAGTGCGGTTGCCTTCGGTAAACGTTTCGCGGGCGTACTTCCCGGCGGTAAATGCGAACAGGTACGTGCTGAGGGGCTCGGTGGGCTGGAACGAAATCTTTTTCCTGCCGGCCTCGGAAAGCATATCGGTGTGCTTTACCCGGCCGTTAGCTACGGCTTCCCAGGTAACGGGAATATCGAGCGAGAGGGTGAAGACAGCTTTCATATCGGGCTGGTCGAAACAGGGAAACAGCGTACGGGCCCGGTCGGGTACGAGCAAGGTGTACAGGAAATCGGCCCAGCGGTTCAGCGACTGGTCGGAGGCTGTAAAAACGATGGTTACGGCGTTGCCGCCTTTCTTCGTAGCGGCAGCCGGAAGCAGGATATGTTCGTTCACCGATTCGACCGGCACTTCCGCGCCGTTCACGGTAATCTTTTCCAACTGGCCGGCGTCGCCGCGGAAATCCAGCACGACCGGTTGCTTCTTCGCCAACGTAAATGTAAGCTCTGCGCTTCCGGTAACTGCTTCGTTCTTATTCTCCGGAATGCAAAAGCGGAGGCGGTAGTGCAATTGCGTGTATTCTTTTTTACGCAGCCCGGCCAGCCCGCGCGACACGCCGGGAGCCATCAACTCGCTTCCCGCCTCGAACGAAGGCGAAGCACAGGATACCAGTATCACTAAACAACACAGGAGAGAAAGCCATTTCATACGAATCTCGTTTATTTTTCAATTCTATCCGACTACAATGAAGAAACAAAGATACACGATAAGCGCTAAGCCGCCAAACTGTTGAATTTATTAAAATAAAAATGTAGTTTTGCATCCGACAACACACACAATAACACATTAAATCGGATATGACAGTGGACAAACACGAAGAAGAAAAAGGAACCGGCTTGCCGGAAAACGCCTCCCGGGAATTGAAAGAAGGAGAAGTATACCGGCCCGTAATGTCGCCGGCGAAACAGTATAAGGAAGTAACGCCGTGGTCGGTAACCTGGGGGCTGCTGATGGCCGTTCTCTTTTCGGCCGCCACCGCCTATCTCGGGTTGAAAGTAGGGCAAGTATTCGAAGCGGCGATTCCTATCGCCATCATCGCCGTAGGGCTGTCGAGCGGCTTCAAGCGCAAAAACGCGTTGGGCGAAAACGTGATTATCCAGTCGATAGGCGCCAGCTCGGGCGTTATCGTGGCCGGCGCCATCTTTACCTTACCGGCGCTCTACATCCTGCAAGGCAAATATCCGGAAGTAAGCGTACACTTTTTCGAAGTGTTCCTCAGCTCGCTGTTGGGCGGCGTGCTCGGCATCCTGTTGCTTATCCCGTTCCGTAAATATTTCGTTTCGGATATGCACGGCAAATACCCTTTCCCGGAAGCGACGGCTACCACACAGGTACTGGTATCGGGCGAGAAAGAAGGCAACCAGGCCGTGCCGCTCATCGTGGCGGGGCTTATCGGCGGCGCGTACGACTTCGTTATCGCCACGTTCGGCTGGTGGCGCGAAACCATCTCTACCCGGATGGTGGAAGCAGGCGCCCTGCTGGCGGACAAATTCAAAATGGTATTCAAGGTAAACACCGGCGCGGCCGTGTTAGGGCTGGGCTATATTATCGGGCTGAAATACTCGGCTATTATCTGCGCCGGCTCTTTCCTGGTGTGGCTGGTTATCATCCCGCTGATGTCGGCTATTTTCGGCCCTGACGTACTTACGCTGGGTAATCCCGCTATCGTTACTCCCGTAGGCGACATGACGGCGGAAGAAATTTTTATCACCTATGCGCGGCATATCGGTATCGGCGGCATCGCCACGGCCGGAATTATCGGTATCGTGAAGTCGTGGAGCATCATCAAGGGCGCAGTAGGATTGGCCGCCGGCGAGTTCAAAGGAAAAAACCGCAGGAAAAGCACGGTTACGGTACGCACGCAACGCGACCTGCCAATGAAGGTTATCGCCATCGGCATCGGGATTACGCTCACGCTCATATTCGTTTTCTTCTACTTAGGCGTTGTACATAATTTATTGTACGCAGTGGTGGGATTGCTTATCGTAGCCATTATCGCCTTCCTGTTTACCACGGTGGCGGCAAACGCCATCGCCATCGTAGGCACGAACCCGGTTTCGGGCATGACGCTGATGACGCTGATTCTGGCCTCCATCATCTTAGTGGCGGTAGGGCTGAAAGGTACGGCCGGGATGGTATCGGCCCTGGTTATCGGCGGCGTGGTTTGTACGGCCCTGTCGATGGCGGGCGGCTTTATTACAGACCTGAAAATCGGGTACTGGCTCGGCTCCACACCGGAAAAGCAGGAAACATGGAAGTTCCTCGGCACGCTGGTTTCGGCCGCTACGGTAGGAGGCGTCATCCTTATCCTGAACCAGACCTACGGCTTCACCACCGGGCAGTTGTCGGCTCCGCAGGCCAACGCGATGGCGGCGATTATCGAGCCGCTGATGTCGGGCACGAGCGCGCCGTGGGTATTATACGGCATCGGCGCGGCATTGGCTTTGGTGCTGAACTGGTGCAAGGTGCCGGCGCTGGCGTTCGCGTTGGGTATGTTTATCCCGATCGAACTGAATACGCCGTTGCTTATCGGCGGGTTGGTTAACTGGTTCGTAGGCTCGCGCAGCAAGAATGCGGCGCTGAACCGTGCACGGCTGGAAAAGGGTACTTTACTGGCTTCGGGATTCATTGCCGGGGGCGCATTGATGGGTGTGGCGAGCGCCGCGTTGCGCTTTGCGGGCAAAGATTGGGTAAACGAAACCTGGTTGCATAACAACCTTTCGGAAGTGCTGGCTGTTGTTATGTACATATTGCTTATCGGGTACCTGGCTTACAGCTCGTTAAAAGCTAAAAAAGAAAATTAAGATACTAACGTAAATAAAAAGGATATGGAATGCCCATCGGTCGACGTGGGGATAGTAACGGAAAAGGCGGTTCGCTTCGTATTTAACGGCGAGTATGTGAATACGGCGAACGGCGAATTCCTTGCGGGCGAACAGCGGGCCCTTTTCATCAGCGGAAAAATCGTATTCAACGGAAAATTATACGAAGAGATTCAATTCGAACCGTTCCGGTACGAAGAGGCTTCGTTCGACCTGAAAGCGGTAACCATCGGGAAGCACTTTCACTGGCAGCGCCAGGAAGACCAGCGTTTCCAGGGGAGCTTGCTGTTACTGGCGGGCACGGACGGGATTATCACGGTAAACCGGGTCGGGGTGGAAGACTATCTCACGAGCGTGATTTCGTCGGAAATGAGTGCGCATGCCTCGAAAGCATTACTGAAAGCGCATGCGGTGATTTCGCGGAGCTGGCTGCTGGCGCAAATCGAAAAGAACCGGAAAATTACAACGGATAAAACACATTACCAGACTTTTTTTGAGGATGAACACGAGCGGATACGGTGGTACGACCGCGAAGACCACCGCCTGTTCGACGTGTGTGCCGACGACCATTGCCAGCGTTACCAGGGCGTTACGCGGGCTTCTACCCCCGTGGTACGGGAAGTAATCGATGAAACACGGGGCGAAATCCTCACCTACCGGGAGGAGATTTGCGACGCTCGCTTCTCGAAGTGTTGTGGCGGGGTTACGGAAGAGTTCGAGTATTGCTGGGAGCCGGTACACCATTTTTACCTTACGCGCGTGAGAGACGATAAGGAGGCTCCCCTACCCGACCTGACGCACGAAGCGGAAGCGACAACGTGGATTCGCTCGGCGCCTGCGGCTTTTTGCCATACGCAGGACAAGGAGATTTTAAAGCAGGTATTGAATAACTACGACTTGGAAACGCCGGATTTTTACCGGTGGAAGGTGATATACTCGCAACGCGAGTTGGCCGCATTGGTTGAAAAGAAGTTGGAAACGAGGTTCGGGGCAATCCTGGATTTGGTGCCGCTTGAACGCGGTACATCCGGGCGTATCTGCCGGTTGAAGATAGTGGGCAGCGAACGGACATTCATTCTCGGAAAAGAACTCGAGATAAGGCGGGTACTGAGCGAGTCGCACCTGTACAGCTCGGCTTTTACGGTGGATAAGGAGGAAGTATCGGAGGGTATTCCCGGACGTTTCGTGCTGACGGGCGCCGGCTGGGGGCATGGCGTGGGGTTGTGCCAAATCGGCGCGGCGGTGATGGGCGCGAACGGTTACGGATACGAAGAGATTCTGGGCCATTATTTTCCGGGGGCGGTAATCGAGAAGAGGTATTGAAAAGAGGCAGGTTAAGCAGGAAAAACCGGAGGGAATTTCTTGATTACCTACTACTGTTTTTGTTTGGGATATTCCGGAAATCATACGATATAGGCAATTGGTTATCAATAAATCAATTGCCTATATCGTATCTGTAAGCATCCCCCCGGAAACGTGGTTTGACGGCCCGAACGGGGGTAATCCGAACGAAAAACACCAGATAAAAACAGTATCTCTTTTTTTAAAGCGATTCGTTCACCTGATTTATTCTTTTTTATGCCGAACGAAAACCGGTTTTATGTGGATAAAAACTGTATCCGCAGTACTGCGGATGTTCGTCCGCAGGCTGCGGACGGACATCCGTAGCTTAAGGACGGACATCCGCAAGCTAAGGATACAGTTTTTATGGCGGTGAACAGATAAAAAGGACAGCCTGAAACCGGTTTTATCCGGGTAAGCCGGAAAAAAGTGCCTATTTACTGAAATTCCGTACAGCGCACCGATGAACTTTCCTTTTTTACATTTTCCTTCTGCTGTTCCCTGTATTGTTTGGGAGGCATGCCGTAGCGCCCGGAAAACTGCTTGTAGAATGTTCCGCGATTGTTGAATCCGGTTTGCTCCATAATTTCTTCAATGGTGAAGTTCTTGAGCACCAAGAGCCGTTCAGCCATTACGAGGCGATACTCTTTGATAAGGCTGGCAGGAGATTTCTCGGTTATCCGTTTCAGTTTCCGGTAAAACTGCCGGGTACTGTATCCGGCTTCGCTGCTTAACAGTTCCACTTGCAAGTCGGGATTGGCTATGTTCTTCTCTATGATGCCGAGCATTTTATCCAGAAACTCCTGTTCTTCCTTATGCAGGCAGTTGCCGTTTCCTATCGTGAAAGAGCTGAAAACTGAGCTGTAATATTCCTTTAGCTCCACTTCCCATTTGATAAGGCGGTAAACAATCCTTTCCAGGTACGTTATATTGAAAGGTTTGGCCACATAGGCTTCCGCCCCCGATTCGATGCCTTTTATCCGGTCGTCGTCATGATGCAGGGCGGAAAGCAAAACCAAAGGGATGTGGCACCATCGCTTGTTTTGCTTTATTTTCCGGGCGAACGACAATCCGTCGATGTCGGGCATCATCACGTCCGAGATAATCAAATCGACCGGTTTCGATTCCAGGTTCGCCAGTGCCTCCTTTACATTCGTGAAAGAGTATACATTGTATTTATCCGCAAAGATTTCCGAAACAAACCACAACATGGAAGAATCGTCATCGATTACCATAATCGTCTGTTTGCCCGTATCGAACTCCCGGGCAGTCGTTTCCAATTCGACAGGCTTTTCTGTACCGGTATGCAACGGTTCCGTTTCGTAAGCAGCTTGCGCGGCTTCCTGTTCCGTAACAGGCAGCTCGGGTAAGGTTACCGTGAATGTCGTCATTTCATCCGGAACGCTGTCTACGCTGATTGCTCCGTTTAACTGCGTAACCATACTTTTGCAGATAGCCAATCCGAGGCCGGTACGGGAATTTTTGCCGCTCATTTCTACAGAATCCAATATTTTGTAGCGGTCGAAAATCCGGGTCAGGTTTTCCCGGGCTATTCCTTTCCCGGAGTTGAATACGCGCAAGGATAGCAGCCGGTTTTCCATTTTCAGTTCAACAGTGATGCACCCTCGCTCCGGTGTATATTTGAATGCATTGGAAATCAAATTATTGACAATCTTGTTGAAACAGCTCATATCCGTTTTCCATTCTATATCCGGGGTGATGCGCAGCCGATAATCGATTGCCCTGTTTCCGGCCAATTCTTCGAAAGCCTCCGCTATGTTCCTGGTTTTTTCCGATACGGGTAACTGTTGGATAGAAAGTACTTTATTGCCGGTTTCCAGCCTGCGGAATTCGAGCAGCTCCAGAATCAGGTTGTTCAGCTTTTCCGTATTTTGCTGTATCATCCTTGCATACCGCTGCGAGCAGGCATCGATGTCCGGATTGGCGAGTATTTTTTCGCAAGGGCCATAAATCAACGTCAGCGGCGTACAGAATTCATGGGTGATATTGGTGAAGAAGCGCAGCTTGGATTCGTAGATTTCCTCTTTCTTCTGCCGGTTTATTTTCTCCAGCATACGGCGTTGTTTGCGGCGGTAGGCATAGACGGCCCGGTATATTGCCGCCGCACAAAGCAGGAAAAACAGAATGAAATAGCCCGCATAAGCCCAGGTACCGAGATACCACGGCGGAGTAATGCAGATAAGGACGGATTGTATCAGGCTTTCTTTGCCGTTTATGTTGTTTACGTATTTCACCAATAAGGTATATTCGCCGGGAGGCAGGTTAGAGAAGATGGCGCTAGCGGATGTTCCGCACGCTACCCATTGGGTGCTCATTTCCTTCAGCTTATAAGAATAAGAATAATTGTTACCGTGGATGTAATCGATAGCCATGAAATCGATTTGGAAGAAGTTCCGGCTATAATCCAATTGCAGGATTGTTTGGTTATCCTGCTCATGGAGAAACTCATAGATGTTGTATTCCTTTCCGAAAATCGACAATCCTTTCAAATGGATTTGCGGCATGTATTCTTCGGCAATATAGGCATTCGTTCTAACGGCGACGAAGCCATTGGTGCCTCCGAAGAACAACGTTTCCGTAGCGTTGTCTTTATAGAAAGCGCCATCGCTGAATTCGGTGATTTCCAGTCCGCTTTCGCTATTATAGGTTTGTCCGGTACGGCTATCGGGGTTGAACCGTATCAATCCTTGGTTGGTACTCATCCAGAGATTGCCTTGCCGGTCTTCCAGGATTCCATGCACAGTGTTGTGTGAAAACAAGTTTGCTTTCACCTGCCGGAAGTTGCCGGGTTCCAGGCAAAGTAACCCCGAACTGGTACCCAGCCAGTAGCCTTTTGCATTTTTATAGATGGCGAAGATGTCGTTCGCGGTTTGGCTGTTCGCCATATCGTCAAACAGGTACGGGAGCATTTTCTCCGTCTTTACGTTCATGCGGTACGCCCCGCAACCGCGGTTGCCGAACCAAAGAATCGAATCGTTTTCCTGGTAAGAAGTGTAGAAATAGTTGGATGCCATGCGCCCCTTTTCGATGACGGTGCGGGAAGCGGACTTGACGGCAGGAAAGGAGGCGGAACCGTTCAAGATGACTTTCACGATGCCTTCGCCTACTGTAGATAACCACAGGGTGGTATCATTCAGTTGTTTTATAGAATGTACGTATTTCACTTTTTCCCCCTCGATAAGGACGGGCAACTCCCTCATCTGCTTGTGGGAGTACGAGTAGTAGTTGATTCCATTTTCCGTTCCGATCCATAAGTTGTTTTGGCGTCCGGGGGCGAAACAATAAACCGAGTTGTCGGCCAGTACGCTGTTGTTCGATGAAACAAGCTCGAACGAGGCAGCCCGGCTGTTGTCGGGCGTATAGTTCCTGATACGTAGTATGCCACCCCCCTTGGTGCCTATCCAAAGCGTTCGTTCCTGGTCGTAGTAAAGGGCGCGCACCGGATTGCTTATTCGATATACGGGGTTGTCGAGCAGCGTGTTGGTAATGGAAAAAGTATCATTGAAATACATATATACCCCTTGCCCGTCCGTACCCACCCATACGATATGCTGAAACCGGTCTTTTACCAGGCAAAAGATACCGGAGTGTATTTCCGTAGGCTGTATCTGGTATTTCATCTTTTGGTCGGCCCTGTATTTCAGCACGATGAGCCCGTTGTTTTTAAAGCCGACGTAGTAGTCGTTCTGCTGCTTGATAACGGAAGATACTTCCCCGCGCGCTTCTATCTGAGGTTTCAGGTCGGCTATATAGTAGGATTGCCGGTTCCTGAAGTCATATTCGTAAAGGGCATAGGTTTCGTCGATAAAGTAAGCAACATCTTCTTCGGCAAAAGCGTAATACAGTTGGCCGGCATGTTTGAAAAGGTGGTTGGGAAGCAAGGCTATCCCTTGTTCCGTATCTTGTATCTGATAACTCCGGGTATCCTCGTGAGAGGTGAATATCCAGAGTATATCATCGGCGCCTACAGCGATAGAGAGTACATGACTGAAGTCGAGGCCGGGAATTTCCAGTTTCCTGAAAGCCTGTGCTTCTTCCCGGTAATAATAGAGATAGCCGTCGTCTTTCAAGAGGAAAAGGATGTTATCCTTGCTTTTGGTCATGAAGTACTGTCCTTTGAACTCGGTGAAACTTTGGCTGCTCTGTCGCTTCGTATCCAACCGGTTCAGCCCGTAATTGGTCTGTATCCATACGATGTCTTTTCCGGATTCGACAAGTTGATTTATCAGGTTCCCGGAAAGTAAAATCTCGGAGGAATTGATGGGTGCATACAGATGTATGCCGGTTCCGTCGAAGATGTTCAGGCCATCGCACGAACCAATCCACAAGAGGCCCCGGCTGTCTTGGTAGAGTGACAGGATAGCACTGTTGGAAAGTCCGTTCTTGTTGGAAAATTGCCGTAAGCTATACGCATGGGAAAGGTAGGGCGAACAGCATAGCAGATAAAGGAAGCATAGCCATAGCGAGCGGGTTGTGCGGATGTTTTTCATAGGAAGTACACCGTGTCGATTAGATTTACAAAGATAGTGTTTACCAGGCAAATACATTTCGGATTACAGCATAAATAGTTTCCGGGAAGTACCGCCGCCATGTAAAAGCCGCCTGAGCGCTTTACCTGCCTTTCAGGGTAAACACAAGGCAGGTAGAGCGCTGATAGGGATGGGTTTCGTTACTCGATGACCGCCGCAAACCCTCCGTTGCGCGCCAGGCGTACCGTGATTTTATCTCCTTTTTTAAGGGTAGTTTCCTTTTTCCTGTAGTCCATCGCTTGCCGGTTGGCATTGATTCCGTCTTCGAAAGAGGTCATCCGGTAGGATTTTCCCGGCTTCAGGAAATCGAGGTTCAAGTCGAAAATCCGTTCCTGCCGCCGGTTATCGGTTATGCCGCCGATATACCATTTATCCCCGTTACGTTTGGCTACGATTACGTACTCGCCTACGTTGACCTCTAAGGCGATGGTTTCGTCCCAGGTTTGCGGAACTCGCGTGATGTACCGGGTACATTCGTCGTTACGGTAGTAAAGTGTTGGATTGTCGGCCATCATTTGCAGCCCGCTTTCAAAAATCACGAATAAGGCCATTTGGTAGGCGCGAGTGCCTATACTGGCCGAGTTGGGACGTTCCGAACAATAAATTTCGGGCTGCATGCTGAACATGGCGCCTGGCGTGTAGTCCATTGCACCGACGGCATTCCGTATGAAAGGCAGGTAAACGCTGTTATCCGGCCGGCATCCACCCATTTGCTCCATTCCTCTTACGCCTTCGTAAGATAGTATATTCGGATATTTGTATTCCAATCCGGCAGGTTTGAATGCGCCGTGAAAGTCGACGAACAAGTGATGTCGGGCCGCTTCGCGGGCCACCCTTTCATAATAGTTTACCATCCACTGGTCGCTTCTGTCCATGAAATCGATTTTAACGCCTTTTACCCCCCACTTCCCGAAAGTCTCGAACAAACCGAAATTATTTTCTACCGTAAGCCATGTCAGCCAAAGCACAATGCCTACATTTTTCTCTTTGCCGTAACGGATAAGTTCGTGCACGTCTACCGCCGGATTGGGTGTATAGGGATCGCGTGTACTCATGGCCCAACCTTCGTCCATGACGATGTAGGGTATGCCGTAGTGTGCGGCAAAATCAATGAAATATTTATAGGTATCGAGGTTACACCCTGCTACGAAATTCACGTCCGGCCCGTAAGGAATGGCTCCGTTCCACCACTCCCAACTTGCCAGGCCGGGTTGAATCCAGGAAGTATCGTCCAAAACATTCTTTTCAGCCAGTTTGTACGACAGGGTGTTTTCAACGAGTTGGCCGTCGTTCGTACTGATAACGAAATAGCGCCAGGGAAAACTGCGTTTTCCGTTGGTTTTAGCTATATAATCCGCCTCTTTCAGAATCTGGAGGCTGCGGTCGCCATCTTCTCCGAATTCGAGAGGCACTTTGGGAAATACGGAGAAGATACGGTTGTCGCCGCTACTTTTCAGGAACAAGGCGGGATAGTCGGTCAAGGCTGTTTCGCTGAATAATATCTTGTTTCCTTTTCGGGTGTCGATTAGCAGGGGCAGCAGCGCCATCGGGCCGGACGATTGCCAGTCTTTGCTTTCCAGATGGCTGTACTCTTCCTCATAGGCGGTTTTGAAACTTGCGGGTTGCTGTGCATGAAGAAGATAGTTTTCAGGGAAATTAATCTCCAACGTTTCATCTTTCACTTCGATCATTCCCTTTTTATCGGTAATAAAACGGTAGGCGATTCCGTCGTTGAAGGCACGAAACTCTACGGAATAACCGCCCTTGAAGTTTAAAAGGAGCAGGTTGTACCAGTTAGGAACGGTCGAGAATTTCAGGGGAATGACGGGACTCAGCGATTCGTTTACACGCTTGTGGCGTACGTTGAGCAATCCTGGATTGATTCCTAACCGTTGGGTACCGGTTTCCATGGCGAGCTTGCATTGCTTTAGCAGTATTTCATTCTGACAGATAACATCGTATTCGATTTTATCCGAAAGGCTCACGGAAACCTGAATATTTCCATCCGGCGAAGTCAGGTTGTAGTTTTTTTGACCGTGAACATACAAGGAAACACTGAAAATAAATAATAACAGGAATTGTTTTTTCATACGAAATGAAGTATTGCGGGTTTTTATTATTTACAAAATTAATGCGTAAACGGAATTTCCGGTTATGTATTTATGACATATATGTGTTTATTCATGCCATTTTGAATGAAGCGAACCCTAAAAGCTCCACACAAAACTTTTAGGGCGCGCTTCACTTGGTACACTTCGGCTTATAATCGAGCGGCAAGGCTCTCTGTTACCGGATTATCACTTTTTGTACTGTCTCGGTATGGAACAGGCATTTATTGTTTACATATACCCTGAATCCCTTGCCTTTTCCGTACACTGTACCTTTCCTGTCGAAAATAACGGTAACGGATTTGCCCTGACAATATACGTTGTCCAGGCAGAAATAGTCCCAGTACCCATCGGGAACGAGGGGATTTATAACAATGCTTCCGTCGCCTTGCGGACGGATTCCCATTAATCCCGAAATAATCAGGTTGCAAAAAGACGAATGATTATAATCTTTTCCTCTTTCCACTCCGCCTTTGGATTCATCCCATATACCATTTGCCCACGATTTCAGACGGGTTCTCGAAATCCAGTCGCCCGTATAAGGATTGAGGTTTTCGTCGATCCAGCAAATAGTATCGTTGTTTTCGGTTACGCGACGGTGACTGTTGCTGTAGATGGCGAGGAGTTCTACATAATCCCGTTTAGTGATAACTTCGGAAGGATAGTTATTCAAGTAGTTGGCAACGGCTGTAAGCGTGACGGAGGTCGAATAAGGCCAGCTCGGGCCATTCCATTGGCATTCGTGCCCTTCGTACGAAATCCGGAAATCCGGGCAGCGCTGTTCTACGGTAGTAGGTCCGTAAGCCGCTGCAAATCCTTCTGAATCGAGGAGCTGCTTCCAGGCTACCACGTATTCATCCGGCGGCAGATTATAGAACCACGGGGTATAACCGATAAGTTCGCGCGCATAGGAAAAGTCTGTCCGGCCATTCATCGGTATCACTTTATAAAATTCGGCTTGTTTATCCCACAACCGGTGGTTTATCATCTCTTTTATCCTGTCTGCTTTTTCCTGATAGGCGGAAGCCTCGCTGCTGTTTCCTACGATAGAGGCTATCTGAGCCAATGCGGCAGCTTCACCGTACATATAGCTGTTGATGGTCGGGCGGTAGCCTCGCCCGTCTTCCGACAGGCGGCCGGAAACAGACATTTCCATTCCGTCCCTGTCGTCGACTTGCCAGAACATTCCGGTCGAATCCTGTTTTTCTTCTTCCCATCCGGCAAAGTTCTTTTTTAACTCCGGATACAAAGTTTCCAACAGTTTTTTATCGTTGTGGATTAAATAGTAGTTGTAGATGGCATCTGCGGCACCGAAACTATATAATCTCGGATTTCCGCCACCCGAGAACCAGAAACGGGCATAGTCCGGCAAAATCTCGTCGTTCTTCAACCAACGCCCTTCGTAAAAGTGGTGTTTGGCTGCACAACTGATTGTGTTATACTTGCCTGCCCAGGGAACATCCGGCAGAAATTCAGTGATGACAAATCCTTCGGGGGTCTTTTTTATGTGCTTTCGATAAGTCCACCAACGGAAATAGTATGTTTTTTCCAGGCCTTTATCCGGACACTCGAAAAACGGAATATTCTTTTTAAGGAAAGCGGATGCCTGGCAATTAGGGATGTCTTGCTTGTACAGCTCCTGGTCTTCCCGGTTGAATCGGTTTACATACGCGTCTATTACCGCCGGAGCATCCTTAACGAGGAAGTTTTGCCCCTGCATACACAGGGGCGAAACGATACCTAAGGCTATGAATAACTTTCTAAATGACATAAAATCAAAAATTTAAGTCATGACTATCGTAAACAGCCAGGCCGATTTGTTCCAACCCTTCCTTTCTGCCATTATACCAAAGCATCCAGCGGTTTGGCTCCTGAATGGCGAACGGCTTGTAGGTGGCGCTGGCATCCCAGCCGTTTTCGGTAGGTGAGATAATCGGGTTTCCGTCATACCTTTCCCAATTGTCGATACCGTTTTCGGAACGCGCCATGCCTATCTGTGCGAAATCGATGTCGTAGAAGCCGATGTAGAACATCAAATAGTCGTTTTCGCGTTCTATTACCTGGCAAGCGGTCACTTTATGCTGTTCCCAGCTCTTCGTAGGGTCGGCCTTGAAAACCGGATTATTCTTCCATTTGGTCCAATGCAATCCGTCTTCGCTTGTTGCGTAGCCGATAGCATCGGGTTCGTATTGTTCTCCTCCGGAGTACCACATCTTGAAGATATGCTCGCGTTTGTCCCAAATGACATGCGGACACATCACCGCTACTTTTTCCCAAGGTTCTTCCGCCGACAGTACCGGTTGGTTGTGCTGGCGTTCAAAGCTATATCCGTCCTTGCTTATAGCATATCCGATCCAGGACTTTCCGTCGTTCTGTCCTGTATACCACATATGGTACAGACCGTCTTTGTAAACAACGACCGGACGGTTCAAATCGGCTTCCCAACGGCTGCCTTCTACGGGTGACAACACGATTTGCGGCCGGCTCCAGTGCTTTCCGTCCCGGCTGGTGGAGAGGGCGATACTCTTCTGCGGACGCCAGGAACAGTATATCTTGTAGGATTCTTCGTCTTTGAGTACACAGATGTCGAACACGGTGCCCAAATCGCCGCCGCCCAATACCGGGTTGTTTTCGTATTTCACCCAGGCTCCTGCCGTTTCCTGCCCGGCTTTCCCGGGGGTTGTGGTGCAACTGCAAACCCCGGTAATAAGGGTAAGGGCAATCAATACCTTCATTCCATTTTTCTTCATTCTTCTTTTTCGGGTTTCCTACCTTTGTTTTCCTCACCCACAGGCGAGAGAAAAGAAAGGCAGGGATGATTACATTCAGTTTTTAATCAGCATGTCGTTATTTATCCCAGCCGGGATTTTGTTCCAGACTCGGATTCAATACCAGTTGCTCGGTAGGAATCGGCTGTAGGTAGGCCTTCGCAGGGTCGAAATGGAAGTGCCCGTCCGGAATATGGCGTTGATAAGGCTCGAAATAGCCTTCATTGTCGACCCAGTAGTTGTCTTGGTTGCGTTCGGGACTCCAACTACCTACCTTCTCCATAAACTCAGTTTTGTTAATGGCGGCAGGAATGGGAAAGTCGTTCCGGAAATACGTTACTAACCAATCCAGGTTTTCAAACTGAACGGCGTTGGCGCCTTGTATTCTGTCGTGGTTCCATAAGTGGTGGGCACGCCAGCGTTTCAGGTCGTCGTGGCGGTAACCTTCGCAAGCCAGTTCTACCCGGCGTTCGCGGCGAATCTCCTGCAACAGGTTGGAAACGGGCACTCCATCATAGCCTCTCGCTGCCGTGAACTCTCCTTTAGGGTCGGTGTAGCCTACGGCCAACGTAAGATGCGGCATGCATACTCTATCGCGCAATTTGTTGATGGTAATGTCCAGGTCGGCTTGCGTAATGTTACCCAGTTCGGCTTTCGCCTCGGCATAAATCAGCAGCGCCTCGGCGTAGCGGAAGATGATGCTTGCTTTGATGCTTCCCGAAATGGTTTCCTGCTCACCGGCATCGGGGTCGGCGCCTTTAGCCAACTCATACCCTGTGGAACACTTTTCCACACCGGAAAGGGTAATATTCGGCTTGATGAAAATCACCGTCGTATCTTTCCCGTTAATCGTTCTCGGCCGTCCGGGGAGGTACATCGTTTGCGACAGGCGCGGGTCGCGGTTGGCAACCACGTTCAGCAAATCGGCATCACCTGCGTAGTTGCCGGCCACGCTGATAGGGAGTGCCTGCGTGCCGTCCCGGCTGATACAGAGGTAAGCATCTACCAATCCCCGGGTCAGCCCTACACCGGCGCCGTTGCGTCCGGGGTTGCGGTTGTCGTTGTGCCAGAATCCTTGAGAACGGTCGAATTTTTTCCACAGCATAATCTCTTTGCTGCCCGAGTAATCCCAACGGTTGAACAGCGTATGGTAGCCGTCTTCCATGCCTACATTGTCCAAGTCGAACAGTTGACTGTCGATGACCAGCTTCGCCATCCTGGCCGCCTCTTCCATGTAGGCTTGTACATTGCCTTCTCCGGCGAATGGCGTGCCCGCATGATATTTCTCCCAGGTAGCTTCGAACAGGGCAATCCGGGCTTTGTAGAGCATAGCCGCCTCTTTGGAGATACGTCCGTTTTCCTGTTCGCTATATGTCGGCAGCCGGTCAATGGCTTCGTCCATGTCGTTCAGAATCTTGTCGGCCAGTTCGTTCCGCTTCAGGCGGGGCGTGTAGAGCTCTTCCGATTCCAGGCCCAGCGTTTCGCCAATCCAGGGAGCGCCGCCGAATTTACGCAGAAATTGCTCATAGTATAGCATAGCTCTGAAGAAATAGGCTTCGCCGATGTATTTTCGGGCTTTTTCCGGTTCGGGAGACTTGTCGCAGTTGTCGAGCAGGAAGTTGACGCTACGTATTTTTCCCCATTCGGTGGTTCCCCAGCCTTCGCCGCTGGAAGGAACCTGGTGCAGCCCTTCAATCAGGTCTTTGTTATCCTGATAGTTGTCACTCAGGAGATTATCCGAGCCTTTGTCTATATGATAGATGTAGTCGTTGGGTGAACCCCAGAACGAGGTGTAGAACTGATTTACATACAGTTTGCATTCGTCTGCCGTATAGGTGAGGTTGACATCCGTAATCTGGTTCAGCGGGTCTCTTACCAGCCAGTCTTCACAAGAAGAAATTACTACGCCGGTGAACAGGCAGAGCGTATATATTAACTTTTTCATGGTTCTTGTATTTTTAGAGTTTTAGAATGTAACGTTAAGGCCAAAGGAAATCGACTTGGAAATGGGATATGCGCCGCCCCACGGCGCTTCGGGGTCGAAGTTTTCGTTGATGCCGGAGAAAGTAAGCAGGTTATCTCCGCTGAAATAGATACGCACTCTTTCCAATCCCACCTTACCGATAAGGGTGGCCGGTAACGAATATCCCAGTTGGATGTTTTTCAGGCGACAGTAAGCGCCGGTATCCATATAGCGGGTCTGTTTTTGCAGGTTTTTGCTGGTGCTCCACAGATAGAGTCTCGGTAGCCAGGGATTCGGATTGCTTCCATCCTCGCGCCAGCAGTCGAGCGTGTTTTTCCATACATTGGAGCCCCACTGTCCGCCTCCCAGGCCGAAAGCCACAGGGCCTTCCAGCCAGAGGTCGCGCTTCATGGTTCCTTGCAGGAACAGGGAAAAGTCTATGCCGTTCCAGTCGGCATTGAAGCCGAAACCGAAATTGTAACGGGGGGTATTGTTGCCGATAACAGAAAGGTCGCCGTGGTTTTCCAGCGTTTGGTTTCCATCGTTGATGTGGGGATCATCGTCTAAGTTCACGTACTTGATGTCGCCTACCGTCCAGTCGCCTCCAAATTTGTTCTGTACGCCCGAGGCGTTGATAGCTTCCGCTTCGGCAGGGTCGGTCATGATGTGATCGGTAGTATATCCCCAGATTGTACCCATCTTCTTACCTACGTAGTAGTCGTTAATCAACCCTTTCGGATTGGAATATTTCAGTACCGTTCCCTGATAGTCGGAGAGGTTGAAGGATATGCTGTAATTGAATGGCTTGGATGCCAACGAGAACCGGTCTCTCCATCCCAGCGTCAATTCCCAGCCTTCATTGCGGATATCGGCATTGTTGGTATCGGGAGAGTCTACTCCTAATACGGCCGGCAGTGTAACGCCCTTCGTGATAAGCCCGAGGATGTCTCTTCTGTACCAATCGAACGACAAGGTGAGCCGATTGTTTAACGAAGTTATGTCGATACCGAAGTCGAGTGTGCGGTTCTTCTCCCAGGTATTGTAGGCAATCATGTTGGGAGCGCCGAAAGCGCTGGCCCGTTGTTCGTCGAAGATATAATCCGTCGTGGCGTTGTAAGGTACGGTAGAGATGTACTGGTAACTTTTGCCCCGCATATTGCCCAGTTCGCCCCACGAACCTCTCAGGCGCAGTTCGGAGAACAGGGAAGTATAGGGTTCGAAGAAGGCTTCCCTGGCCACGTTCCAGCCGGCGGAAAAAGCAGGGAAAGTGCCCCACTGGTGTCCGTCGGCATACCGGGAAGAACCGTCTCTGCGCAAGTCGAACTCAAAGATGTAGCGACTCTTGTAGTCGTAGTTGAAGCGGCCGAAAAAACCGAGCGTGGCATAGTGGTCGAGCGAATCCCATGCTTCGATTTTTCCCGTACTGGTAGAAAGAGACGGCTGGCTGGGCAGTACCATTCCCATCTTGTTGGCATAAAGGCCGAAAGTTTTCTTGTATTCCGACTGCATACCGGCCATTATTTTGAAGTTATGTCCGTTGAAGTTCTTCTCATAGGTGGTATAGGCATTCATCGATGTAAAGTCGTCGTTGCCGGATTCCTGCCATACCCGCGTGTCTTCAGGTCCGAATCCGCCTTCCAGATAGGGTTGGTCGCTTACCGAGTAGGAATAGATGAGCCCTTTGGAATAGCTCCGCTTGTTCATCCATTTGTTGTAGGTAAAATCGGCGTTGATGGTCCAGCCTTTCAGCGGCTTGACGATTACATTGGCCGTACCCCAGAAGTTATCGGTGTAGGAGGTTTGCGGATTGGCATCGGCGATGAATACCATGCGTCCGGCGGGAGAGAAATGCCCGTTGGGGTCGCGAACGGGGATGGTGGGCCATACCACTTGCGTCCACCCGATCATGTCGTTAACACTGCCGCCCGGATTCATGCCGTAGGCGGGCGACACGCTTTTCTCGTGCGCATAACGTATGTTCAGCCCCACAGTGAGCCACTTGGTCACGTCGGTCGCGATTTTGGCCAGTCCATTGTAACGTTGATAATAATCGTCGTAATATCTCAGTTTGCCTTCATCTTTCAGGTAGCCCAGCGACATGCCATAGGTGGTTTTGTCGCTACCGCCTCGTATGGAGATGTTGTGCGACTGGTTGAGCTGGTTGTTCTTGAACATGGCTTTCTGCCAGTTTTCGTTGGCGTTCGAGCGTCCGTCGCCCCAGTCGGCCCAACGATCCGGATTGTCTCTCAGCGGTACGTTGTTGGGGATACTGGTCGGGTCGCTATAATACTGTTCGATACGTTTCATCGTTTCCAAGTCGATGACGCCGCTGCCGCCTCCGTTGATGTCGGATTCTCTGAAAAGTTTGGCAAACTCCAGCGAACCGGCGGTTTTCGGCAATACGGTCGGACTGTTGAATGAAAAGTTATTGTTGTAGTTAATCACGGTCTTTTCATTCTTCTTACCCGACTTGGTGGTGATTAGTACGACACCGTAGGCAGCTTGTGCACCGTAGATGGTGCTTGCGGCGGCGTCTTTCAGTACAGTCATCGTCTCGATGTCGTTGGGATTGAGGTCGTCAAGGTAGCCGGTTACGCCGTCGATGATGACCAGCGGACTATAGGTGGCATCCAATCCGGCATATCCCCGGATGTTGAACGATGCTTTCTTGCCCGGGCCGCCGTCGCCGTTGGTAATGTTCAGGTTGGCGATTTTTCCCTGAAGGGCTGCGGCAGCATTGGTAACAGGCCGGTCTTCCAACTCTTTGGCACCGACAGTGGCGATGGCACCGGTCAAGTTTGCCTTCTTTTGGGCGCCGTAGCCCACCACTACGACTTCATCCAACATTTCAGTACTGTTTTCTAACGTTACATTCAGGAAACTACCGGATACTTCCAGTTCCTGGGGTGCATAGCCCAGAAAGGATACTACGATAATGGAACCTTTTACCGCGTCAACGGCAAAGTTACCGTCTACGTCGGTGATAACTCCGGTCGTGGTTCCCTTTATAACTACGCTGGCGCCGATTACGGGTTCGCCTGCATGGTCTACCACCTTGCCCTTTACCTGCATAGCCTGCTCTATGCCGGCCATTACATCCATGCTTCCGAAAAGCAGTAGTACGATTAATGGTATCAGAATGTGCTTTTTCATGTTGATTATACTAACTGTGATTAAAAAGATGTTTATTTTATTTCTATATTCAACGGCTCCTTCTTTTTCTTCGGCGAAGGGGAAAGTAGGGTTTAGGAAGAGTTTTCTTTCATCATATACGTTTTTTTATATTATTCATCAGGCCTGTTTTTTTCCGCGTGTTTATCTAACCTCGGCCAACCGGGCATACATTTCGACCATGGCGGCTTGTGTGAGTAGCCATTTGCGCCCGTCATGAGTCTTTCCGCTAAAATCCGTATCAAAGAATCCTTTGCTGTCGCGTGCATATTTCCACGCATAGTCCAGGTTGTCGCTGAAAGAGTCGAGATAAGCCTTATTATGGTCTATCCGGTAAAGTTCGATAAAGCCTCTCAGCATAACGGCAGTAAACCACCTGTCGCCTTTCTTGAGAAGTTTGAATGGCTCTCCCTGCTCCGGTACAAAACTTGTGAAGAAATAGTTATAGCATCCTTTAGCGATGTTTTGTGCATCTTTCAGGTAGTTCCTGTTACCGGTAAGCCGGTATAATAAAGCGGCCGCTTGCATCATTTGCCCGCTGTTATAGGCATATTTGGACTTGTCGATTTTTCCTTCCAGGGATATATTGTCAAAGTATAAACAGTCTGAAGAATCTTGCAGCCGTTTTTTTGTCCAGTCATACAGTTCCCGCCCTTTGCTCAGGTAAGTACTGTCGCGGGTAGCTTCGAACAGTTTTAATGCAAGAACGGCTGCCGGAGCATTGGAACACGTGTTCTTGGATACTTTCTTCTGTTCGCACCAGTAAATGCCGCCCCCCAACCGGTTGTCGGTACCGCTTTCTATAAATTCCCAAATGAGTTGCGCTTTCCGCAAATACTTCTTTTCCCGGGTTTCTGCATAGGCATTTGTAAAGTCGATGCCCAGCCAGAGGTTGTCATCATAAAAACGGTCGGATTGGGGAGCGGTGTGTATGTACGAAGAATAGCCGGCAGGAACCCGGGCTGTGTCGAAATATGCTTCAAGCCCCTGCAATACGCAGCTATCGAGCAAAACCCGGTAATGTTCCTTGCCGGTAGCGGCCAACAGAGCATTTACTGCTGAAAAAACGCCGGAATAAGGCCATAGATAAGCGTAGCGGTCGGGCACGTTTTCTTGTTCTTCGGAGGCTAAATAAGCGGCGGCATAATTCCCTGCATTCGAAGGATAATTCTCCCGTAACAGGCAGGTGCCGGGTGTTGAATAGCGGGCATATATCGAATCGAGTGTTTGCACAGCCCGCGTCAAAGCCAGTTCGCTATCCATGGCAGCCTTTTCCTGTGTATTGCATCCGGTCATCACCCATGCGCAAACGAAAACGGTGAAAAGTATTTTTATTGTTTCCATTGTTCTTCTGTCAGCTGGTTATCGTGTTTCTGATTACGCCCTTTTTAAAGGGAATATTCTCCGTGCGGGGATACCCTCTGCTTCCTGCTTCTGAAATCTGTTACCTGTGTATCTTTCAGAGGATTCCCGGAAGCCGGAAGCAAAAGTATGTATTACGTTGAGAAATGTTTTATGCTTTCATGCCATAAAAGTATAACTGTATGGCATGGCATAAACCAAGACAGATTATGTCGCAAACTTAGATAAAGAGAGCGGGTAAACGGGCGGGAACACACGCAGGAAACAGGTTTATATGGCTAAAGTTCTGCGAGAACTAATCAAAAAGAAATTACAGCATACACTGATAACCAGCCCACTAGACAGCAGGGTAAAAATACCTTCCGGCGGGAGACGACCGGAAGAATAGGCGTTTCGCTATGGAAAGAGCGCTAATTCCCCTTAAAAGAACGGCTATTTGTTATAAAAACCTTATATTCGCCCCGGAAAAACAACTGAGTTCTCGCAGATCTAAGTACTATTTAAAAATCACAGCCCCTTGAACAACCCGATGAAAGAAACGGAAATCAGCCCGATCGACAGTTTATTCTGGGAAATTGCCTTAAAAGACAACCAGGCGGCATTCCGCACGCTTTTCCTCCAATTCTTTACGCCCCTCTGCGTTTTCACCCATCGCTACATCGAAAGCTGGGAGAGCTGCGAAGACGTAGTACAAGACACCTTTTTCAGCCTCTGGAAAAACCGGAAAAACATCACCATCCATACCTCCACCCGCAATTTCTTAGTTACCAGCGTCAGGAACAACTGCATCGATTACCTCCGCAAAGCGGAAAGCGAATACAACTGGAAACAAAAGGAAGCCGTTCCGGCTTCCCGAGCCCATACGCCCGGCGACCTTTATTCGTGCGCCGAGCTGGAAGCCCTGCTCTCGGCCGCCTTAGCCAAACTGCCCCCACACGTGCGAGCGGTTTTCGAACAAAACCGGTTCGAAGGGCTTACTTATAAGGAAATAGCCAACGAGCACCAGCTATCCGTCAAAATGGTGGAAGCCTACATGAGCAAAGCCCTCCACTACCTGCGTGGCGAACTGAAAGATTATTTACCCCTGGTTATGCTTCTGTTAGGATAAACGCATATTATTTAACATAGGGAAAAAGCGCAGCCATACGTCTAATCTACAAACGGAACAAACATGAACGTCTCGACCGACCAGCTTATCGCCTACTTTGAAGGGCGTTTACCGGAAAAAGAACGGGCCGCATTCGAGCAAAGCCTGCAACAGTCGCCCGAATTGAAAAAAGAAACCGACGAACTCCGCTACGTATGGGAATTATCCGCCGAGCTGAAACAGCACGGCCACGTAAACGCCCCGCGTAACTGGGAAAAGCTATCCAGGCGGATAGCGCTCAACCGTTCGGCCGGGAAACTCGTTTCCTTCCTGCGCACGGCGGCAGCCATACTGCTGATTCCCGCTTTAGTAGCTACCTACGTACTTTACAGCACCTTACAGGAATGGAACAACCGGCCTGCCGAACGGGTGGAAACAAGCACCGCCTACGGGCTGGTTTCCCGTATTACGCTGCCCGACGGTTCCGAAGTGTGGCTCAACTCGGGCTCGTCGCTCTCCTACCCCCAGCGCTTCGACAAAGGCGAGCGGCAGGTACGGTTATCGGGCGAAGCCTATTTCAAAGTAAAGTCCGACCCGTCGAACCGGTTCTCTGTTACCACATCAGGCGGATTGCAAATCAGCGCCTACGGTACCGAGTTCAACATCAATGCATACGAAAACGACCCGAAAGTCGAAGCCACGCTGGTAACCGGGCATATCCGGGTAGAGGAAACCGCACGAGCGCTGTCGGCCGCCTTGCAACCGGGCGAACAAGCGGTATATTACAAGGACGACCCGCAACTGAAAATCGAAAAAGTAAACTTAGCCGTTAAAACCTCCTGGAAAGACGGGAAAATGATTTTCAGGCGCGCCGATATGCACGAAATCGCCCGTCGCCTGGCACGGCACTTCAACGTCGACATCCGGCTCGAAGGCAAAGAATTGTACGATTACGCCTACTCTGCCACCTTTACCACCGAAACGCTCGACGCTATTTTACGCCTGCTCGAAGAAACGGCCCCCATCCGGTGCACGATTATCGAGCCCGAGCAAACAGCCGACTTATCTTATCCCAAGCGAACCGTGATTATCCGGCGAATCGAATAGGCCGCCGCCCCCTGTACAAAGAGGCATTCCAGGCGGCCGACGAAAAAAACAAAAAAAAACGGCTTTTCCCATAGGGTGTTTGCCCACACATTCCGTCTAATAGGCATCGTAATGAAAAAAATACATTGTTAACTCAAAAAAGAATCCGTTATGAAGAAAAAAACGTAATCGAAAAACGGGAAAACGGCCATGCCGTTTCCCCGTCCGCATCAAACGGAATTACCTATCCGAAAATCTCACCTGACGAACGGTAATTCCCATTAAGTTATTTACCAACCTAATTAATTTGATAATGTGAAGTTATGAAGAATTTATCAAACCGGAAAGGTTTTAAGCCGAAATCCGGCTTATGGCCTAAAATTTCTATGCGTATGAAAATCGCAGCCCTTTGTTTAACCTGTTTTCTAAGTACGGCGAGCGCGGAAAGCCTTTATTCGCAATCCACCCGCATTTCGCTGGAAATGGAAAACGCCACCGTGGAGGACGTGTTGAATGCTATCGAGGAAAACTCGGAGTTTTACTTCCTCTACAACAGCAAACTGATTAACGTAGACCGCATCGTGAACGTGCGGGCGAAGAACAAGCCCGTCGAATCCATCCTGAACCGCCTGTTCCACTCGACCGACGTGGAATTCAGGCTCGACGAGAAACAAATCATCCTGAGCAACCGGAAAGCTCCCGCCGAAGGGGCGCAGAAGCACAAGGTTCTTACCGGTACGATTATCGACCATACCACGGGCGAGCCGATTATCGGCGCCAACGTATCGGTAAAAGGTACGTCGACCGGAACGATTTCCGACATCGACGGCAAATATACCCTCGAAGTGCCCGACGACGCCGTTATTTCCGTATCCTATATCGGGTACGTAACCCAAACGGTACCCTCGTCAGGCAAGAACACGCTCACCATCCGCTTGCAGGAAGACACGCAAAAGCTCGACGAAGTGGTGGTAGTAGGATATGCCACGCAGAAGAAAGTAAACCTGACCGGCTCGGTATCGGCCGTAAAAATGGACGAGCTCGTTTCGAGCCGCCCCATCACCAACATGAGCACGGCCTTGCAAGGGGTAGCGGCCGGGGTTTATATCGCTTCTTCCGGAAATGCGCCCGGTAACGACAACGGGGCGATTATGGTACGTGGCCAGGGCACGCTGAACGACTCGGCGCCGCTGGTAATCATCGACGGCGTGGAAGGGAGCATGAACAACCTGAACCCGCAAGACGTTGAAAGCATCTCGGTGCTGAAAGACGCGGCCTCGGCTTCTATTTACGGCTCGCGCGCCGCTAACGGCGTAGTGCTTATCACCACCAAGAGCGGGAAAGCCGGCGCGGTGAAAGTAAACTACAACGGATATGTTTCGTTCGAAAGCATCAACAAAATCGGCGAATCGTTCAACACCTTGTCCGACTACGCCACTTATATGGAAATCCAGAACGAAGCCATGCGGAACGTAGGGCAAACGCCCCGCTTCTCGCAACAGAGCATCGACCAGTGGCGCACCGCCGCCCAAAACCCGAACGGCCTCACGGAAAACGGCGTGCCCAACTGGATGGCGTATCCTAACACGGACTGGGTGGACGAATTATACAAAACGGGCGTATCCACCAACCACTCGCTGTCTATCAGCGGCGGAACGGATAAAGTGAAATTCTACACTTCGGTAGGCTACGTAAACAACCCGGGTATCGTAGAGAATGCCGGATACGAGCGGTTCAACGCACGCGGAAACGTGGAGGCGACGATTAAGCCCTGGATTTCGTTGGGAGCCAATTTCAACGACTACATCGGTACGTACGATGCGTTTTCCGACAAGGTGAAAGACCTCGGAGCCATCAACTCGGTACCCGGACAGGTACTGCGCTCGCCCGACGGACGCTACGGCGCTCCGCAGAACCCGGAAGACAATCCGCAGGCGGGTAACGTGTTGCAAGCCCTCCATTCTACCAAATCCGACTGGAACAAAAAGAACTTCAACACCCGTTTCTTCGGTACCGTACGTCCGCTGCAAGGGTTGAGCATCACCGGTTCGCTTACCTACGACAACCTGAACGAGAAAAAAAGCAGCCAGCCCCTCTTTCTCGACGGATGGAACTTCCGTACCAACACGGTAACGATGGCGCATACCGGGCAAACGCAGCTCACCAAGTACTTCAACGAAGAAACCCGTTTGTTCATGGACGTGGTGGCACGCTACGACCGGACGTTTTTCAACAAGCTCACGGTAGGCGTACTGGCGGGTACGAGCCAGGAAAACTACAAGCGGGAATACCTTACCACCTCGAAACTCGATTTAATCGACAATTCCCTTTCGGTTCCCGATGCCGCCATCGGCGAGGCATCCACCAGCGGAAACGGCACGGAATGGGTGATGCGGTCGTACTTCGGGCGTATCAACCTGAACTGGGACGACAAGTATTTGCTCGAAGCGAACCTGCGGGCCGACGGTTCGTCGCGGTTCCTGAAGAAAAACCGGTGGGGATACTTCCCTTCGGTATCCGCCGGCTGGCGCTTGGATAAGGAAGCGTTTATGGAAGATTTCGCCGGTTGGCTGAGCTTGCTGAAAATACGCGGCTCGTACGGCTCGCTGGGAAATAACGGCGGTACCGAAGTGGGCAACTACGATGCGATTTCGACGTATAACACGCAAAACTACATCCTGAACAACAGCCTGGTGATGGGAATGGCCCAAACGGCTATCGCCAACGCCAACCTGACGTGGGAAACCACCTATATCACCGACCTGGGTATCGACTTCGGCTTCCTGAACCACCGGCTTACGGGTACGGCCGACTATTTTAAGAAGCGGACGGATAATATCCTGATTAACTTGCCCGCTCCGAGCGTACACGGAAATGCGTCTATCCCCAAGCAAAACAGCGCGGAAGTGGTGAACGAGGGTATCGAGCTTTCGCTGGGATGGCAAGACCAGGTAAACGACTTTTCGTACCATATCAACGGTAACTTTACCTGGTTGAAGAACGAAGTGACCCGCTTCAAGGGGAACGAGAAAGCGCTGGACGGCGCCAAGATGATTCTGGAAGGGTATCCTATCAACGTACAGTACGTACGCATCGTAGACCGGATTATTCAAACCGACGCGGATTTGGCTATCGTACAACAGATGCTCGACAACGCCCCGCTGGACGAGAACGGAAAACCGAAGCAGGTGTTTTCGTCGGGTACGCCGAAGAAGGGCGACTTGTTGTACAAGGATTTGAACGGCGACGGCCTGGTAAACGACGACGACCGTACTACCGTAGGTTCGGGCCCTACGCCGAAATTTACGTACGGCCTCAACATGGGCGCCAACTGGAAGGGTATCGACTTCTCTATCTTCTTCCAGGGCATGGCGGGGGTGAAGATGTTCTTTATGGACAACACGTACCGTCCGGTAACCGGTTTCGGCTGGGCGATGAATAAAACGATTGCCGAAGGGCGCTGGTACGAAGGGCGTACCGACGCCGTATATCCGCGGGTAATGGATACGTCGGACAACCGGAACGGCCTGGCTTCGGACTTCTGGGTGCAGAACAAGTCGTACTTTAAAATAAAGAATATCCAGTTAGGCTACAGCTTGCCGCGGAAATGGATGGATACGATCGGTATCGACGCCATACGGGTGTACGGCAGCCTGGAGAACTTTTTCACCTTTACCGGCTACAAAGGGCCCGACCCGGAAGCGGAAGGCTCGAAATATCCGTCGATGAAACAAGCGGTGGTAGGTTTAAATATTTCATTTTAATCGTTACGCGTTATGAACAACAAAATACTATCTTTATTCGCAGCGGCCGTTTGCCTGGCCGGCTGCATGGAACTGGACCAGTTCCCGAAAG
Source organism: Parabacteroides sp. (assembly GCA_020860905.1). Lineage (GTDB taxonomy): Bacteria > Bacteroidota > Bacteroidia > Bacteroidales > Tannerellaceae > Parabacteroides_B. The sequence continues at coordinate 1,805 of JAJBTJ010000260.1, read as the reverse complement.
ACAAAGTGAGCTCGGGCACGTTCTGGAAAACGGAAGAACATGCCAAACAGGCCATGATGGGTGTATACAACGATATGAAGCAGGAAAATCTGTTCGGCTGTTATTTCTGCCAGGACGGTATGAGCGACATCTGCTTCGGCTTTTACGATTCGAAAGTATACGGCACTTATACCGACCGCGACGGGCAGGTATCCGGGAAATGGCAACGTACCTACGACGGCATCATGCGGGCGAACGCGGTATTGCACAACTTGCCCGGCATCGACATGAGCGACGAGCTGAAGGCTCGGTACGAAGGGGAGGCGAAGTTTATGCGTGCGCTGTACTATTTCCATTTGCTCGATTTTTACGGGGGCGTTCCGTTGTACGACGAAACGTTGGTGCTCGACAAGGATTTTAACGATATGAAGCTCCCCCGTTCGTCGGCCGACGAAACGCGGGCGTTTATCCTGAAAGATTTGAAACGGGCTATCGAAACGCTGCCTGTGAAGTGGGATGCTGCCGACTACGGGCGCGCTACGCGCGGGGCGGCTGTGGCGTTGCGCGGCAAGGTGAAGTTATATGCGCAGGATTATCCGGCGGCTATCGCCGACTTCGAGGAAATCGTAAACGACCCGGCTGGCTTGGGATATGGTTACGACCTGCATACGAGTTACGCCGAACTGTTCGTTCCGGAAGGGCATGCGAGCAACGAGATGATTTTCTCTATCCAGAATAAAGGAGGCGTAGGGATGAATTACGGGATGCCGATGGCTTGGTATTTCGGTACGCGGAGTACGTACGGCAGCGGCTGGACGACGTGTGTGCCTACTGCGGATTTCGTGGAGATGTACGAAAATGCTGACGGCACGTTCTTCGACTGGAAAAGTTACTTCCCCGACTTCGACGGCAGCGTGGAGTGGAAGCAAAAGATGTTCCGCGCCGAACTGACGGAGGATTTCAAGACGGTAGCCCGGTATCCGGAAAAAGTAAACGAGTTGCGGGATATGTACACGAAGCGCGACCCGCGCCTGAATTATAACGTTATCTTGCCGTACACGAAGTATAACGGCTGGAACCAGAACAAGCCGAAGGAGTGCGAGTTCGTGCTGGCTGACGGTATTAACGAAGCGAACGGGTTTATCCGGAACGAGAAGGGCTGGGAAAGTTACCTGTGGCGGAAATTCGTGCCGGAGGGGGATATGGGCGGACTGATTACGAACCGGTCGCATACGCCGATTAACTTCCCGCTTATCCGGTATGCGGATGTGTTGCTGATGCTGGCGGAGTGTTATAACGAATCCGACAGGCTCGACGAGGCGGTGGCGCTGATTAACCGGGTGCGCCAGCGTCCGACGGTGAACATGCCGGCGCTGAACAGCGGCCCGGCTCACCTGGAGGCACGTACGAAAGAGGCTGTTTTCGAACGTATCGTGCGCGAACGTGCTTTCGAGCTGGCTGGCGAAGGGCATCGTTTCAGCGACTTGCGGCGTTGGAAGTTGGGGGTAACGTTACTGAATAACCGGAAAGATTACGGGATTACCGGGAAGCTCCAATATACGCACAAATTTGCCGAACGGGATTATTTGTGGCCTATCCCGGGTTCGGAAATCGAAGTGAATCCGGCTATCGGGAGTAATAACCCGGGCTGGTAAAAACGGTACCGGGTTATTCCGGAATTAATAGGATATAGGCAATCGGTTATCGATAATCGATTGCCTATATTGTTTTTTTAAAGTACAGGACAAGAAATTCTTTTTTAAATAAAAACAGTCTTCGCTCGCCGCGAGGGCGTCTGCCGACGGCGCCTACCGGCGGTCATCCTT